>NZ_JADGHH010000025.1 GCF_019689535.1 Pigmentiphaga sp.
CGCTGGGGGTGGGGGGGGACCTTCGCCCTGGCCGTGGTGCTGGCGGCGCTGTCCATCGCCGGGGATTTGTTCGAATCGCTGATCAAGCGCCGCGCCGGCGTCAAAGATTCCAGCGGCCTGCTGCCCGGCCACGGCGGGGTGCTTGATCGGATCGACGCCCTGATCCCGGTGCTGCCGCTCGCTGTATTGCTGTCATGACTCGTCGTACCGTCACCATACTCGGCGCCACGGGCTCCATCGGCGTGAGCACGCTGGACGTCATCGCCCGCCATCCGCAGCGCTACCGCGTCCATGCGCTCAGCGCCCATACCCGCATGGACCGGCTCGCCGAGCAGGCGGCGGCCTGCCGCGCCGCAGTGGTCGTGGTGTCCGACGATGCGGCGCGCGACCGTTTCGTGCAAGCCTGGCGGGGTGGGGCGCCCATGCCGGAAATCCGGGTCGGCGCCCAGGCCTTGGTCGAGACTGCTGCCGATCCGGCCAGCGACACGGTCATGGCCGCCATCGTGGGGGCCGCGGGACTGCCTTCGGCCTTGGCGGCCGCACGCGCGGGCAAGCGCGTGCTCCTGGCCAACAAGGAAGCGCTGGTGGTGGCCGGAAGGCTGTTCATGGACGCCGTGCGGGAGAGCGGGGCCGAGCTCCTGCCGATCGACAGCGAGCACAACGCCATTTTCCAATGCCTGCCACACGGCACGCGGGCCAATGGGGCGCAGCAATCCGCGCCGGGCGTGCGCAGGCTGTTGCTGACCGCCTCGGGCGGGCCCTTCAGGACCCGTCCGCTGGCAGAACTGGCCAGCGTGACGCCGGAGCAGGCCTGCGCCCACCCCAACTGGTCCATGGGCCGCAAGATCTCGGTCGATTCGGCCACCATGCTCAATAAGGGCTTGGAAGTCATCGAGGCGCATTGGTTGTTCTCCATGCCGCCTGATCGCATCGACGTGTTGATCCATCCCCAGAGCGTCGTTCATTCCATGGTGGAATACGACGACGGGTCGGTCTTGGCGCAGCTCGGCCAGCCGGACATGCGCACGCCCATCGCCTACGGGCTGGCTTTCCCCGAGCGCATCGCCGCCGGCGTCGGGCCGCTCGACCTCGCCCGGCTCGGCCGGCTGGACTTCGAGGCGCCCGATTTCGCGCGTTTTCCCTGCCTGCGGCTGGCGTTCGAGGCGCTGCGCGCGGGGCAGGGTGCCTGCGTGGCCTTGAATGCCGCCAACGAAGTAGCGGTGGAGGCCTTCCTCCAGGGGGCGGCGCCGTATACGGCCATCGCGGCTATCATCGATACGGTGTTGCAGGCGCAGGAGCAAACCGGCGGCCGGTTGGACAGCCTGGAAGGGCTGCTGGACCTGGACCGCGAAGCGCGGATGCGGGCCCGGGAAGCACTGCGACGTGCTGCGGGCGCGTAGGCGAGGGTTGCTCTAGGTGGGCTCGCCGCTCGCGCAAGTGGGTCGCGCGGCGTTTACCCCATAATCCTGTCATGTCCGCTTACCGGAATCACCCGTTCCGTCCGGCCACCCAGGCGCGGTTCGGTGTTAAATCGTCGGTTCGGTGCGCGAGGCGCGACGCCGAAGCAAGGAGGCTTGCATGTTGTTGACCTTGGCGGCTTTCGCCGTCGCATTGGGCATCCTGGTCGTCATCCACGAGCTTGGCCACTATCTGGTCGCGCGCGCATGCGGCGTGCGTATCCTGCGGTTTTCCGTCGGTTTCGGCAAGGTGCTGTGCAAGCGGACCGACCGCCATGGCACCGAGTGGGCGTTGTCCGCCATTCCGCTGGGCGGCTACGTGAAGATGCTGGACGAACGGGAAGGGACGGTCGCGCCCGAGGAGCGCAGCCGCTCCTTCAACGCACAGCCCGTGGGCAAGCGCATCGCCATCGTGGCGGCGGGCCCGGTGTTCAACCTTGCGCTCGCGGCGCTCTTGTATGCAGCGCTGAACATGATGGGGGTCAAGGAGCCCGCTCCCGTGCTCGGCGCGCCGCCGGCGGGCTCGCCAGCGGCCGTTGCCGGCGTGGAGGCGGGCGACCGGATCCTGGCCGTCGATGGCAGCGAGGTGAAGACCTGGAGCGACGCACGCTGGCTGCTGCTCAAGAGCCTGACGGACAAGCGGCGGGCCGCCATCGAGGTGCAGGCCGCGTCGGGCGAGCGCCGCCTGCGCACGGTCGATTTCTCGGGCGCCGAGCTGGGCCAGATGGAGGGGGACCTCCTGGGCAGGGAGGGATTCGCGCTGGCCGCCCCCCGGCCTGTCGTGCGCGGCGTGCTGCCCGATAGCGCCGCGGCCCAGGCGGGGCTGCAGGCCGGAGACCGCATCGTCGGCGCCGGCGGCAAGGCCGACCTGTCGGCGTCCGAGCTCATCGGGTTGATCCAGGAGCATCCTGGCCAGCCCCTCAGGCTGGCGATCATGCGCGGCGACACGCGCCTGTCCGTCGACGTGCTTCCCCGGGAAGAGCGGCAGCCGGACGGCAGGGTGATCGGGCGCATCGGGGCCCAGATCGGAGGCGACGTGCAGCTCATCACGGTGCGCCACGGGCCCTTGGCAAGCCTCTGGATGGGAGTGGAGCGCACGGCCGACGTATCGTGGTTCTCGCTGCGCATGCTCGGCAAGATGGTGGTGGGGAGCGTTTCCCTGAGCAACCTGAGCGGCCCGGTCACCATCGCCGACTATGCCGGGCAGACCGCCCGCATGGGCCTGGAGGCGTACATCGCCTTTCTCGCCCTGGTCAGCGTCAGCCTCGGCGTGCTCAATCTCCTGCCCATTCCGATGTTGGACGGTGGGCACCTGCTGTATTATCTCGTCGAGATCATCCGGGGCAGTCCGCCGCCGGAACGCTGGATGGAAGTGGGGCAGCGAGCCGGTTTCGGCATCCTGATGGTGCTGATGGCCGTTGCCTTATTCAACGACTTTACGCGACTGCTGACCTAAGATAAATGAGCGCCGTCTTTCCCACCGTCCTTGCGTCTCGAGCCGGTGCTGGCGGGGCCGGGACGCGCCGCACGCCGCTCTTTCGCATTTCACCCCATTAAAGAAACTCCGGGATTACGCATGACCAATCGCACCCGGCGCATGCCGCGTCTGCTGTCCATTTTGCTGGCCATGGCAGTCACCCCCCTGGCCCACGCCTTCGAGCCTTTCATCGTCCGCGACATCCGCGTGGAAGGCATCCAGCGAACCGAGGCCGGAACGGTGTTCGGATACCTGCCGGTCAAAGTGGGCGAGCGCTTCACTGAAGAGCAGGCCACCCAGGCGGTGCGCGCCCTGTACGGCACGGGTTTTTTCCGCGACGTGCGGATCGAAGTCGAGGACGACGTGGTGGTGGTCATCGTCGACGAACGGCCGGCCATCGCTTCCATTTCATTCAACGGCATGCGCGAGTTCGAATCGGCCAACGTGTTGAAGTCGCTCGCCGAAGTAGGCTTCGCGGAAGCCCGCATCTTCGACCGCGCCTTGCTTGAACGCGCCGAGCAGGAACTCAAGCGCCAGTACTTGGCGCGCGGCAAGTACTCCGTCGAAATCGTGTCGACCGTTACGCCGCTCGAGCGCAACCGCGTGGGCATTACCTTCGATATCTTCGAGGGCGAGGTGGCCAAGATCGCCGGCATCAAGATCATCGGTGCCAAGGCCATTCCCGAGAGCGAGCTGCTCGACCAGATGCAGCTGACGACACCGGGCTGGCTGACGTGGTACACCAAGGCCGACCAATATTCGCGGCAAAAGCTACAAGGCGACATCGAAACCCTGCGCTCGTACTACATGAACCGCGGCTACCTCGAGTTCAACGTCGATGCGCCGCAGGTCACCATTTCGCCCGACCGCAAGGACATCTTCATCACGCTCTCGATCACCGAAGGCGAGAAATACACGGTCGGCGACGTCAAGCTTGCCGGCGACTTGCTGGGGCTCGACGAAGAACTGAACAAGCTGATCGTGGTCAAGCCCGGCGAAACGTTCTCGGCCGAGAGGGTGAACGCGTCGAGCAAGGCCATCAACGATTACCTCGGCAAGCTCGGCTACGCCTTCAGCAACGTGAATGCCGCGCCGCAGGTCGACCGCGAGAAGAAAACCGCATCCATCACCTTCTTCGTCGACCCGAACCGCCGCGTTTATGTGCGCCGCGTCAACATCGGCGGCAATACGCGCACCCGCGATGTCGTCATCCGGCGGGAAATGCGCCAGCTCGAGGCCGCGTGGTACGACGCCGGCAAGATCCAGCTTTCGCGCGACCGGATCGACCGCCTCGGCTACTTCCAGGATATTGCGATCGAAACCTCGCCGGTGCCGGGCACGCCCGACCAAGTCGACGTCAACGTCAACGTGCAGGAAAAGCCCACCGGCATGATCAACCTGGGCGCTGGGTTCAGCAGTACCGACAAGATCGTGTTGTCCGCGGGCATCAACCAGGACAACATCTTCGGCAGTGGCACCACGGCGGGCCTGGAGCTCAATACGGGTAAAACCTACCGTACCATCGCGGTGACGCAAACCAATCCGTACTTCACGCAGGACGGCATCAGCCGGTCCACGAGCGTGTATTACCGGACCCTGCGGCCGCTCTCGATCAACACGGGCGACTACCGCATCAAGACCATGGGTGCGAGCCTGACCTTCGGGGTGCCGTTTACGGAAACCCAGCGCGTGTTCTTCGGCGCCGCGCTCGAAGCCAACGACATCGACATCTACGAAAGCAGTCCGCAGCGTTACATCGATTACGTCAACACCTTCGGCGCACGCAGCAACGCCGTCATCTTCTCGGTGGGCTGGAGCAACGACCTGCGCGACAGCGCCCTGGCGCCCACGCGCGGCACGTACCAGCGGGCGGCCGGCGAAACGTCGCTGTTCGGCGACCTGCGCTATTACAAGGCGAGCTACCAACACCAATACTACTGGCCCATCTCGCGCAGCCTGACGCTGGCGCTCAACGGCCAGGTGGATTACGGCAAGGGCTTCGGCGGGCGCCCGTATCCGCTGCTCAAGAACGTCTACGCCGGTGGCATCGGGTCGGTGCGGGGCTTCGACGGCGGCTCGCTCGGCCCGCGCGACAGCAAGAACGGCGACAGCCTGGGTGGCGCCAAGCGCGTGATCGCGAACGCGGAACTGCTGCTGCCGTTCCCCGGCACCCAGCAGGACCGCACCTTGCGCTGGTTCGTGTTCGCCGACGCGGGTAACGTCTATTCCGACGAAGAAAGCATCAACCTCGGCCAACTGCGCTATTCGGCGGGCATCGGCCTGAGCTGGCAGTCCCCGATCGGGCCGCTCAAGATCTCCTTCGGCAAGGCCCTCAACGCCAAGCCACAGGACAGGACGCAGATGTTCCAGTTCCAGATCGGGACGGGATTCTGATGCCTGGCGGGCGGCCGCGGCGCCGCCCGTGGTCGTTTTCTGCTACAACCAATTACTGCCCGGGGCGCCGTCGCTTGCCCGGGGCTGCGCCATTAGTGGCAAAATACAAGACTACCTTCCTAGCGAGAAATAAATGATCCGCATGTTTTCGACATCTGCTGCCAATCTGACCGCCTCCTCTGCAGTCAAGAGTGCCGGCCGGGTGCTGGCGGCGTTGGTGCTCTCAAGTGCCGCTGTCGGCGCGGCTCATGCCCAAGCATCCCAGGCTCCGATCAAGATCGGCTTCGTCAACACCGAGCGCATTTTCCGCGACGCAGCGCCGGCCAAGGCCGCCCAGGCGAAGATCGAGGCCGATTTCAAGAAGCGCGACGCCGAGCTGCAAGACATGGCGAATCGCCTGCGCACCCTGTCCGAGCAGCTCGACAAAGACAGCGCCGTCCTGTCGGAGTCCGACCGGATCCGCCGCCAGCGTGAATTGAGCGACCTCGACAAGGACTTCCAGCGCAAGCGCCGCGAGTTCCAGGAAGACTTGAACCAGCGCCGCAACGAAGAGCTCTCGCAGATCCTGGAGCGCGCCAACCGCGTGATCAAGCAGATCGCCGAGCAAGAGAATTACGACTTGATCTTCCAGGAAGCCGTTGTCGTGAGTCCGCGCGTAGACATCACCGACAAGGTCCTCAAGGCGTTGAACAACGGCGCGAAGTAATTGCGCCGCTGTTCTCCGATTTCGTCCGCGCGAGCTCCGCATGCCTATCCTGCTTGATACGACCAACGCTCCGGTACTGCAGAGGCTGCTCGACGAAACCGATACCAGCGGCTTGACGTGGACGATCGAGCCGGGCGGGGCGCAGGCGCTTCCCCCCGGGGAAATCCGGGTCGCGGGCATTGCCAATCTCGAGCGCGCGGGCCCGCAGGAAATCAGTTTCGTCGCCAATCCGCGGTATCAATCGCAGTTGACCGACGCGCGCGCGGCGGCAGTCTTGGTCACTCCGGAGGTCGCGCAAGCCTACCGCGAATCGCTGCGCGAAGCCGGGCGCCTCGACCATGCGCTCACGCTCGTCGTCTGCAATTCACCCTACCTGATGTTCGCGCGGATAGGGCAGTGGTTCGACAAGCAGATCCACCCCCAGCCGCCAGGCAGCATTCACCCTTCGGCGGTCGTTGATCCCGGCGCCGAGGTCGATCCGAGCGCGCACGTCGGCCCGCTGGCGGTCATCGAAAAAGGCGCGCAGGTCGGCCCGCGCGCGCGCATCGGCGCCGGTTGCTACGTGGGCGAAGGGTGCCGCATCGGCGCCGATTCCGTGCTGCATCCCCGCGTCACCCTGTATCGCGGCGTGGTCATGGGCGCCCGGTGCATCATCCTGTCGGGCGCTGTGATCGGCGAAGATGGCTTTGGCTTTGCGCCAGACCCATCGCGCGCCAAGGGCGCGTGGTGCAAGATTCCCCAATTCGGCGGCGTGCGCATCGGCGACGACGTCGAAATCGGCGCCAACACCACGATCGACCGCGGTGCCCTGGACGACACCGTGATCGGCAATGGCGTCAAGATCGATAACCAGATCATGATCGGCCATAACTGCCAGATCGGAGACCACACCGCCATGGCAGCATGTGTCGGCATCGCCGGGTCGACTACCATCGGGCAGCGCTGCTCCATCGGCGGTGCGGCTATGATCGGGGGGCATTTGAAGATCGGCGACGACGTATTCATCTCGGCCGCCACGCCAGTGCACAGCAACATCGACAAGCCCGGGCAGTACACCGGCTTCTTCCCGATGACCGAACACGCCCAATGGGAGCGGAATGCGGTCGCGGTGCGGCACTTGGCGACGATGGCCAAGCGGATCAAGGCGCTGGAAAAAAAATAAAGGCGAGCGGGCGTATCCGGCCCGCCTGCCCGTCAATGATTGGAAATCTCTATGGAAATGGACATCAAGGGGATACTCGATCATTTGCCGCATCGTTACCCGATGCTGCTCATCGATCGGGTCGTCGACGTTAAGCCCGGCGAATCGATTCGCGCGATCAAGAACGTATCGATCAACGAACCGTTCTTTACGGGCCATTTCCCGCACCACCCCGTGATGCCCGGCGTGCTGATCCTGGAAGCCATGGCCCAGGCGGCAGCGATCACGTCGTTTACCGCGGCAGGCAAGAAGCCTGACGACCACACCGTGTACTACTTCGTCGGCATCGACGGCGCCCGTTTCAAGCGGCCCGTGGTGCCGGGTGACCAGCTCAGCATCGAAGTCGAGGTCGAACGTACCGCGCGCGGCATCTGGAAGTACAACGGCAAGGCGACGGTCGAAGGGCAAATCGCGGCCGAAGCCAGCCTGATGTGCACCATGCGCGTGCTCGAGTCTTGACGGAAAGGTCCCGTGGCGAGGATACATCCCACCGCTATCGTCGATCCGGCCGCGCAGCTGGATGACACGGTTACCGTAGGCCCGTTCAGCATCATCGGGCCGCACGTCCGCATCGGCGCCGATACCGAAATCGGCCCGCATTGCGTCATCGACGGCCATACGACGATCGGCCGCCGCAATCGTTTCTTTGCGTCCTGCTCCATCGGCGCACCGCCGCAGGACAAAAAGTACGCCGGCGAGCCGACCCGCCTGGAAATCGGCGACGACAATACGATACGCGAGTGCTGCACCATCAACACCGGAACCGTGCAGGACGCCGGCGTCACGCGCCTGGGCAATGACAACTGGATCATGGCCTACGTGCACGTGGCGCACGACTGCCAGCTCGGGAGCCACATCATCCTGGCCAACGGCACGCAGCTGGCCGGGCACGTGCACATCGGCGACTACGTCATCCTGGGCGGCATGACGGGCGTGCACCAATTCGTGAAGATCGGCGCGCACGCCATGACGGGCGTCCATGCCACGCTGCTGCAAGACCTGCCGCCCTTCGTCACCTGCGCCGGTAGTCCCGCGCGCCCGGTCGGCATCAACGCTGAAGGGCTCAGGCGCCGCCAGTTCACGCCGGCCCAGATTTCGGGCCTGCGCGCCGCCTACAAGACCTTGTACCGGCAGGGCCTGACCTTGGACGAAGCGCGCGCCGCGCTCCAAGCGAAGCGGGCCGAATCGCCTGAACTCGAATCGTCGCTGTCGATGCTGCTGGACTTCCTCGATACCGCCACCCGCGGTATCGTGCGTTGACGGAGGCCGGCGTGCCGGTCGAAGATCGGCTGTCCATCGGCATGGTGGCGGGCGAGCCCTCGGGCGACCTGCTCGCCGCCACCGTCGTGCAGGCCCTGCGCGACCGCGCCCCCGGTTGCGTGCTGTCGGGCATAGGCGGCCCCCAGATGCTGGCCCACGGCTTCGACGCCTGGTATCCCATGCAGAAACTGGCCGTCAACGGCTACGCCGACGTCCTGGCGCACCTGCCCGAGCTGCTGGCCATCCGGCGCACCATCCGAGACCGCTGGCTGGCAGAGCGTCCGGCGGCCTTCGTCGGCGTCGATGCGCCCGATTTCAACTTCTCGCTGGAGCAGGCCTTGCGCGAGGGCGGCATTCCCACCGTGCATTTCATCGGGCCGTCGCTTTGGGCCTGGCGCGGGGAGCGCATCCACAAGATCCGCAAGGCGGTGTCGCACATGCTGGTCGTATTTCCGTTCGAGGAGCGGATTTATCGCGATGCGGGCGTGCCCGTGACCTACGTCGGCCATCCGCTGGCACGGGCCGTCGAGCGCGTGCCCGACCGCGCCGGGGCGCGGGCCCGCCTGGGCATTGAGCAAGATGCCAGGGTGCTGGCCGTGATGCCCGGCAGCCGCGCGGGCGAGGTGCGGCACCTGTCGTCGCGCTTTTTGCAAGCGGCCAGGCTGTTGCAGCTGCGGGATCCCGGCTTGCAGCTCTGGGCGCCTATGGCCAATGCCGAGCGCGAGCGCGAATTCCTCGCCCATGCGGTGGGCGTGGCCGGATTGCAGAACCTGCATACCGTCGTGGGCGGCACGCACGACGTCCTGGCTGCGTGCAACGCGGTGCTGGTGGCCAGCGGCACGGCCACGCTGGAAGCAGCGCTTTTCAAGCGGCCGATGGTGATTTCCTACGTGCTGCCACGCCTTTCCTGGTGGATCATGCGCCGGCAGGCCTACCTGCCCTGGGTCGGCCTGCCCAACATCCTGTGCCGGGACACCGTCGTGCCGGAGCTGCTCCAGGACGAGGCCACGCCCCGGGCGCTGGCCGACGCCGCCTGGAAGGCGCTCACCGACGAGGCCGCGATCCAGCGGCTGGAGGCGCGCTTCACGGCCTTGCACGACGAATTGGTGCGCGATACGCCGGCCCTGGCGAGCCAGGCCATCCTGGAGGTTGCGGGACGTGGGTGAGAAGGGTTGGGTGCAGACCGATTTTGGTTGGGCCGCGGTCGATTCGGCCGGCGCCGACCTGCTCCAGACGATAGACGCTGCCGCCCTGCGCGCGATGCGGATCGCGGGCGTGGACGAAGCAGGGCGGGGGCCGCTGGCTGGGCCGGTGTATGCCGCGGCGGTCGTGCTCGATCCGGATCGTCCCATCGAAGGGCTGAACGACTCCAAGGCGCTCTCAGAGCGCGCACGCGACGCGCTGGCGCCGCAGATACGCGAGCGGGCGCTGGCGTGGTGCGTGGCGAGCGTGAGCGTCGAAGAAATCGACCGGTTGAACATCCTCAACGCCACCATGCTGGCCATGCGCCGCGCCGTCGAGGGCCTGGGGCTCGCGCCCGACCTGGTACAGGTCGACGGCAACCGGGCGCCGGCGCTGACCTGCCGCGTGCAGACTGTGATCGGGGGCGACGCCCTCGTGCCCGCCATTTCCGCGGCCTCCATCCTGGCCAAGACGGCGCGCGACGCCGAGCTGCTCCGGCTGCACGAAATCTATCCCATGTACGGCTTTGACCGGCACAAAGGGTACGGGACCCCCGATCACTTGCGCTGCCTGGTCGAACACGGGCCGTGTCCGGAACACCGGCGCAGCTTCGAACCGGTGCGGCAGGCCCTGGCCGCGCGGGGCATGCCGGCCCCAGATGCCGCGGCGCGGGCCGAGCCCGCCGCCGCGCCGGGCCTGCTCTGGACCGACCTGGAGGCGCCCCCGGCCCGGGCGCGCACGCGCCGCCGCGCCGAAAGGCGGCGCGACGAACGCGAACCCGGTGCGGGGGAACGCTCATGAAACGCATCGCCTCGCGCGACAACGCCCTGTTCAAGTCGCTGCGCAAGCTGGCACAGAGCTCGCAGGCGCGGCGCCTGGCTGGCACGTCCTTGCTCGAGGGCGTGCACCTGTGCCAAGCCTACCTGGAATGGCAGGGGCTGCCCCGGCAGGCGGTATTCGATGCCCAGCGCCTGGAGGGCGAGCGCGCCAATCCCGAAATCCAGGCCTTGCGCGAGGCGATCCCCGCCGAACGGCAGGTTTGGCTCGAGGGCAACCTGATCGGGGACCTCGAGCACGTGCAGGCAGGGCAGGGCGTCGTCTTTGTCATCGATACCCCCGCGCCGCCGCTGCCCGGGCGGATCGGGGAAAGCTGCGTGCTGCTCGATCGGGTCCAAGATCCCGGCAATGTCGGCTCCATCCTGCGCACCTGCGCGGCCGCCGGTGTGCGGCACGTCTTCTTGTCCGACGAAACCGCCTTTGCCTGGTCGCCCAAGGTGTTGCGGTCCGGCCAGGGGGCGCATTTCGCCTTGACCATTTATGAGCGGGTCGACCTGGCCGGGTTGCTGCCACGCCTAGACGTGCCCTTGGTCGCCACGACGCTGGACGATGCGGTAGATCTCTACCAGGCCGCATTGCCGCGGCACTGCGCCTGGGTATTTGGCAACGAAGGGCAAGGCGTGAGCCCCGGGCTGCAGGCTGCCGCCGCCTTGCGGACGCGGATTCCCCAGGCGCCGGGCGCCGAATCGCTCAACGTCGGGGCGGCGGTGGCAGTGTGCCTGTTCGAGCACCGGCGGCGGCACCTGTACGCCTAGCGGTGCTTCAGTCTTCGGGAGCCGCCCCGCCTGCCGCCTGCTCAGTAGAACCGGCCCTCCAGGCCGATTTTCTGCAGCACCGTGGTGGAAATTTCCTCGATGGACTTGGTCGTGGTGGATAGCCAGCGGATGCCTTCGCGGCGCATCAGCTTTTCGGCCTCGGCCACCTCGTAGCGGCATTGCTCGAGCGACGCATAGCGGCTGTCGGGCCGGCGCTCGTTGCGCACCTCGGCCAGCCGCTCCGGCTGGATGGTCAGGCCGAACAGCTTGTTCCGGTACGGCAGGATCGACGAGGGCAGGGCATTGCGCTCGAAATCGTCCGGCACCAGCGGCACATTGGCCGCCTTGACCCCGTACTGCATCGCCAGGTAGAGGCTGGTAGGGGTCTTCCCGCAGCGGGAAACGCCGATCAGGATGACGTCGGCCTGCTCCAGCCCCTTGATGTACTGTCCGTCGTCGTGGGCCAGGCTGAAGTTGATGGCCTCGATGCGGTTCTGGTACTGCTTGGTATTGGCCACGTTGTGCGAGCGGCCGATGGAGTGGCTGGACTTGATGTTCAGCTCTTGTTCGATGGGTTCCACGAAGGTGGAGAAAAGGTCCAGGAACAGGCCGTTGGCCTGCCGCACGCGGGTGTTGATCTCGGAATTGACCAGGGTGCTGAAGACGATGGGGCGCTGCCCGTCGGCAGCAAAGGCAGCGTCGATGCGGGCGGCCACGGCGGCGGCTTTATCGACCGAATCGATAAAAGGCAGCCTGACATGACGGAAACGCACGTTTTCGAATTGGGCCAGGACCGAATGGGCGAACGTCTCGGCGGTAATGCCGGTACCGTCCGAGACCACGAATACGGTCCTGAGGTACGAATTCGGCGTAGCGTCGTTTTGGGGCATGGAGTCCTCGCAAACAGGGTGATCCGGAGGGGTGGAAACAGGTAACAAAGACCGGTCGTGCAGAAACATGGCCGGCCAGCGTACAATCTGGGATTACGCCCCGGTTACGCATGGCAATCGCCCTGGGCTCGAAGCCCGGGCAGCGGCGAAGGCGGGTTTGGCCAGCACATCCTGGATCCCATCGGAAGGTGCACGGCGGCTTAGGCATCCGGATGCCCAAGCAGGTTCGCGTGTGCTCGCCAAACATGCTTTCTTGCCATTGTAATAGGGGACTTCCATGTCTTATGTCGTACCGTTCGAGCAACTCCGGATGACGGACGTTGACTCGGTAGGAGGCAAAAACGCTTCACTTGGAGAGATGATCAGCCAGCTTACCGGCGCCGGGGTTCGGGTGCCGGGGGGCTTTGCCACCACGGCCCAGGCTTTCCGCGACTTCCTGAAGGACGCAGGCCTGGACAAGCGCATCAACGAACGTCTGGCTTCGCTGAATCCGGAAGACGTGCGCGCGCTCGCCGAAACGGGGGCAGAAATCCGCCAATGGATCATCGAAGCGCCGTTCTCGCCCCAGTTCGAGAAAGAAATCCGTGAAGCATTCGCCAAGCTGGACGCCGACGGCAAAGGCTCCTTCGCCGTGCGCTCGTCCGCAACCGCCGAAGACCTGCCCGACGCCTCGTTCGCCGGCCAGCAGGAAACCTTCCTGAACGTCGTCGGCATCGACGACGTCCTGGACAAGATCCGCCACGTCTTCGCCTCGCTCTACAACGACCGCGCCATCTCGTATCGCGTCCACAAGGGTTTCGCCCATGCCGACGTCGCGTTGTCGGCGGGCGTGCAGCGCATGGTGCGCTCGGATACCGGCTCGGCCGGCGTCATGTTCACCATCGACACCGAATCGGGCTTCCCCGACGTGGTCTTCATCACGTCGTCCTACGGCCTGGGCGAGACCGTGGTGCAGGGCGCGGTCAACCCCGACGAGTTCTACGTCTTCAAGCCGTCGCTCGCCGCCGGGCACTATCCCATCGTCAGCCGCCGCATCGGCTCCAAGCTGATCAAGATGGAGTTCGACCCGGAACGCACGGGCGGCCGCTCCGTCCGCACGGTGGACGTCCCCCCCGAGCTGCGCAACCGCTTTTCGCTGTCCGATGAAGACGTCATCGAGCTGGCGCGCTATGCCGTCATCATCGAGAAGCACTATGGCCGCCCCATGGACATCGAATGGGGCCGCGACGGCATCGACGGCAAGATCTACATCCTCCAGGCACGTCCCGAGACGGTCAAGTCGCAACAGGCCGGCAATGACGTGCAGCAGCGCTATCGCCTCAAGGCCACCGGCAACGTCCTCGTGACGGGCCGCGCCATCGGCCAGAAGATCGGCTCGGGCCCCGTGCGCCTGGTGGCCGACGTCGCGGAAATGGACAAGGTGCAGCCGGGCGACGTGCTCGTCACCGACATGACCGACCCCAACTGGGAGCCCGTCATGAAGCGGGCCTCGGCCATCGTCACCAACCGCGGCGGCCGCACCTGCCACGCGGCCATCATCGCGCGTGAGCTGGGCATCCCGGCAGTCGTGGGCAGCGGCAACGCCACCGAAGTGCTGAAGGAAGGCGCCATGGTCACGGTGTCTTGCGCCGAAGGCGACGAAGGCCGCATCTACGACGGCCAGCTCGAGACCGAAGTCGAGGAAGTCCGCCGTGGCGAAATGCCCGAGATCCCGGTCAAGATCATGATGAACGTGGGCAACCCCCAGCTCGCCTACGACTTCGCCCAGATCCCGAACGGCGGCGTGGGCCTGGCCCGCCTCGAGTTCATCATCAACAACAACATCGGCATCCACCCCAAGGCCATCCTCGACTATCCCAACGTCGACGGCGAGCTGAAGAAAGCGGTGGAATCCGTGGCCCGCGGCTACGCCAGCCCGCGCGCCTTCTTCGTCGACAAACTGGCCGAAGGCGTGGCCACCATCGCGGCGGCGTTCTATCCCAAGCCCGTGATCGTGCGCATGTCAGACTTCAAGTCGAACGAATACCGCAAGCTCATCGGCGGCTCGCGCTACGAGCCCGAGGAAGAAAACCCCATGCTGGGCTTCCGCGGCGCCTCCCGCTACATCGCCGAAGAGTTCGCCGAGTGCTTCCGCATGGAGTGCGAAGCCCTGCGCCGCGTGCGCGAAGAAATGGGCCTGACCAACGTCGAGATCATGGTTCCCTTCGTGCGCACGCTCAAGCAAGCCGAGCGCGTGGTCAACCTGCTGGCCGAGAACAAGCTCAAGCGCGGCGAAAACGGCCTGCGCCTGATCATGATGTGCGAAGTGCCGTCCAACGCCGTGCTGGCCGAGCAATTCCTCGAATACTTCGACGGCTTCTCCATCGGATCGAACGACCTGACCCAGCTCACCCTGGGCCTGGACCGCGACTCGGGCCTGGAGCTGCTGGCCAGCGACTTCGACGAGCGCGACCCGGCCGTGCAGGCGCTGTTGCAACGCGCCATCCAGGCTTGCCTGAAGGCCGGCAAGTACGTAGGCATCTGCGGCCAGGGCCCGTCCGATCACCCCGACTTCGCCGTCTGGCTGAAAGACCAAGGCATCAAGTCGATCTCGCTGAATCCGGACACGGTCGTCGACACCTGGCGCAAGCTGGCGGAGTAAGCCGAGGCGCGTGACTCACGTTTGGATCGCCGCGGGCCTGGTCGCCTGCGGCGCTTGGGAAAAAAGCGGCGTTCCCCGGGGCGCCGCTTTTTTGTTGCCCAGGCATAATAGTGGCGGATGCATCACCCTGCGGGCCGAGCGCCCGCGTATCGAGAAGGAGGCAACGATGAACCCCGCCTGGGTATGGTTCGGATTAATGGCCCTGGCCCTCATCGGCGAAGTGATGACCGGCACGTTCTACCTGCTGATGGTCGCGGTGGGCTTCGCGATCGCCGGCATCGCGGCGTGGCTGGGCGTCGAGCTGGCCTGGCAGCTCGTGCTGTGCGCGGTTTCCGTCATTGCCGCCATGCTGCTGCTCAAGCGGCTCAACGTCCTCAAGAAGCGCGGCGCGCCTCCGTCCACCAACGCCAACCTCAATATCGACATCGGCCAGACCGTCCGCGTCGATGCCTGGAACGAGGACCGCACGGCCCGGGTCTGGTATCGTGGGGCGCACTGGCAGGCCGAGCTCGCGGCGGGCGCCGAACCCGCGGCGGGGCTCCACGTCATCACCGAGATGCGGGGCAACCGCCTCGTCCTGTCGCCGGCCCGCTAAGGCCCCGGCGGCCCGCTTTTCCCGTCCCGGCATCACCAAGGAAACACCATGACCGAATCTACCATCGTCCTGCTGGTCATCCTGGCCCTGGCCATCCTCATCGTCGTCAAATCGATCGCCATCGTTCCCCAGCAGCATGCCTGGGTGGTGGAGCGGCTGGGCAAGTTCGACCGGGTGCTGTCGCCGGGGGCAGGCTTCGTGATCCCGTTCATCGAACGCGTGGCGTACAAGCATTCGCTGAAGGAAATCCCGCTCGACGTCCCGAGCCAGATCTGCATCACACGCGACAACACGCAATTGCAGGTCGACGGCATCCTGTATTTCCAGGTCACCGACCCCATGCTCGCCTCGTACGGCTCGTCCAACTACATCGTGGCGATCACGCAGCTGGCGCAGACCACCTTGCGTTCGGTCATCGGCAAGCTGGAGCTGGACAAGACCTTCGAAGAGCGCGAACAGATCAATAGCAGCGTCGTCAGCGCGCTGGACGAAGCGGCGTTGAACTGGGGCGTGAAGGTGCTGCGCTACGAGATCAAGGACTTGACCCCGCCGGCCGAAATCCTGCGCGCCATGCAGGCCCAGATCACGGCCGAGCGCGAAAAGCGCGCGCTGATCGCGGCCTCGGAAGGGCGGCGCCAGGAGCAAATCAACATCGCCACCGGCGAGCGCGAGGCCGCCATCGCGCGCTCGGAAGGCGAAAAGCAGGCACAGATCAACAAGGCCCAGGGCGAGGCCACGGCCGTGGTCACGGTGGCCGAAGCCACGGCCAAGGCCATCCTGCAGGTGGCCGAAGCCATCAGGCAACCCGGCGGGATGGAGGCGGTCAACCTCAAGGTGGCCGAGCGCTACGTGGATGCGTTCGGCAACCTGGCACGCACCAACAACACCCTGATCGTGCCCGCCAACGTCAGCGACATCAGCGGGCTGATCGCCTCGGCGATGACCGTGGTCAAGGGCACGCAGGGCACGCCCAAGGCACCGAACTGACCGGGCGGCTGCGAGGGGCTGGCGCAACGCAAGCCGCCGCGGCTTACCGCCGCCGCGTGTCGTGCTTGAGGATCTGCGCCCGCTCGCGCTGCCAGTCGCGCTCGCGCTCGCTGTCGCGCTTGTCGTATTGCTTCTTGCCGCGCGCCAGGCCGAATTCGAGCTTGATGCGGGAATTCTTGTAATGCAGGTTCAGCGGCACCAGCGCGAAACCGCGTTGTTCCACCTTGCCGATCAGCTTGCGGATTTCCTCGGCCCGGAGCAGCAGCTTGCGGGTGCGCGTGGGGTCGGCCTTGACGTGGGTGGAGGCTGTCTCCAGCGGGCTGACGTGCATGCCGATGATGTACAGCTCGGCATCGCGTACGATGACGTAGCTTTCCTTGAGCTGCACGCGCCCGGCACGGATCGCCTTCACTTCCCAGCCTTCGAGTACCAGGCCGGCCTCGAAGCGCTCGTCGATGAAGTAATCGTGAAACGCCTTGCGGTTTTCAATAATGCTCATTACGTCAATGTACTCCGTCGGCCGGGCATGGTGCGTGCTGCGGGCAGGTTTCCCGGTGCCGTAAAATCAGCCATTCTAGCAATTTGCCCTGGCGGTTCATCTACGCATGCATAAAGTGCAACGTTCGGTGCTGGTCCCGTACAGCGCGGCCCAGATGTTCGATCTCGTGGCCAAGGTCGAGGACTACCCCAAATTCATGCCCTGGTGCGGCGGGGCGGAGGTGCACGAGCGTGACGAGCACGGCATGCGGGCTTCCGTCGTGATCCAGTTCGCCGGCCTGCGCCAGCGCTTCACCACGCGCAACACGCACGACTATCCCCGCCGCATCCAGCTCGACTTGGTGGATGGGCCTTTCTCCATGCTCGAAGGGGTCTGGGAATTCCACGCCTTGGCCGACGACGCCTGCAAAGTCGTCTTCACCATGCAGTACCAGTTCTCCAGCCGCGCCCTCGAGGCGCTGGTCGGCCCCGTGTTCAACCGCATCGCCACCAGCTTCATCGATGCCTTCACCCAGCGCGCCGAAGCCTGTTATGGCTAGCCGTCCGGAGCAGGGCGGCGGGCCGGGCGCCCCGGCCGAAGCCATCCCGGTGTCGGTGTGCTACGCCGACGTGGGGCGCATCTGGCAGCGCGAGCTCAGCCTGCCTGCCGGCTCCACCGTGGCCGACGCCATCGAGGCGAGCGGGTTCCGGCGCGAATTTCCCGAGGTCGATCCCGCCCGCAGCGGCACGGGCGTGTACGGCCGCCGGCGGCCGCTGGAGCACGTCCTGCACCCGCACGACAGGGTGGAGATCTACCGCCCGCTGGTCTTCGACCCGAAGGAGTCGCGCCGCCGGCGTGCGGCGCACAAGGCCGCGGCAGGGCAGCGGGCCCAGGTCGCGCGCGGCGGCTAAGCAAGGCGCGGCGGCCCGGCTGCTGGCCGGAAATCGAGGCGCGGCGCGGCGGGCGAGGGCGCCTGTGGGTTTTCCCGCATATAAGCCCTCTTGACAGCAGGGGGAGAACGGCGAAAGGGGCCGCTCTCCAGTACAATACTAGGTTTAATTTGTATTGCGGCAGGGGGTTGCACGATGCGTCTCGTACAAACAGCGCTTACTTTCGATGACGTGTTGTTGGTGCCCGCATATTCCGCGGTGTTGCCCCGCGATACCAGTCTTCGAACCCGTCTGACCCGTGAAATCTCGCTGAACATTCCGCTGGTGTCCGCCGCCATGGATACCGTCACGGAATCGCGCCTAGCCATCGCCATGGCCAAGGAAGGCGGGATCGGGATCATCCACAAGAACCTCACTGCGGACGAACAGGCGCGCGAAGTCGCCAAGGTCAAGCGCTACGAGGCCGGCGTCGTGCTCGACCCGATCACCATCGCCCCGCACATGAAAGTGCGCGAAGTCATCGAGCTCCAGCGCCAGCACGGCATCTCCGGCCTGCCGGTGGTGGAAGGGCGCCAGGTGGTGGGCATCGTCACCAACCGCGACCTGCGCTTTGAAGACCGCTACGACGAACCCATCCGCACCGTCATGACGCCGCGCGAGCGGCTCATCACCGTGCGCGAGGGCGCTTCGCTGGAAGAGGCCCAGGCGCTGATGCACAAGCACCGCCTGGAGCGCGTGCTGGTCGTCAACGACAACTTCGAGCTGCGCGGCCTGATCACCGTCAAGGACATCATCAAGAACACCGAAAGCCCCAACGCCAGCAAGGACGAGCACGGCAAGCTGCGCGTCGGCGCCGCCGTCGGCGTGGGCGAGGGCACGGACGAGCGCGTGGAAAAACTCGTGACCGCCGGCGTGGACGTGATCGTGGTGGATACGGCCCACGGTCACACCGCGGGCGTGCTGGACCGGGTGCGCTGGATCAAGAAGCACTATCCGCAACTGCAGGTCATCGGCGGCAACATCGCGACGGGCGAGGCCGCCCGCGCGCTGGTCGAGGCCGGCGCCGACGGCGTCAAGGTCGGCATCGGCCCGGGCTCCATCTGCACCACCCGCATCGTGGCCGGCGTGGGCGTGCCGCAGATCACGGCCATCTCCAACGTGGCCCAGGCCCTGGAAGGCACGGGCGTTCCCCTCATCGCAGACGGCGGCGTGCGCTACTCGGGCGACGTGGCCAAGGCCATCGCGGCCGGCGCGTACAGCGTCATGATGGGCGGCATGTTCGCCGGCACGGACGAAGCGCCGGGCGAGATCGTCCTGTACCAAGGCCGCTCCTACAAGGCCTACCGCGGCATGGGCAGCCTGGGCGCGATGGCCGACGGCTCGGCCGACCGCTACTTCCAAGACCCGACCAACAACTCCGACAAGTTCGTGCCCGAAGGCATCGAAGGGCGCGTGCCGTACAAGGGCAGCGTGGTCAGCATCATTTACCAGCTGGTGGGCGGCGTGCGCGCCTCCATGGGCTATTGCGGCTGCGCCACCATCGACGAAATGCGCACCAAGAGCCAGTTCGTCCAGATCACCTCGGCCGGCATCCGCGAATCCCACGTGCACGACGTCCAGATCACCAAGGAAGCGCCGAACTACCGGATGGACTAATCCAGTCCTTCCCCTTTCCACTCCGCGTTCGCGGCCTCCCCGGCGGCGCTCCACGCCCGCCGCGGGTCGGCCCGGCGACTCGCTCGGGTAGCCTATGTCTCACGATCGCATACTCATCCTCGACTTCGGATCCCAAGTCACCCAACTGATCGCCCGCCGCGTGCGCGAAACGCAGGTCTACTGCGAAATCCACCCGTACGACGTTTCCGACGACTTCATCCGGGAACAGCAGGCCAAGGGCCTGAAAGGCATCATCCTCTCCGGCAGCCACGCCTCCGCCTACGACGAAGCCTCCATGCGCGCCCCGCAGGCCGTGTTCGAATCCGGCCTGCCCGTGCTCGGCATCTGCTACGGCATGCAAACCATGGCCATGCAGCTGGGCGGCCAGGTCAGCTTCAGCGACCACCGCGAATTCGGCTACGCCGAAGTGCGCGCCCATGGCCACACCCCGCTGCTCAACGGCATCCAAGACTTCACCACGCCCGAAGGCCACGGCATGCTCAAGGTCTGGATGAGCCATGGCGACAAAGTCACCCAGCTGCCGCCGGGCTTCAAGCTCATGGCGTCCACCGCCTCGTGCCCCATCGCCGGCATGGCCGACGTCGAGCGCGGCTACTACGGCGTGCAGTTCCACCCGGAAGTTACCCACACCGTGCAGGGGCAAGCCATCCTCTCGCGCTTCGTGCACGAGATCTGCGGCTGCGGCACCGACTGGAACATGCCCGACTACGTCAGCGAAGCGGTCGAGGCCATCCGCCAGCAGGTCGGCAGCGACGAAGTCATCCTGGGCTTGTCGGGCGGCGTCGACTCCTCGGTGGCCGCGGCCCTGATCCACAAGGCCATCGGCGACCAGCTCACCTGCGTCTTCGTCGACCACGGCCTGCTGCGGCTGAACGAAGCCGAACAGGTCATGCAGACCTTCGCCGAAAACATGGGCCTGAAGATCATCCACGTCGACGCCACGGCCGACTTCATGGGCAAGCTCGCGGGCGTGATCGACCCCGAAGCCAAGCGCAAGATCATCGGCAAGGAATTCGTCGAAGTCTTCCAACGCGAAGCCGCCAAGCTCAAGGGCGCCAAATGGCTAGCCCAGGGCACCATCTACCCCGACGTGATCGAATCGGCCGGCGCCAAGACCGGCAAGGCCGTGACCATCAAGTCGCACCACAACGTCGGCGGCCTGCCCGACACCCTGCACCTCAAGCTGCTCGAGCCCTTGCGCGAACTCTTCAAGGACGAAGTGCGCAAGCTCGGCATCGCGCTCGGCCTGCCGCACAGCATGGTCTACCGCCACCCGTTCCCCGGGCCGGGCCTGGGCGTGCGCATCCTGGGCGAAGTGAAGAAAGAATACGCCGACCTGCTGCGCCGGGCCGACGCCATCTTCATCGACGAACTGCGCGCCACCCAAGCCACCGAACAAGACGCTGCCGCCGGCCTCTGCGCGCCGGAAGACGTGGGCAAGAACTGGTACGACCTCACCAGCCAGGCCTTCGCGGTCTTCCTGCCCGTCAAGTCCGTGGGCGTAATGGGCGACGGCCGCACCTACGACTACGTCGTCGCGCTGCGCGCCGTGCAGACCACCGACTTCATGACCGCCCACTGGGCCCACCTGCCGTACGCGCTGCTCGGGCGCGTCTCGAACCGGATCATCAACGAGGTCCGGGGCTTGAATAGGGTGGTGTATGACGTGTCGGGGAAACCGCCGGCTACGATTGAGTGGGAGTGATTCCACGTCCGGCAGCCGCCGGCAGGATCAGGCACCAGACACACCTAAGCTTTCATGGCATAGTCGATGGCACGAAACCGGCCCTGTGCCATGCTTTACAAGGTGGCGGACAGTGACGACCTGTATGTGGCCGACACCCCCTCAGGGACCATTTCGTTCCGCTACAACTACGCCCTCAACGGGCGCCAGGAGACCATCACCTTCGGCCGGTACGGGCCGGGCGGGATCACGCTGGCCGAGGCCCGGGAACGCCCGGCCGAAGCCAAGAAGATGATCGCGGCGGGGAGGTCTTCTGCCCGGGAGAAAGCCAGGGAGAAGGCCCGGGTGCGCGACGCCGAGACGTTTGGAGCCTGGGCGAAAAAGTGGCTTCGCAGCTACCAGATGGCCGACTCCACCCGCGACATGCGGCGCTCGGTCTATGAGCGGGACCTGAAGGCCAAGTTCGGCAACCTCAAGCTGACCGAGATCACCCACGAAGACCTGCGGGCCCTGACCGACGCCATCGTCGAGCGGGGCGCGCCGGCCACCGCCGTCCATGCGCGCGAGATCGTGTACCAGGTCTACCGGGGAGCCAAGTTGGTCGTATCGATACCCTCAACTTCAATCTCGTCGGGGTTCAACAACACCCCACTGGGAACGAAGGGTGGCTGCCGGGTCCGCTCTTCACCCTGAACAATCACGAAAGCCTCTTGCCTTGCTCGCGTAATGGCGTTGTAGGCAAGTCGACGCTTGCTCTCGTCGTTGCCACCCACCTCGTACGGCCAAAGCAAGATAATGCGATCGAACTCACGGTTCTTCGCTTGGTGAACGTTCAGTGCCACTAGGTTGCGCTCCTTCCGGTTCGAGAACACGCGCCCCTGTCGCACGACGCTTCTTACGACCTCACGGACTTCGGCTGCATTGAAGTCGGTACGCCCGAAAAGGCGACGCTGGCGCGTGAACCATGCACGCACACTCGCCGATGGGCCCTCGCTCGCGAACTTCAGGTCCTCGACACGAACGCGCGCATCGTTCGTATCCGGCAGTGCAATCTCACGGCAGATCTCGATGACCCGGTCGTCGTCTTCAGCCTCCCATTGGAGCCTGAACGGGCCGACTTTCCTTTTCTTGCCGAGTGGTGGCTTGCTGCGGACGCGCTCGATTATCAGCCTCACGAACGGGGAGTTCGCCGCACGAACGGGCGTGATCACGGCCACCGTCCCACCAAGGCGACGCCACTTCTCAATTTTTGAGGCTACTTCCCATGCACCAAGTCCCCATGCTGGAACACCCTTCAAGGCGAAGCCTCTTGCCTCCACGACGGCTTCCCCGTTTCGAAGCGCTGAGGCGGCCGCAAGGAGACCGGCATTGTTCGTGCGGTGTATCGTCGCGAGCACCGTGACAGCCCCTTGTTGTCGAGCCCACTCCACGCTTGGGCAGGAAGTCTCGCCGCCGAGATCTTGGAATGGGTCGCCTGCAACAATGCACTCGCACCGCACGGCCAGCCCACGCAGAAGCAGAAGCTGGGGCCCCTTGCTGTCCTGCAGTTCGTCAATGACAACGATCGGGAACGACGCGGCAACCCACTTCTGCACGATGGGTTCCTGAAGGAGACGTCCAGCAAGATCACATCGCGCGTCGAAGGCCTCGGGCAGCTCCCCCGGAACAAGCATTCGCGCCAGCGAGCGCCAACGGGTGACGATGCGCCAGGCAAAGCTGTCGACGGTAACAGACTCGAACCGGCCCCGCAGTTCCTCGACGCTATCGAGCCTCTCACGAATCCGACGACGACCACCATGCATCTTCGTGAGCGCGAGGACGCGTTGATACTCACGGAGAGGCGTGTCCGCAAGGCGATCACGCAGGCGTTGTATTAGCATCGTAGTCTTGCCCGTGCCCGCGCCGCCCTCGATGAACTGAATACTCACGGTTCGATCCGCAAAACAGTGGTGTTCGTTGTCGACCTCTCCTCATCCTTGACGAGCCCCGCGCAGCCTTCGTGAGTCCCGAGTGTGGCATGCGTGATCGCGTCGAGAATGAGACGAGCGCGCTCGCGGCATTTCGCGTTGTCACGGATAACGCTCGCGATCTCCTCATACGCGAGATAGTCCGTTTTGGCGCGTCCCGGCCCGTCCTTGGTCTTGAACATAGCAAGGACGTCGGCGATCGAGGTAGTGCTCCAGTTGAGTCGCTCGTTGATCGACGGAAGCACGGCGGTTTCGTCGGCGCTCAAAATCCACATGACGGCATCCTCGATTTCCCACCCATCACGCCAAGTAAGAACGATCTTGGGTGGGTTACTCGCATTCAGCAGGCCGGTTAGCTTCTTCTTCCCCTCGCTGTCGCCATCGACCAGCGGCACGATGCCGCGATGAAGTCGGCGGAGCTCTTCGTAGGTAGCCTGCACCGCCGAGGAGTGCGTAGGTACGACGCCAACTACAGCGCCGAAGGGTGTGGTGTCGTCCGGTGTCTCGGCAAACGCATGCTCTCCCGTCTCAACCGCGTCAGAGAGTAGACGAAGCCACTCGTGATCACCGCGCCCTTCTGGCACGAGCACGCGGTGATGCATAAGTGCATCGACGATCCGTGAACGGTCATCCAGGTAAAGTTTGCGTTGCACGGACGTTGCCGTTGGAGCGAGCGACGCCTCCAACATAGGAGTCGCACTCAGTTGCCCCCCAGCACGGTCGATAACTAATGTCGATATTGCGGGGTAGAAGGCTGCTACGCGTGGCGCGTGGCTTGTGCAAATCGTCTGGTCAGAAATTGCTACAGCTTGAGCTACTAGCTTCCGTTGCAAGCCTGGAGGCACGTGTAGCTCGGGCTCCTCTAGTGCAAGGATGAACGGCAGCCCTTGCTTGCGGCGTTCCCGCCCGAGTTCGAGCAGAAGCACGAAGGTTTGTAGGGAGAGGATGCCAGTGCCGTGACGACTCGCGGGTAGCACCGTACCGCCGGACACGCCGTAGTGAGGAACAATACCTCGCAGCAGTGCCTCGGAATCGGTAGCTGTGAGTCGGAGTTTCAGCTGCGGCGCTTCGGCGAGGAGTTGTCTGAACTGCTCATTTATCCGTTCGATGAAAGGGGCCAAGCGTGCGTCCTCTTCGAGCGGGTTTGCTGGCGATCGAAGCCGATCACGCTCGGCAAGTAGTGTCTGGGTGGGGATGCCGCCGAGGGTCGTGACAGCACGCCGGAACAACTCCGATGCGAACGAGACTGTAGCGTCCCACGTGCGACGCACAGGCAACAAGAAGAATCCAATTTCGTTTAGAAGTCGGGCCGGGAACTGGTTGATGGCATTTTCGTCGAACGGATCAACCGTGTCGTCGTCATCGTGAAAGTAACGAAGCAGCTCAACCTTCAGATCATCGTGATCGAAGCGCGCGGCGAGTCCGATCTGCACGCAAAGGGTCGTCGCATCAGCTGAAGGTTGCGGCTCGACCGTCTTGGTTTTCTCATTCCACCACTTTGGTACGCCTCGCCCATCTCGGAACCAGTGGGGATGGTCGTCCGGTTCCTCTGTAGAGAACCCGCCGACAGTGGCGACCAGGCGGAAGCGCGTGGCCTCGACGGGGGTGCTTCCAAAGAAGTCATGCTCGGTCAGCTCGCGTACCAACTGCGTACGGCCGAACACGAGGGAGAGAGCGTCGAGGATCGTGCTCTTGCCAGAGCCGTTCTGCCCCACGAGGACAGAGTGTTGGTTGAATACGATCCGAGCTTTGCGAATGCCACGAAAGTTCTCGATATCAAGTGCGAGGATTCTCATCGGTCGGCTCCGAGACCTGTCCCCGAATTAGGTACGGCATTGGTTTAGAGGTTAACGCCAATATGAAATCTTACTCAGGTGTTATCGCTACAGGAAAGCATC
>NZ_JADGHH010000026.1 GCF_019689535.1 Pigmentiphaga sp.
GTACCGCCTTGAGGTAACGCGGGAAATGCGCCAGTTGCGGATAAGGGGTGTCGCGAATGAACCACTTTGTCATCAGGCTGCGCAATTGCTGTTCGATGTCCGCATGGGCTGCCGCGTGCGCCTTGGCCTGGGGTAGCTTGCGCTGCGCCGCCGCCCATTCGGTCAGTATGGTCGACGCCAGGCGTGCGATCTCTTGGGCCAGCAACCCCACCCGCCCCTTGCCTTCGGCCCGCCGCTGCGCGAAGGCTTGCGCGTCCGTCGGCAGCGGATCGGCCAGGCAGGCCTGCGCCAGCGCCGCGTCGATGATCTGGTCCCGCAATTCCTCCTGCGTCCCGAGCGGCATGTACAGCATGCTCATCTGGGTCAGGCCGTTCAGGTTTTTCTCCAGGAACTTGACCTGGTCTTTCAGTTGCAGGCGGAACAGGCGCAGCAATCCCGCTCGGTGATGCCGAGCCGCCTCGTCGGGATCGTCGTAGACGTCGAGATCGCAGTGCGTGCCGCGGTCCACCAGCGCCGGATAGCCGATGACCGACAAGCCGCCGCGCCGGATTTCCATCAGTTCCGGCAAAGGGCCGAACGTCCAATCCGTCAGGTTCTCGTGGGCCAAGGCCTGCGCCACGTCCATGTCGCGCGCGGCCACCTGCTGGAACGTGGCCTGCGCTTCGCGTCCCAGCTCCGCTTTCAGTTGCGACAAATTGCGGCTCATGTCCAACATCCGCCCGTGCTCGTCCACCACCCGGAAGTTCATGAACAGGTGGGGCGGCAGCGTTTCCAGCTTGAAATCGGCCGGCGCCAGCTGCACGCCGGTTTGCTCGCGCACGTCCGCGATCAGCGCCTCGATCAGGCTGCGGTCCGGTTTCAGTGCCCGGTCGAACCAACGGTCGTAGAAGGCCGCCGCGTACTCGGGCAGCGGCACGCAATGGCGGCGCAGCTTCTGCGGCAGGGATTTGAGCAGCAGATGGACCTTTTCCTTCAGCATGCCCGGCACCAGCCACTCGCAGCGGGCCGGGTCGAGCTGGTTGAGCGCGAACAGCGGCACGGTCAGCGTCACGCCGTCGCGCGGCGAACCGGGCTCGAAGTGATAATCCAGCGCCATCTCGATGCCGTGCAGCGCCAGTTTCTTGGGGAAGACCTCGGTAGTCACGCCGGCAGCTTCGTGCCGCATCAGCTCCTCGCGCGACAGGAACAGCAGCTTGGAGCCCTCGCCGGCCTGCGCGCTCGCCTCCCGGTACCATTTTTCCAGCGTGACGACGCGATTCACGTCGGCCGGAACCTGCCTGTCGTAGAAGGCGAAGATCAGCTCGTCATCGACCAGGATGTCGGGCCGCCGCGATTTGTGCTCCAGCTTCTCGATCTCGGCGACGAGCCGGCGGTTGTGCGCGATGAACGGCAGCCGGCTGTCGAGCTCTCCGGTCACCAGCGCCTGGCGAATGAAGATTTCGCGTGCATGGCGCGGATCGATGCGTCCATAATCGACGCGACGGCCGGCGTAGACCGTCAGGCCATACAACGTCGCCCGTTCATTGGCGACCACCCTGCCCTCTTTCTTCTCCCAGCGCGGATCAGACCAGTTCTTGCGCAACAAATGGCGGCCCGCGCGCTCCACCCAGGTGGGGTCGATGCGGGCCACGCAGCGTGCGAACAGGCGCGAGGTTTCTACGAGTTCGGCTGCAACGACCCAGCGCCCCGCCTTCTTCGCCAACCTCGACCCGGGATGGATGACGAAGCGAATGCCCCGGGCGCCGAGATACTGCGCGTCCTCGTCGGACTTGTAGCCAATGTTGCCGAGCAACCCTGTCAGCAGGGCAAGGTGGACTTGCTCCAGCGTGGCCTCGGACTGGTTCAGGCGCCATCCCTGTTCGCCAACGACCGCCGCGAGCTGGGAGTGCACGTCACGCCATTCCCGCATGCGCACCGGCGACAAAAAATGCTGGCGCAGTTTTTCTACCAACTTGCGCTGCGACTGTTTGTGCTCTAGCGCCTCATTGAACCACTTCCACAGCTTCAGGAACGCCATGAATTCAGACCGGTCATCGGCGAATTGGGCATGCGCCTGGTCAGCCGCTTCCTGTGCATCGAGCGGTCGGTCGCGCGGATCCTGCACCGAAAGCGCCGACGCGATGACCAGCATCTCGGACAGGCAATCGTGGTCCCGGGCGGCCAGGATCATCCGGCCGATGCGCGGGTCCACCGGCAGGCGCGCGAGCTCGCGCCCGACAGGTGTCAGCGCATTGTTCTCGTCGATGGCCCCCAGCTCTTGCAGCAAGTGGTAACCGTCGGCGATCGCCCGCCCGGGCGGCGCCTCCACGAAGGGGAACTGCTCGATGTCCGCCAGGTTGAGCGATTTCATGCGCAGGATGACGCTCGCCAGCGAAGAGCGAAGGATTTCCGGATCGGTGAAGCGGGGACGCGCCTCGAAATCGCTTTCTTCGTAAAGCCGGATGCAGACCCCCGGCCCGATGCGGCCGCAGCGTCCCGCGCGTTGGTTGGCCGAGGCCTGGCTCACCGGCTCGATGCGCAACTGCTCGACCTTATTGCGCCAGGAATAGCGCTTCATCCGGACCAGGCCGGTATCCACGACGAAACGGATGCCGGGTACCGTCAGCGAGGTCTCCGCCACGTTGGTCGCGAGCACCACGCGGCGGCCGCTGCCTTTGGGGTGGAACACCCGCTCCTGCTCGGCCTGCGACAGGCGCGCGAACAAGGGCAACACCTCCGTCCCCGGAGGATGGTGTTTGCGCAGCGCCTCCGCCGCCTCCCGGATTTCGCGCTCGCCCGGGAGGAAAACCAGCACATCTCCCGGCCCATGGCGGGCACATTCGTCCACGGCGTCGACGATGGCGTCGATCAAGTCCCGTTCTTCGTCGCGGGACAGCTGCTCTTTCTCGCGCGGGCGCTCGGACTTGCGCGGCGCCGCGTCTTCGGCATCGCTGGCCTGCATGCCCCGGGTGTCCACGGGACGGTACCGCACCTCCACCGGATACAGCCGCCCCGAAACATTGATGACCGGCACCTCGGGTTTCCCGGGCAAAGAGAAATGGCGGGCGAAACGCTCGGCGTCGATGGTCGCCGAGGTGATGACGAGCTTCAGGTCGGGGCGGCGCGGCAGCAACTGCCGCAGGTAGCCCAGCAAGAAGTCGATGTTCAGGCTGCGCTCATGTGCCTCGTCGATGATGAGCGTATCGTAGGCGCGCAACTCGGGATCGCGCTGTGTCTCGGCCAGCAAGATGCCGTCGGTCATGAGCTTGACCGAAGCGCCCGGCGCGGTCTTGTCGTTGAAGCGGACCTGGTATCCCACCACCTCGCCCAGCGGGGTGCCCAATTCCTCGGCGATGCGTCGCGCCACCGACGTCGCCGCGAGCCGGCGAGGCTGGGTGTGGCCGATCATGCCGGCCGCGCCTCGTCCCAGCTCGAGGCAGATCTTGGGCAGCTGGGTGGTTTTGCCGGAGCCGGTCTCGCCGCTTACGATGATGACCTGGTGGGCCGCCAACGCGCGCGCGATCTCCTCGCGCCGGCCGCTGACGGGCAGATCCTCGGGGTAGGTGATGGGCGGAACGGGATTGCGCCGTCGTGCCGAAGGCACATTCTTGGTGGATTCTGCGACCATGAGAAGAACTTGGATTAACCCGTCATTATAATTTTGGGATGAACGCTGCCGCCCAACCTTCTGACCCCGACTCTGCCAACCTCGACCTGAACGCCCGGTTCGTACAGTGGTTCCGCGAGGTCGCCCCTTACGTGCACGCCTTCCGCGGCAAGACCTTCGTGGTGGCTTTCGGCGGGGAGCTGGTCCAGGCCGGCGCGCTCAACAGCCTGATCCAGGACCTGTCCTTGCTTAGCGCCCTGGGCATCCGGCTGGTGCTGGTGCACGGCTCGCGGCCCCAGGTCAATGAGCAGCTCCGCCTGAAAGGCATTCCCTTCCAGTTCGACCGCGGCCTCCAGGTCACCGACGCGGCGGCGCTCGAGTGTGCCAAGGAAGCCGCCGGCGAAATCCGGCTCGACATCGAAGCCGCCTTCAGCCAGGGCCTGCCCAACACCCCGATGTCGCATTCGCACATCCGGGTCGTTTCGGGCAACTTCATCACGGCGCGCCCGGTCGGCGTCATCGACGGCGTGGACTACCGCCATACCGGACAGGTCCGCAAGGTGGACGCCGAGGCGCTGCGGCTGGCGCTGGACCACGGATCCATCGTGCTGCTGTCCCCGCTGGGCTTCTCCCCCACTGGCGAAGCTTTCAATCTCTCCATGGAGGATCTCGCCACTTCGGTGGCCGTCGCGTTGCGCGCCGAAAAGCTCATTTTCCTGACCGACACGCCCCTCGTCCTCGACAAAGACGGCAACGTCGACTCCGAACTGGCGCGCGAAGACGCCGACGCCCTTCTCGCCCAGGGCAACCTGGACCCGGGCACCGCCGTTTTCCTGCGCCACGCCTCGCGTGCCGTCAAGCAAGGCGTGGCGCGCGCGCACCTCGTCCCGCACGACCTCGACGGCAGTGTATTGCTGGAAGTCTTCACGCACGACGGCGTAGGCACCATGGTGGTCGAAGACACGCTGGACGACCTGCGCCCCGCCACCATCGACGACGTGGGCGCGATCCTCCACCTGATCGAACCCCTCGAAGTGGACGGCACGCTGGTGCGCCGGGGCCGCGGCAGCATCGAGCGCGACATCGAGAAATTCTCGGTGGCCGAGCACGACGGCGTGATCTACGGCTGCGCGGCCCTGTACACCTACCCGGAAGAAAAAATGGCCGAAATGGCCGCCCTGACGGTCAACCCCGCCTGGCAAGGCGCCGGCGAGGGAGACAAGCTGCTGCGGCATATCGAGGCGCGCGCGCGCGCGGCGGGCATTACGCGTTTGTTCGTGCTGACCACGCGCACGGCGCACTGGTTCATCAAGCGCGGCTTCGCCCAAGGAAGCGTGGCGGACCTGCCCAAGGACAAACAGGCGCATTACGACCGCAGCCGCAACAGCCAGGTCTTCATCAAGCGGCTGTAAGCCCCCACCCAACCGCGCCAGAACGGGGCGTCCCGCCTGGCGATCGCCCCGACCGGGGCTTCCTGGTACAGGTGATCAAAGGCACGGCGCTCGCCTCGGTCATCGGACTCATCGAACTAACCAAAGCTGGCACCATGATCGCCAATGCCACCTTCAAGCCGTTTGTGGTGTTCAGTTGCGTCGGCCTGCTGTAGCCTGGCCCGCGACGGCATGACGCTCGTCATGGTGACCCACGAAATGCTTCGCGCGCAAGGTCAGCGACCGCGTGGTGTTCATGCGCCAGGGAAAGGTGCACGAAATGGGGCCGTCCGAAGAATTGTTCAACAGCCCACGGACGCCCGAACTCCAGCAATTTCTGTCATCGCTGCACTGAGGCGTGGCGCGGCGCCGGGCACATCCTGGCCGCCTGTACGCGCCCCTGGCATGGCATAATCCCACGTCTATCGAGGGTTTGCCGGTTTGCACGTGAACAACTCCAAACTCGCCTCCCACGTTCCCCCTCAAGTCGTTACACGGCTCCTCGACGTCGCCGAGCTCCTTTTCGCCGAACACGGCTATACGGCGGCTTCGGTCCGGCAGATTGCGCAATCGGCCGGCGTCAACCAGGCGCTCATCAACTACCATTTCCAGACCAAGCAGGGTCTGTTCATGGCGGTATTCGAGCGGCGCTGCCGCGTGCTGATGCAAGAGAGGGAAGAACTGTTGGCAGAGGCCCTGCGGCGCGGAGCCGAAAGCGGAAAAGTCGCGCTACGCGACATCATCTATGCCTTCGTCTACCCGCCCCTGCGCATGGCCAACGACGACGGCCCCGGTGGCCGAGCCTTCGTGAAGCTGCAGGCGCGCCTGCACCACGAGCCCAAAGAACTCGAGCAGGCGCTACGTGCCCGCTACTACGACCAAACCACCTTCAAGTTCGTGGATGCCCTGCGCGCCTGCTTTCCCGACCGCTCCCCGGAGTCGATCTACTGGCGCCTGACGTTCGTCATGGGGATCTACATCTACGTGGCGTCCAACACCGGGCGCATCGAGATCATTTCCCGGGGAACGTGCAAGGGTACGGACCTGGCGCAGGCGCTGGCCGAGATCCTGGATTTCTGCGAACACGGCTTCTAGCCGCGGCGCCTTACCGCTGCACTTACTGCTCCAGCTTGGCGCCGGTTTCGCGCACGATGGTGGCCCAGCGCTTGAGCTCGTCCTTCAGGTAGGTGCCGAACTCGTCGGGCGTGCCCCCCACCGGGATCAGCGCCTGCATGGCCAGGTTGTTCTTGATGTCTGCCTCCTTGAGCGTTTCGTCGATGGCCCGGCTGACCTTCTCGATGCGGTCCTTGGGCGTGCCTGCGGGAGCGAGAACGGCAGTCCAGGTGTAGTCCAGGATATCGGGATAGCCCAGCTCCGCGAGCGTCGGGACGTCAGGCAGCATGGGGATGCGCTCCTTGCTCGAGACGGCGAGCGCCTCCACGCGGCCGCTCTTGACGAAGGGCAGCACGCCCGCCACGGCCAGCGACCCCACGGGCGGCTCTCCCGCCGCCAGGGCCGCGGCGGCCGGGCCGGCACCCCGATAGGGCACGTGCGTCATTTCCGTGCGCCACTTGATCTTGAACAGGTTTTCCCCGGTGAGGTGTGGCGTGGTACCGGTGCCGGGGCTGGCGAACGACAGCTTCTCCTTGGACGCCTTCTCGCGCAGCTGCGCCAAGGTCTGCACGCCCAGGCTCTTGTGGACCGCGATCGCGTTCGGCTGCGTGGCGATGATGGAAACGGGCGCGAAATCCTTCTCTGCGTCATAGCCCGCATCCTTGCCGGACAGCGCCGGGTTCACGGCGAAAGATGTCGTCGTGACCAGGTAGGTATAGCCGTCCGGATCGGCCTTGGCCACAGCCTGCGCGCCGACGTTGCCGCCCGCGCCGCCCCGGTTCTCGATTACAACCGCCTGCCCAAGCCGCTCGCTCAGTTTCTGGGAAACGATGCGGGCCGTCACATCGGCCGGCCCGCCGGGCGGAAAGGCCACGATCAGCTTGACGGGCTTGGTTGGGTAATCCGACTCGGCGGCCCATGCGCCAAAGGCAGCAAGACAAGCGGCAGAGCCCAAGATCAAACGCTTCAACGTGCGATGCATCATCTCCTCCTCGTCCTAGTGAATACCGCCACATGCCGACGGCGCCCGCTCTGACCGGCCGGGCTGCCGACGGACGTTCCAAACCATCAACCTAAACCTGCGGCCCCTCCTTGCTCACGCCACTGGGGGCGGTGCCAGCACTTCGATGTCCGTCACGACATCGATCACGGCCGGCCGCCCCGCGGCCAGCGCTTGCTCGAGCGCCGCGGGAAGCTGTCCGGGTTGCGTCACGCGGATGCCGAGCGCGCCGATCGTGTTGGCGATTTCGGCGAAATTGACCGGGGTATAGGTCCAGAGCTCGCGCCCCCTTTCGGTCTGCTGACCGCCATAGGCGCGATCAAAACCCCGCTTGGACTGATTGCCGCCGCTGTTGTTGTTGACCACCACGACGGTGTTAATCTTCCAGCGCACCGCCGTTTCCAGCTCGGCGATGTGGTACCAAAAGCCGGCATCGCCGGTGAAGACGACCACTGGGCGCTCCGGCTGCGCGCATTTGGCGCCCAGTCCGGCCGGAAATGCCCAGCCCAAGTGGCCCGCGCTGCGGATATAGCTTTGGCTCGTCGAGCGCAGGTCGAACATGCCGCCCATCCACATGCCCGCATGCCCGGTATCGACCACCACCATCGCGTCGTCGGGCACATGCTGCGTAAGCTCATGGCAGATACGCTCCGGACGGATGGGAACGGCGTCCGACGTCAGGGCCGGCCTGTATTTCTCGTACCAATCGTGCTTGAGCTTGGCGACTTCGTCCAGCCAAGCTCGCCGGTCTACCGCAGGCTGGTTCCGCGCACGTTCGAGCAGCCTCGCCAGCGCAGCGCGCGCATCGGCGCACAGCGACGCACGCAAGGGATAGTTGCGGCCGATGACTTCCGGGTTGATGTCGATCTGGATGGCGGCAACGCCGGGCGCGGGCACCTGCCAGACGTGGGTCGTCATCCCGCCGGCCTCCGTGCCCACGAAGCACACGAGGTCGGCCCGCTGAACCGTGAGGTTGGCGCTTTCGCGCGAGTAGGAGCCGACCACCCCCACGCTCAAGGGATGATTGCCAGGAATCGCATCCTTGGCATTGAGCGAAGTCGCCACGGGAATCTGCAGCGCCTCGGCCAGCGCGCGAAGCTCGGCCTGGGCGCGGGAGTTGCGCACCCCGCCGCCGACGACGAATATCGGTCGCGACGCTTCCCGCAACAAGCCCAGCACCCGATCGACCTGCTCGGGCTCGGGTTCGGGACGATACGGAGGCACGCGCGCAAAGCGCTCGTCAATTTCCGCCTCCATGTCGGCTTCCTCCGCATCGATCTGCCCTTCGTTACCCCGGAATTGCAGGTGCACCGGGCCGGGCGCCCCGCTCACGGCCGCGCGGAATGCCTGGCGCAGCATGTCGGGGATGCGCTCCGGGGCGTCGACGGTGGCGTTCCACTTCGTCACGGGCTCGAACGCCGGGACGTCGTCGACCTCCTGGTAAAGCTTGCGGAATTTCGTGCGTGGATCGCGCCCTCCGGTGATCGCGATGACGGGCGATTGCGCCAGCCAAGCATCTCGCAAGCCTGCGGCCAGGTTCAGCGCCCCGACGATTTGCGCCATGCAAATGCCCGGCTTGCCGCTGGCGCGGGCATAGCCGTCGGCCATATAGGCCGCCGATTTTTCCCCGTGCGTATGGACGCGCGCGATGTTTGTCCGGAACTCGAGTTCGGCGAAAGTCCGCCGCAGGATGGCAGGCACCATGAATACGTGGGTCACGCCGTACGCCTTGAACATGTCGGCGATGACCTGCGCGCCGGTCGTCTTAGCCAAGATCGCCTCCTTGCCGATTACTTGATGGCCAGCGGGTTGGTTGGAGAACCGACGGCGCCGGTAATCGGCAGCGTCGGGGCCACGAAAAGAAACTCGTACTGACCGTCGGCCGCGCAATCGTCGGCGAGGTCCGCCACATAAAAGATTTCGCCCATCGTCAGGCCGATGATGGGAATGGTGATCCAATGCCAGGGCTGGTTGATGCCCGGCTCAGACTCATTGGGGCGCACTTCGCACCCCCATGTATCGCTCGCCAGTGCAGCGATCTGCGAACCATGCACCCACTCGAGCGTTTGGAAGGAAAACCCTGGCGCGTCGCCCCCAGGATAACCGTCCCAGCTGCCCTGCTTGAGCTTGGCTTCCATCTGGCCGGTCCGCACGATGACGAAATCGCCGCGCCCCACCTGCACGCCTTGCTTGCGGGCGGTTTCCTCCAGGTCGTCGCTGGTGATGGGGTACCCGTCCTCGAGCTGGTCTACGCCTTTGGCCCGCGCGACGTCAAGCAGCACGCCTCGCCCCACCATCTTGTTCTTGGTCTTTTCTATTCCGGCCTTTTGCGCGCCTGCCGACGTCACCTCGCGGCAATCGTAGCCGTTCCACATCCAGTTTTCGTAGAAGACATGGCCCAGGCCGTCCCATTGCGTGCCGCACTGGAGCGGCATCACGACGATGTCGTCGGCAGCGCGTATACCCCGGGAATCCAACACGCCCGAGTAGGCATCCGTGCCGGTGCGCAGCATGAGATGCAGCGGGTTGATGCGCCCCATCGCGGGATATTTGCTTTTCGCTCCCTGCGGGCCGTGCTGGTCGAAATTCAGCGCCAACGAGATGACCTTGCCCTGCCTGACGAGCTGCGCGGCCCGGATGATGTCTTCGGGCTGCACATAGTTGAGGGTCCCGATTTCGTCGTCCGGCCCCCACTTCCCCCAATTCTTGAACCGCTCTGCGGCCTTCCTCAGATCGTCGCGCGTCACCTTCATCGGCACCTCCTTTTAAATCCACTAAACGATCGTTTTAAACAAACGTTTAACACGAGTATGTCCGATGGCCTTCGCCACCGTCAAGGGGGCAAGAGGCGGTAGGAGGGGCACAGCGCTTGCTGACGGTGCCCGGCTTCCAACGAAAGGAGAGCAGCATGAAAGCGTTGTGCTGGCACGGCAAGAAAGACATCCGCTACGACACCGTCCCCGACCCCCGCATCGAGGAGCCCGGCGACGCCATCGTCAAAGTCTCCGCCTGCGCCATCTGCGGTTCGGACCTGCACTTATTCGACGGTTTCATGCCGGGCATGAAAGCGGGCGACGTCATGGGCCATGAGTTCATGGGCGAAGTGGTGGAGGTCGGCCCGGCTGCGCGCAAACTCAAGGTGGGGGACCGGGTAGTCGTCCCCTTCACCATCTGCTGCGGCGCGTGCGACCAATGCAGGCGCGGCAATTACTCCGTGTGCGAGCGCACGAACCGCAACAAAGACCTGGCGACGAAAGCCTTTGGCCACACGACCGCGGGGCTGTTCGGCTACACCCACCTGACCGGCGGCTACGCCGGCGGGCAGGCCGAATACGTCCGGGTGCCCTATGCGGACACGACGCACATCAAAGTTCCGGCCGACCTCACGGATGAGCAGGTCTTGTTCCTCGGCGACATTCTGCCGACCGGATGGCAGGCAGCCGTTCAATGCGACATCGCGCCCACGGATACGGTGGCGATCTGGGGCGCCGGGCCGGTCGGGCTGATGGCGATGCGCAGCGCCCAGTTGCTGGGCGCGCGCCAAGTCATCGTCATCGACCGCGTCGCCGAACGGCTGGCCATGGCCGCCAAGGCCGGCGCAACGGTCATCGACTTCGAGCAAGAAAGCGTGGTGGAGCGGCTACGTGACCTGACGGCGGGCAAGGGGCCGGAAAAATGCATCGACGCGGTGGGCATGGAATCCCATGCAGCGCGCTCGCTGGACGCAATGTACGATCGCGCCAAGCAGGCCGTCATGCTGGAAAGCGACCGGCCCCACGTCCTGCGGGAGATGATTTACGTCTGCCGGCCAGCCGGCGTACTTTCTATCCCGGGGGTTTACGGCGGGTTGATCGACAAAATCCCCTTCGGCGCTTCGATGAACAAAGGCCTGACCTGGCGCATGGGGCAGACTCACGTGCTGCGCTGGAGCGAAGAACTCCTAAACCTCGTCGCCGAAGGCCGCCTGGACCCATCCTTCGTCATCACCCATACCGAAGCGCTCGAGGACGGACCCACCATGTACGAGATCTTCCGCGACAAAGAAAACGGCTGCGTGAAAGTCGTGCTCAAGCCGTGACGGCACCGCCCCTAAAAGGCGGCGGAACGATAGACTTCCCGGCCGCCGACGTAGGTCGCCAGCGCCTTCAGATGCTGCACCTCCGAGGCGGGAATGCTGAGGTAATCGGCCGATAGCACGACGAAGTCGGCAAGCTTGCCGGCTTCGATCGACCCCTTGATTGCCTCTTCGTCCGTCAAGCGGGCGTTGTTGATGGTCATGAGCCTGAGCACCGCCTCGCGCGAGGGCACCGCTTGGTCCCCAATACCGCTTGAGCACGGGCGCCGCGAGGTAGAGGTGGTCCTGCACCGACAACCGCAGATCCATGGCCTTGATGCGCGGGTATTGGTCCGGCCGCGTGACGAAGGCGTGCTCGATGGTCCAGCCCCGCCCGTTGATGTCTCGCTCCGCATCCGCCCGCTCGAACCCCTGCAGCACCTGGTCCACCGCGGCGTCGCCCACGGCATGCACGGCTGCGCGCCATCCTGCCCGATTGATAGCCGCCACGTAGGCGTCGAAACTTTCCTGCGGCACGAGCTGCAGCCCGTAATAGGTGCCGCCCTTGCCCAGCTCTCCCTCATACGGCCGGGTCATGCGCCCCCCCTCGAAGCCGCCGTCCACGCTGATCTTGAGGCCCCATACGCGCACCCACTCGTCGCCCTCTCCCTGGCGTATGCCCGCCTCGACGATGCTGGAGCGGAAGTCTGCGAGGTCCCGCGGCCGGAACAGGATGCTGTAGCGCACGGCCGCCCTGCCGCTGTCGCGCAACTGCTGGAACTGGCGATACGCGGCCACGGTCGTGCCGGGAACGCGGATGCTGGTGATGCCGTATTCGTTGAGTTTCTTTTGCTGTGCCTCGAGCCGGAAAACATTTTCCCGGGACGCAGCCCGCGGGCCGGCGCTCCGGCAGCGACGCCCCTTGCCGCCATGGCACAATGCGAGCGGAGCAATCCTAGCCGCCGCGCTTGCCGTGGCATTGCCGGACGGGCCGCTGTCCCGCATTGGAGCCTATCACCTCATGGAGCCACCGCTTCCTACGCCGCTCGATGCCGAAGCGCTCCAGCGGTTGGTCACGGTCGAAATGCCGTACGGCAAATACAAGGGCAGGAAAATTGCCGACCTGCCCGGCCCCTACCTCGCCTGGTTCGCCCGCGAGGGTTTTCCGCCCGGAGAACTGGGGCGCCTGCTGGCCCTGATGCACGAGATCGACCACAACGGCCTGGCCTCGCTGCTGGCGCCGCTGCGCCGGGGCTGACGGCGGCGGCCTCACCACCTCCGGCGTCCCGTGAGCGTTTCCGCCCACAGCCTGAAGTCTCCCTTCAGGGACCACCACGGGTGCGCAAACGTGGCCGGCCGGTTCTTCTCGAAAAAGAAGTGTCCGGCCCAGGCCAAGCCGTAGCCGCAGGCCACCGCCGCCGCGAACAGCCACGGCCGGCCAAGCGCAACGCCCAACACCGCCAACGCCAGCGCCGCGCTGGTGCCTGCCACGTGCATGCGCCGGGAAACCGGATGTGCGTGCTCGCTCAGGTAGAAATCGTAGAACTCGTCGAAGCTGTGGTAGCGCCTGCGGGGCGGGCGCGCCTGGGCGTCGGCCATGGTTCACCTCTGGGAAAAAGCGCAGTCACCCTTCCTCTATGCCCATTATGCGTCCGCGCCTGCCGGGATAAACACATCGTCGCGATATTTCAATTTGTGACGCAATGTATCATTTGTGTTCGACCATCCAGAGGGAAATCCATCCATGAGCGCTACCCACGCGGCCGGACCGAACGCCTCGGCCGATCCTCCCCTACGCTGCCGCCCAGGCCGGCTTCTCGCCGCCGCGGCCCTGTCCCTGTCGATGCTCCTCGCCGCATGCGGAGGCGGTAGCGGCTCCAACCCGCAACCCGAACCTGGCTCCGTCTCGGGAACCGTGACCTACGATGCCGTTCCGGCCAAGAAGTCGGCGGGCCTGGACTACGGCGCGACCCGTGCGCTGCCCGTGCGCGGCGCGGTGGTCGAAGCCATCAGCGGAGAGGAGGTCCTGGCCAGCACTGTCACCGACGAACAAGGCTGGTATGCCCTCGCGCTACCGCCTGGCCGCAACGTGCAAATACGGGTGCAGGCGCGCCTGCTGCGCGAAAGCCCGCAAGGCGCGTGGAGCGTGGCCGTGCGCGACAACACGCATCCGGGGTATCGGGCGGTCCCGTCCAATGCCCCGGTGTATGCGCTCGTGAGCAGCCCGTTGTCCGTGCCGCAGGTTGGCATGACCCTCGACCTGCACGCTGCCTCGGGCTGAACGGGCTCCAACGCGTCAGGCAGGTATGCCGGCCCGCGCGCCGCCGGCCCCTTTTCCGTGCTGGACCAGGCCTACGCCTCCATGCAGCGCTTCCTCGCCGTGGCGCCCGACATCAACTTCCCTCACCTGGACATCTACTGGAGCGTGAACAACCGCAGCGCCAACGGCAATCCTGCCGACGGCGACATCGGCACCAGCCACTTCACGTCGGGCGGCCCGGCGCCCGGCTTGTACATCCTCGGCAAGGCCGACGTCGACACCGACGAGTACGACACTGGCGTCGTCGTCCACGAATGGGGCCACTATTTCGAGGCGCACATCTCGCGCTCTGATTCTCCAGGCGGACCGCACACGGAGGGCGACAAGCTCGACATGCGGATTGCTTGGGGCGAAGGCTGGGGCAACGGCCTGTCGGGCATCGTGCGCGATGATCCTTTCTATGTCGACACGTCGGGCCCGAGGCAACAGTACAGCTTCTACTTCGACGTCAGCGCGCCGCCCGCCCCGCCCGACGACGCTGCCTGGTACAACGAAGCGGCGATTCAGTATTTCCTTTACCAGCTTGCGCAAGAGCCGGACGGCTTCAAGTCCACGGTCTCCATCCTCCGGAACGAGCAAAGGCACACGCCTGCCTACACGAGCATCTTCCCGTTCGGTGCCGCGTTGGCCAAGCACCTGACCGACGGCGTCGTCATCGGCCGCGTCAACCAACTGCTGGCCGATGTCGGCACGCCTGCCCTGGGCGAGTTGGACGAGTGGGGCAGTGCCGCGTCGTACACGATTCCCACCGACCCTCCCATCTCGGCCACACCCTATCTCACGTTCGCCGCGCCGCAGGCGAAGACGCCCACAAGGCAGCAAGCATGCGTATCCAACTTGCTCGGGAACGAATCCAACAAGCTCGACCAAGGCCGGTTCCTGCGCCTGCAGGTCGAGGAACCGGGAAGCTACAGGCTGGGCGCCCGGCTCCTCTCGCCGGAAGGTGCGAAGACCAAGGCGTTCCTCATGCTTTCCCGCTCAGGCGAATCCATCGACATGGACGACGAAGAAGTCGAAGGCGAACTCGAGCCCGGCACCTATACCGCCACGCTGCTGGACTACTCCATCGCCGAAGACGCGGACGACGACGATGACGACGTCGAGCGCGCCCCGCCGGGGACGCAAGTCTGTTATGAAGTGACTTTTGAACGCATTTCCGCCGGAGGCCAGTGATGCGACCGACACCGAATCCTCAAGCCGCGCGCGTGCCGGCTCGACGCAACATGGCCGCCCTAGTGGTCGTGCTGTCCACGTCGCTGTCCGCCCTACCCGCTTGCGCGCACGAATCGCAGCACGCTGCGCAGGAGGCGACGTCCTCCGCAAGGCATGACGGTTTCGAGCCGCGTCCCCGCAAGCCGGGAGACCTCGTCGCCGTGGCGGTGCGCACGCCGCCTGCCCCGCTTCCCGCCGGTCCGGCCACGGTGAGGCTCGCATTGACCGGATCGCCCGGCGTGAGCGCCGTAGAAGTGCGCTACGGCACGGAAGGTGCCCTGCGCGTGGACGCCGCCACGCCTGCGACCGTCCCCCTCGATGCGCAGCGCCGGGCCGTGCTCGAAGTGCCCGTCACGGTCCTCGGACCAGGCGTGCATTACCTGAACGTGTATCTCAGGGCAAACGGGAGAAACAGCGCATTCTCGGTACGCCTAGATGCGGGAGAGAACGCTACCGTCCGTCAAAAGCGCACGCTTCCCGAAGAAGGGGGATTCATCGTGCTGCCCGCCCAGGAAACCCGCTCCGGCGGCCCGGCGCGCTAGCGAGCGCCTGCCCGGCAAACGCCGCCTCCGTTGCGCCGCCAGGCCTGGCACCCGGCCGCGCAACGCTCAATCTATCCGCGCGCCGGTGAACTTGACGATTTCGCCGTGCAGCTCATATTCCTTGCGCACGAACTGCGCGAACGCGCTCCGGCTCATGGGCGAATTGATGGAGCCGCGCTCCTGCATGGTGCGGTCGAAGGCCGGATCCTTGAGCACCTCGTTCACTGCCTGGTGCAGGCGGTCCAAGCGGTCGGCCGGCGTTCCCTTGGGAGCAAACAATCCGTCCCACGCGAAAAGCTCGTAACCCGGCACGCCGCTCTCGGCAATGGTGGGTACATCTGGCAACGCCGGAATGCGCTGCGGCGTGGAGACGGCCAGCACCTTGATCTGCTTGCTCTTGGCCAGGGGTACCAGATACGGCGCCACGTCGATCATGAACGATACCCGGCCCGAACGCACGTCGGTGGACGCGGGCGCCCCCCCTTTGTACGGCACGTGGGTGAACTCGACCTTCGCCATGTGCTGCAACAGCCCGCAAGCCATGTGCGAAGCCGTGCCGTTGCCGGCCGACGCGCAGGTCAGCTCGCGCGGATGCTGCCTGGCGTATTCGATCAATTCCTTGGCGGAGTTAAAACGCGAATCCGGGCTCACGAACATGACCATCGAGATCACCGAGAACCGCGCGATCGGCTCGAAATCGTCCGGCGAGTAGCCGACCGATTTATAGAGCCAATGATTGGTGGCCATGGTGCCGTTGGTCCCGAACACCACGGTGTGCCCGTCCGGCGTGGCCCGCGCGGCAGCCGCCGTCCCGATGTTGCCGCCCGCCCCGGCGCGGTTATCGATAATGATGGGTTGCCGGATCTTGCCCTCCATCTCGCGGGCATACAGGCGGGCCAGCGTGTCCCCGCCTCCGCCGGCCACGAAGGGCACGATCATGGTAATGGGGCGTTGCGGCCATTGCGCATCATTCTCCGCGGCGCCCACGCCCGCGACCCCCGCGACCGACAGTGCCATGGCGGCAAGCCAACGAACCGGGGTGCGCCCGGGTTTTACTGGGTTCATACGCGTCTCCTTTGCTGTTTGAGTTGTCTTCATGCCGGCATTGCTTGTCTTCGTGAGGCCGGCCCAAGACAAGGGTGTGATTCAGTCCACGCCGGCTTCGAGCAACTCCACCGGGTCGCCGTAGCGAGAAGCGATCTCGACCACTTCCGGATCGCGCAACGCACACAGGAATCCTCGATCGATCAGCGTGTTTGGCCCGGCTTTGACGGTGGCATCCAGGCAAACCAGGTCCATGTGCACGGGCGGCTCTTCCCAATCGGGTAGCACGCGCCGTATGTAGTCGCTGGGCTTGACCAGGTCGATGCCGAAATGCAGCGCCCCCGGCGCGTTGGAGCCGGCCGGATAAACGGTATGGCGCGGCGCCTTGGGGTTGAAGCCGCAACCGCCGCCTTCGATCATGCGTCCACCCACCAGCATGTCGTGCAGGATGCGCGCTTCTTCGGACTCTCCCTCGACCGCGCTGACGTACTCGCCCTCGAAGCGCACGGCGATGCGCTCTTCGAATGGCTTGGCAAAGCCGACCGCCCATTGCGGATAGATGACACCCGACATCGGCGTCTTGACCGAATGGTCATTACGGACCGCCGTCCGGTCCCATAGATTGGGCCCGTGGGTAGGCAGGTAATGCACGTAGCAGCCGGGCTCGTCCGCCGTGGTAACACCGCGCCAGCGGTTGGACGACAGCATGGTGTCGCGCGTCTCGGGGGTGAAACCGATGCGGAAATCGGTGCCTCGCGGATCGGTGAAGTGCAGGTCGAAGCTCTCGCCTTGCGGGTAGCGCTTGGCGGTGGCCCGGCACAGCGCGCCGACGATCTCGATGGGGAAACGGGCCTGCGGGGTATGGAGCAGGTCCAGGTCGCGGAAATACGTGATCTTGACCCAACGCTGGCCCCGCTTGCGCATGGCGATGCAGAACGGATCCTCGATCGAACAGAACCAGGTCGACACCACGAAGTCTGCTTGCTCCAGCAAGCCTTTTACCGGCTCGGGCACGGCGGTCACGCGCGAATTGGGCTCGGTATAGACGCGCACCTGCGCGCCCCGGGCGCGCGCCAGGCCGATCACGGCATCGACGACGCGCGTGTCCAGCAACTGGTCAGTCAACATCAAGACGCGCTCGCCTGGACGGATCGCGAACACTTTGGCGAAGTTATCCAGCGCCTGGAAAAAATGCTTGGTCTTGACAACGGAATCGGCCAGCGGAGGCGGCAGGCCGACGTATGCCGAAGAGGGGATCATGAGCGCCTCATACTAAGAGATCTAATTAAATTGCATGCAAATTATTGGTTATTTTCGTTTTACGTGCAAATATTTCGTCATTCTGCATGCAAATTTAAGGATGCTGCCATAGGGACTACCATCCCTGGCGACGAAAACCCCACAACGACCGATCCGGCAAATGGCCACACAAATCAATACGGTTGCCGCCGAGCTGCGCCGGCGCATCATGTCGGGCGCCTATTCCCAGGGCGAGCGCCTCGTGGAACTGCAACTCGCGGCAGAGCTCGGCGTCTCCCGCACGCCCATCCGGCTCGCGTTCGAGGAATTGGTCAAGGAAGGCCTGCTCGAGCGCCTGCCTACCCGCGGCTTCCGGGTCAAGGCATTCAATCTGGACGACCTCTCCCAGGCGCTCGACGTGCGCAGTACGCTGGAAGGCATGGCCGCGAGGCTCGCCACCGAACGCGGGCCCTCCCCCGACGTCATCGAGACGCTTCGCGACTGCATAGAGGAAGGCTGGCGGCTGCTGGAGGACGCCGCGGAGAACGGCTACCGCGTCGAAACGCCTCGCTGGTCGGCGATGAATGCGCGTTTCCACGCGACCTTGATCCGGGCAGCGGGCAACCCGCTGCTAGCCGGCATCTTGGAGCAGGTCTCGCAGATTCCGCTAGTGGGCGCCGTCGTGCTGGGCCTGGGCCTGGACGAGACCATGCCCAGCTCGGAATACACCTTTATCCATCGCGCCCACCAGGACCACGAAGACCTGGTCGGGGCCATCGAGCGTGGCGAAGGCACGCGCGCGGAGAGCCTGATGCGCGAACACGTGCGGCGCAGCCGCGATAACAAGCGGCGGATTTATCAGGCCAGAATGGAGGCCAGGGGAAAAGGCGGAAAGTAGCGGCGACGCCGGCCGCCATGAAGATGGTCCTGCCCGCCGGCGATTTCCGCGATGCCGCAAACCGCGCTTCGCTACAATAGCCGCATTGCAATCAACCGCGGAACAGGTGCTCACATGACTCGCATGGTCTACTGCGTCAAGCTCAAGAAAGAGGCGGAAGGGTTGGACTACCCGCCCTACCCTGGCGAACTCGGCACCAAGATCTGGCAGAACATTTCCAAGGAGGCCTGGCAGGAATGGGTCCAGACCCAGACCCGCCTGGTCAATGAAAACCGGCTCAACCTTGCCGACGCCCGGGCCCGCAAGTACCTGCAGCAGCAAATGCAGCGGTACTTATTCGAAGATGGCCACGTCGAGGCGCAAGGCTACGTTCCCCCGAAATAAGACCCGCCTGCTGCGCGTCCCGGGCCTCCCGCACGGGGCGCCACGCGTGGCCGGCGCAGCCCGCCCCCAGGGGCAGGCCACAGGGGCGTCCCGGGCTTGGGCGGCTACGCCGACGCCTCCCGCTCGACGTTGTCCACGCCGGTGTGGCGCACGTCCCGGCCTTTGACCATGTAGACGACCAGTTCGCACATGTTCTTCGCATGGTCGCCGATCCGCTCCAGCGCCTTGGCGATGAAGAGCAATTCGATGGACCGCGAGATTTTGCGCGGATCCTCGATCATGTAGGTGATGAGCTGGCGGATGATGCCTTGCCACTCCGCATCCACGGCCTTGTCCTGCCTGACCACCTGGACCGCAGCCTGGACATCGAGGCGGGCAAAGGCATCCAGCGCCCTTCGCAGCATCGTGACCACGGTGTTGGCCATGTGCCAGAGCTCGACGGCGGGCATGTTCATTCGGCCGGCCTCGTGGATCATCTTCGCCATGCGGGCGATTTTTTCGGCTTCGTCGCCCGCCCGTTCCATGTCGGTGATCATCTTGATGACGGTAATGATCATCCGCAAGTCGCCGGCCGCGGGCTGCCGCCGCGCCAGGATGTGACTGCAGGCCTCGTCCAGTTCGATCTCGAACTTGTTGACCTCGACGTCCCGCACGATCACTTGTTCGAGCGTCGCCAGGTCGCCGTTGGCCAGGCCGTCGATGGCGCCGGTGATTTGTGCCTCGACCAGGCCTCCCATTTGCAGCAAGCGCGACCGGATTTCCTCCAGCTCTGCGTCGTACTGCTTGTGCGTGTGTTCAGTCATGTCCGCTCCCAGCCCAAAAAACGGCGGGCCGGACGTCATGCCCCGGCCCATGGCAATGCATCCCAGTTTATGAACGCCATATGACACGGATATGTCGGCGCCGGCGCAGCGCGCGGGAGGCTATGCGTGATGCGGTTTTTCCAGCCTGCGAACGCCGGACTGGGTGGCGAGGAGCGCCACGTCTGCGCCGCGCAGTGCGAACAGACCGCAGGTCACGACGCCCGGGACGTCATTGATCACTTTCTCCAAGCCTTGCGCCTCGGCAATCCGCAAGCCGTGCACGTCGAGGATGACGTTGCCGTTATCCGTGACGAACCCCTCGCGCAGCCGAGGCTGACCTCCCAGCAGGCGCAAGGTGCGTGCCACCGCCTCCCGCGCCATGGGAATGACTTCGACCGGCAGCGGAAACGCGCCCAGTTGTGCGACCAGCTTGGATTCGTCGGCAATGCAAATGAAGCGCTCGGCCACCGACGCGACGATTTTTTCGCGCGTGAGCGCGCCGCCACCGCCCTTGATCATGTGCAGGTGGTCGTCGATCTCGTCGGCGCCGTCGACGTAGATGGGCATGTAGTCCACGTCGTTCAGGTCAAGGACCGCAAGCCCGTGCCCCGCGAGCCGCGCGGCGCTGCGCTCGGAGCTGGCGACGGTGCCGCGAATGCGGCCCTTGTAGGCCGCGAGCCCGTCGATGAATAGATCGGCGGTCGAGCCGGTGCCGACGCCGATGACCACGTCGGGCGCCGCCACCTCGGCGACGAAGGCGAGCGCCGCATCGGCGGCTTGCTGTTTGAGCTGCTGTTGAGAAAGCATGATAGTGGTGACCAAACTATTGCGAGGGGTTCCAGCGGACACTTTAGCACTTGCGGGCATGCAGGCCGCGCCGGCGCCCGCTACCCGGATTCCGGCCAAGCCCGGGCAAGCAGGAAGGCGCACGCCGCCTCCCCATGCCCGGTGTCGCTGTCGCCGTACAGCCAGCTCGGCTGCGCCAGCCGTGCCGCAATGAAGGTATCCGCCGCCATGCCGCCGGGGATGTCCATCAGCACCGCCGCCTGCACCAGCGCAGCCGTCAAGCCGGCGATGCGGCGCGCCTTGAACTCCGCCTCGTCCCTCGCGGCGATCAAATCGACCCAGGCCTGCCACGCCGCGCGGAACTCGTCGCTGCCCCGTCCCCTGTCCCGCAGGTGTTCCTCGAGGGCTTCGAGCGCTTCCGGATCCCGCAGCATCGCCCGCAGCACGTCCAGGCACATGATGTTTCCCGCCCCTTCCCAGATCGCATTGACGGGCGCCTCCCGGTAGAGCCGCGGCATCGGGCCGTCCTCGACGTAGCCGTTTCCGCCGCATGCTTCCATGCATTCGCCGATGGCCGCCTCGGCCCGCTTGCAGACCCAGTATTTGGCCGCTGGCGTCACGATGCGCCGGAGCGCCCGCTCGAGCGGGGCGTCGGACTCGAACGCGCGCGCAAGGCGCATGGCAAGTGCCGTGGCAGCTTCGCTCTCTAGGGCGAGGTCTGCCAGGAGGTGCCGCATCAGGGACTGCCGGATGAGCAGTTTTCCGAACGCCTGGCGCCGCGAGCAAAAGTGCAGCGCCTGGACGGTCGCCTGCCGCAGCAAGGCCGCGCTGCCCAGCACGCAATCGAGCCGAGTATGAGACGCCATCTCCAGGATGGTCGGCACGCCGCGGCCGGGATCCCCTACCATCACGCCCCAGGCGCCGCAGAACTCGACCTCGGCGCTTGCGTTGCTGCGGTTGCCCAGCTTGTCCTTCAGCCGCACGATGCGGACGGCGTTGCGCCGGCCATCGGGGCGATACCGGGGCACGAAAAAGCACGACAAGCCTTCGCCTGCCTGGGCCAGCACCAGATGGGCGTCTGACTGCGGCACGGAATAAAACCATTTGTGGCCCGTGAGCAGATAGGAGCGGCCGCGGCCGGGCGCCGCACACGGCTCGGCGTGCGTCGTATTGGCACGCACGTCGGAGCCTCCCTGCTTCTCGGTCATGCCCATGCCGACCAACACGCCTCGCTTGGACGCAACGGGCGCATCGGCCGGGTCGTAGCAACGGGAATACAGGAGGGCCAGCCAGTCGCGGGCGAAATCGACTTCTCCGGCCGGCTCCTTGGCCAGCACGGGAATGGCGCCGAAGGTCATGGTGGTCGGGCAAAGGGTACCCGCCTCGACCTGTCCCTGCATGAGGTAGCCTGCGGCGCGGGCCGCCATGGCGCCGGGGGCCGGAGATGACCACGGCGCGCAATGCAGCCCGCGCTGGAAAATGCCAGACATCAGGAAGTGCCACGCCGGGTGGAAACGCAGCGCATCGACCCGTCGCCCAACGGGATCGACGGGAATGAATTGCGGCGGATGCGCATTGGCGTCGCGGCCCGCCTCCATCACCTCGGGCCGGCCCAGCCAAGCGCCGTGCTCGCGCAACGCCTCCTGCGCATGGGCCGCACCTTCGCGGGCGACGGCCTCCTGCAATGCGACGTCGGTGTCGTACAGGGAATAACCGCTACGGGGGCCCACTACGTTGACCGCGTCGTCCAATCCCGCTTGCCTCATGCCTGCTCCCTACCGCCGCCGCGGCGCCGGGCTTCAGTGTAGCGCGGCCCTTGGGCCGGGCGACCTCGCCGGGTGCAGCGAGCCTACCCCTGGGCGTCCTCGTCGCCGTCCGCCCCAAGCAATTGCTGGGCCTCGTTCTCGGGCAGGGCTTCGACGGTCTTGAGATTACGGAGCATGGCCCGCGTGCGCACCTCGGTTTGCCCGATCTTGTTGCTCGCGGTCTCCAGTGTCTTCTTCACGCTCGCCAGCACCTCGCCGAATTTCCCGAACTCGGCCTTGACCGCGCCGAGCACCTTCCACACCTCCGACGAACGCTGTTCGATGGCCAGGGTACGGAAGCCCATTTGCAAGCTGTTGAGCAAGGCCGCCAGGTTGCTCGGACCCGCCACATTGATGCGCAAGGCATGGAGCTTGTCGATCAGGCCCGGACGCCGCAACACCTCGGCGTAGAGGCTTTCGGTCGGCAGGAACATAATGGCGAAATCGGTAGTGTGCGGCGGCGCGATGTACTTGGTCGCAATGCGGCGCGCCTCCAGTTCCACGCCTCGCTCGAACGCCGCGCCGGCCGCACGCACGGCCTCGGGGTCGGCCCGCTCCTGGGCGTCCACCAGGCGCTCGTATTCTTCCTTGGGGAATTTGGCGTCGATCGGCAGCCAAACCGGGCCGGACTCGTCCCGCCCCGGCAACCGGATGGCGAACTCCACCAGGTCGTCCCGGCCTGGCACCGGCTTGACGTTGCGGCCGTATTGGGCGGGCGTCATGGTCTGTTCGATCAGCATGCCCAATTGCACCTCCCCCCAGGTGCCGCGGGTCTTGACGTTGGTCAGCACGCGCTTGAGGTCGCCCACGCCTGCGGCGAGCGTTTGCATTTCGCCCAGCCCCTTGTGCACGGCCTCCAGCCGGTCGGAAACCAGCTTGAAAGACTCGCCGAGCCGCTGCTCCAGCGTCGCGTGCAGTTTCTCGTCCACGGTGCGCCGCATCTCTTCCAGCTTGGCGGCGTTGTCGGACTGCAAGTCTTTGAGGCGCTGCTCGACCGTGGCGCGCACCTCCGCCATGCGGCGCTCGTTCGCTTCAGTCAGCACGCGCAGTTGCTCGGAAAATCGGTCCGCGAACCGTTGCAGGGCCAGGGCGCTTTCCTCACGGGTGACGGCGGCATCGCGAGTGAGCGAGAGCCGCAAAGCCTCGAAGCGCTCCTGCAATTGCGCCGTGAGCACAGTGAGATTCTGCGCGAAGGCGTCGAGCTGCTGGTTGAGCACCTGGGCCTGCTGCGCCTGCTGGCTGCCCATGGCCTGAAGGCCTTGGGCCAGCGCCTGCCCGAGCTCGGTGCGCAGCCCGCGCGTCGACTCGGCCAGCTCGGAACGCAGCCCCCGCTGGCTCTCCGTGATCTCCGCCCGCAGCGAACGCTCCAGCCTTTCCTGCGCCTCCAGGATCTGGTCCGGACGAGGATCGCCGGACCCGGGCTTGCGCAACAGCGCCAGCAGCGCGAAAAGCGCGGCAAGCGCGGCAGCAACGGTGCTGCCCCACAACAAATATTCAGTCAAGACTCGACCCCCAAAAATGGGATTTTAGAGCCTGACCGCAAGGCAGCATCGCCCGGGCCCGTTGCCGGCCGAACGCATGGGCACGGATGCCAGGCAAGCATGTTGCCGTGGCGCGGGCGGGTATCCGCCGCGTCTACGCGCGCAGGTCAGTCGAGACGGATGTCATTCTTGCGGATGATGGGGAACCAGCGCTCCGCCTCATCCTTCAAGTACGCCGCAAACTCCTCGGGTGTCCCGGCCACCACTTCCATCATCTGCGCATCGAATGCCTTGCGAGCCTCCGGGTCGCGCAGGGCGCGCACCACTTCCGCGTGGATGCGGGCCTTCAATCCCTCATCCATGCCGCCGGGAGCGACAATGCCCATCCAGGCACCCGTATCGACCCCGTCCATGCCCTGCTCGGCGAGGGTCGGCACCTCCGGCATGAAGCGGGTGCGCTTGCCGGTCGTGACGGCAATGGCGCGGAGTTTTCCGGCCTTGACGAAAGACTGCACCGCCGCCGCGGGCAGGCAGGCCATGTCCACGTCACCTGCGATCAGCGCGGTCACGGCCTGGCTGGAGCCGCCGTAGGGCACATGCACGATGCTGGTCCCGCTGCGCGAAGCGACCAGCTCCATCGCGAGATGGGACAGCGAGCCGTTGCCGATGGACGCGTAATTGAACTTGCCTGGCGATTGCTTGAGCAGCTCAATCAGCTGCGCGAGGTCCTTTGCCGGTAGACCGGCGCGCGCCACGAGGACGCTGGGCTGCATCACGGCAACCGTGATGGGCGTCAGGTCTTTATCCGGGTCGTACGGCATCTTCTTGTACAACACCTTGTTGTTGACCAGCGGCCCGGTGATGCTCACGCCCAGGGTATACCCGTCCGGCGCCGCCTTGGCGACGTGGTCGGTGCCTATCATGCCGCCCGCCCCCGCCTTGTTCTCGACGACGAAGGTCTGCTTGAGCTGCTTGGACAGGCGCTCGGACAGAACCCGGGCCAGCGTATCCGGCGTGGAGGCCGGCGCAAAAGGCGCAATGATGCGCACCGTCCGCTCCGGCCACTCAGCATGGGCCGGCAAGGCGATCATGGGCACGAAAAGCATGGCCGCAGCCAGTTTCCTGATCACGGTATCGTCTCCTTGTAGTGAATGAATAGAGTAGGCCCCGGGCGCTAGGGAACCTCTGCACTACCCCGCCCACTCGTTCGTGGCGACGAGTTCAGGGTCAATATCGTTTCGTAGGATGGGATCGAAACAGATGCTGAACGGTT
>NZ_JADGHH010000027.1 GCF_019689535.1 Pigmentiphaga sp.
TATTATTACCTTAGAGATCTAATAAAAGCCGCATGTCCGGGATGGCCCGGCACGGCATTGAAGAAGCGCTCGGAAGAACAGCGCGACCTGCAAAGCCATAAAGGAGACTCCATGAATACTCGCCAACCCCTGCGCAGCTTGCCCAAACGCCTAGCCCGGATCGGACTGGCCGCCCTCCTGACCTGTGCGCCGATGCTGTCCTACGCGGAAGACGTCTCCGAATATCCGTCGCGCCCCGTGCGCTTCATCGTGCCGTACGCCACCGGCGGCCTGCCCGATACCGTCGCGCGCATCGTCGGCCAACGCCTGACCGAAAACCTGGGCAAGTCCTTCGTGGTCGAGAACAAGCCGGGTGCCAACGGCGTCGTGGCCGCGCAAACGCTGATGGGTAGCCCACGAGACGGCTATACCCTGCTGCTTACCGACGGCTCGATGATGTCCATCAACCCGTCGCTCTACAAAGACCTTGCCTATGAGCCGAAGCGCGATTTCATGCCGGTGTCGCTGATCGCCACGTCGCCGCTTTTCATTGCGGCCAGGCCGGACTTTCCTGCCGACACCCTGAAAGATTTCGTGGAACTCGCCAAGACCAGCCCGAAAGGCATCACCTATGGCTCCTCGGGCATCGGAAGCAGCCACCACCTCACCATGGAAGCCTTGAAAAGCGCACTGAACCTCAAGCTGGACCACGTCCCCTTCCGTGGATCGGGCCAGGCCGTTCCCGCGCTCGTGGGCAAGCAGGTCGATATCGTGGTCGCAGCGTTGCCGTCGCTGGCGGGCTTCGCCCAGAAGGGGCAGGCCAAGATTCTCGCGACGAACTCGCTCAAGCGTTCGTCGCTGGCGCCGGACATCCCGGCCGTTTCGGAAATCGTTCCCGGCTTCAACTTCGCCGTGACGGTGGGGCTGCTCGCCCCCGCGGGAACGCCGCCTGAGTTCATGAAGAAGCTCAGCGCCGAAATCGCCAAGGTCGTCAAGCAGCCCGAGGTCATCAAGCAAATGCAAGGCCTGGGCATAGAACCCGTGGGCGGTTCCCCCGAGGAATACGCAAAGGCCATCGATGACGAGGCCGCGCGTTATGCCGGCCCCATCAAGGCCGCGGGGATCAAGCCCGAAAATTGAAGGAGAAAGTAGGATGTTGACGCGTGAAAAAAACGAGCGGCTATGCCGGGTCGAGGGTGATGCGCCCATGGGTGCGCTGATGCGCCGCTTCTGGGTGCCCTTGTGCCTGATCGAGGAGGTATCCGAGCCGGACGGGCCGCCCGTCCACGCGCGCGTGCTGGGCCAAGACCTGGTCGTGTTCCGGGACAGCGAAGGCCGCATTGGCGCATTGGACGAAAAATGCCCGCACCGCCGCGTATCGCTGGTCTACGGCCGCAATGAGGAAGGCGGGCTGCGCTGCCTCTACCATGGCTGGAAGATCGACGTCACCGGGCAGGTAGTGGACATGGCCTCGGAGCCGCAAACCAGCCCCATCGCCTCGAAGATCCGGACCAGGGCCTATCCCACCCGCGAATGGGGCGGCATGGTCTGGGTGTTCCTGGGCAAGGAAGAGGATGCGCCCGAATTCGTTCCACCGCCCTGGGCGCCCGTCAAGGAAGCGAAAGTCTCCATCGCCAAGATTCTGCTGCCCTGCAACTGGGCGCAAATCCTGGAAGGCGCGATCGACTCAGCGCACAGCTCCAGCCTGCACTCGTCCGACTTCGTGCCCGCGAAGGTCAAGGGGGCGGAGGCCACCGACAAGAACTGGCTGCGCCCGTCCACCGACAAATCGCCACGCATGCAGGTCGAGCGCACGCCCTACGGCTTCCGCTACGCCGCCATCCGCACGCCCATCTTCGATGCGGAAACGCACGACTACATCCGGTCCACCGTGTTCGTCGCCCCGTTCACCGTCCTGGTCCCGCCCAACAACCTGTACAACGTCGCCAACGTCAATGTCCCCATGGACGACACGAACACGGCGTTCTATTTCCTGGCCTGGGGCCACCCCAACAAGACTCCGGATACGGAAACCTGGCGCAAGTTCCTGCGTGCGCAGATCGGGCCGGACCTCGATGAACGCTACCGTCCCTACCGCAACCACGAGAACCGCTTCTGGCAGGATCGCCAGGCCATGAAGGCGGGCAACTTCACGGGTATCACCGGCTTCCCGAACCAGGACATCGCCATGTGGGTCACCATGGGCCCCCTCGCGGATCGCTCGGAAGAGCGCCTGGGCACCAGCGACCTCGCCATCGTCGAATTCCGGCGCCGGATGTTGTCCGCGCTGGACGAGTTCGCCGCCGGTGCGGAACCCGTGGGGCTCGGCTCGAACGCCATTCCCAAGGACGTCTGTTCCTTCCAGGCCATCGTGCCCAAGTCCATAGACTGGCGTCAATTCAAGGCCAGCTATGTATGGGACGACGTCCCGGCGAACAAACAGCTCGAGTCCAACTATCAGGTGTAAACGAGCGCGGCGGGCTGAGATTCCCGTCAGGCGCACGCGCGCGCCGGCCTCGCCGGTTCGCGCTGCCAGACCAGACTAACCCAAGGAGTTCCGATGTCGTTGTCTCCGCTGCGGCTGGGCGTCGCCGGCCTTGGCCGGGCGTTCTCCCTGATGCTGCCTACCTTCCTGCGCGACCCGCGCATCGTCCTGGCGGCGGCTTGCGATCCACGCGCCGCGGCACGGGAGCAGTTCGCCCGAGACTTCAACGCTCGGGTATACGATGACATCGAAGCACTAGCGGACGATGCATCGCTAGACGCCATCTACATCGCCAGCCCGCACCAGTTCCACGCACGCCATGCCGAGATCGCCGCCGCCCGCGGCAAGCACGTGCTGGTGGAAAAGCCGATGGCGCTGGCGATGGATGAATGCGACCGCATGATCGACGCCTGCGCGCGCGCAGGCGTGCATCTCATCGTGGGGCATTGCCATAGTTTCGACATGCCCTACCTCAAGACGCGTGAACTGATCGCCAGCGGCGAGTTTGGCGCGGTGCGCATGATCCATGCGCTGAACTACACCGATTACCTGTACCGTCCCCGCCGCCCCGAAGAGCTGGTCACGGCCGAAGGCGGCGGGGCGGTTTTCAGCCAAGCCGCGCACCAGGTGGACATCGTCCGGCTGCTCGCCGGCGCCCGTCCCACGCACCTGCGCGCAGCGGTGGGAAACTGGGATCCGCGCCGCCCCACCGAGGGCGCCTACTCCGCCATGCTCTGGTTCGAATCCGGCGCCTATGCATCCATGTCTTACAACGGCTATGCCCACTTCGATTCGGACGAGTGGACGAACTGGATAGGAGAAATGGGCAACCGCAAGTCGCCCGACGACTACGGCACCGCGCGCAGGAAGCTGGCCGCCATCGCCTCGCCCGAGGACGAAGCCAAGGCCAAGGCCGACGCCACATACGGGGGCACAGCTTACCGGCCACCGGGCAAAGCGCCAGAAGAGCACGCCTACCAACATTTCGGGCCCATCATCGTTTCCTGCGAGCAGGCAGACCTGAGGCCGATGCCCGATGGCATCGCCATTTATGGCGACGACGCCAAGCGTTGGATCCCGCTCGACAAACCGGCCGTGCCCCGCCATGAAGTGATCGATGAATTGACGGCAGCCGTCCAGCAAAACGTCCCCCCTCGCCACGACGGCCGTTGGGCCAAGGCTACGCTGGAGATCTGCCTGGCAATTCTGGAGTCATCGGCGTCGCAACGCGACATTGCCCTCAAGCACCAGGTCGCCTGACGGGAGCGGAACGTGCCTGCCCCCGTCGCATCGCCTTTCCGCGGGCGTCATGGATAATCCCCCGCCGGCTGGTCCAGGAAATCGCCGACGTAGATCAAGTGCTCGAAAGGCAATTCGCGGCGGCCGGCTACATCCACTAGGGTATCGAGCGTGGCGCGCAAGATTTCTTGTTTTTCCGCCCGGCCGGCATGGCACACGACGGCGACCGGCGTGTCGCCGGGATAGGCGCTGCGCAATTCTTCGACCACCCGTGATAGGTCCGTCTTCATGGTGAACAGCACCAACGCGCTGCGACTCTGGGCGAGCACGGAAAGCCGGTCACTTCCCGCATAGCCTTCATTGGCGTTTTTTCCCAGGCTCAGGATGACGGACTGGCTGGTGCGCCCTCCCGTCACGGCGCAGGCCAGCGCCGCATTGGCCGCGGCGAAGCTGGATATCCCTGGCACGACCTGCGGGTTCAAGTCGCGAAAGGCCTGTAGGTATCCAACTTGCGGCCCGTACAGGGTAGGATCGCCATATGTCAGCACGACCGCCGTGCCGCCCGCGGAAACACAGTCCAGGATGGCATTGCGGCGGGCGGCCTCTTCGGCCTCCACCGTCTCGGCCGGAGCCCGGCGACGGGCCATGGGCGTAAACAGGCCGTGCCCGGCCTCCATGAACGGTTTGCCGGCAAGCAGCTCCGCATAGCGCACTGGCGCATCGGCCGGCCCGAGCACCAGGTCGGCAGCGCGGATGACGCGGTCTGCCCGTAGCGTCAGGTGATCGGGATCCCCCGTCCCCAGGCTCACGAGATAAAACTTTCCGTCCTGTATCGGCACAGGCGCCTCCTGCATGATCGATGAAAAATTACGGACGCCTGGCTCAGCGGCTGGACCACCACATGCCGTCGCGCGCCATTTTTTCGACGATCTCGCCGATCAGCGCCGCGATTGCGGACACCGCCTTGCCGGGGCCCTTGTTCTTGGCGAAGGTCAAGGCGACCGTCCGCTGGAATGGAGGGTCCACGATGCGGGCCGCCTGTACCTGGCCGTTTGCCACCTCGGTCCAGACGGCGTGCAAAGGCAGCACGGTATAAAGGCCTTCGCGCGCAACCAGGGAGGCCTGCAACGGCAAGGAGTCGGCTTCGATCACTGGTGCGAGCGTAATGCGTTCCTGGCGCGCCATGGAGTCGAGCGCAGTTCGCAGGCCGTTGGGCGCGCTCGGCAGGATGAAGGGCAACTCATGCAGGCTGCGGAAAGGCACCTCCTCCTGCGCGGTGAGGCGATCGCCGACGGGGCCAATCAGGTAACTGTCGACGGTCGCCAGGCATTGCTCGTGCTCCGGCAAGGAGCCGCCATACCGATACAAAATGCCGATGTCGACGCGCGCATCGGCAAGCCATTCCTCGACTTGCCCGCTCGACCCCTCGAGCACTTTGAGGCTGACTCCGGGATAGCGTGCGCGCACGGCGGTGAACAGCTGCCCCACCAGGTGATGGCCAATGGAGGGTAGCGTGCCGAGCGTGACGCGCCCGCTCGCATCCCGCGCTTGTTCACGGATCTCTCTTTCGAGCTGCTCAGCCTCGGCGAGCAAGGCTCGCACTTGCGGAAAAATGCGCTGCCCTACGTCAGAGAGCTCCACGCCCCGCCCGGTGCGCACGAACAACCTCGTCCCGCATTCGCGTTCGAGCGCATTGAGCTGGCGACTCAATAAGGATTGGTTGCTGTTGAGGAACAGGGCAGCCCGGGTCAGGCTACCCAATTCGCCGATCGCGAGAAACGCCCGCCATTTGTGCAAGCTGGCGGTCACATCCAGCTGGATGCTGGTGGCTTTCGGATGCTGCATTGCAAACAGCGCTCGTCCAGGAGAAGAAGACGAGTTTATACCCACACGCCCCCTGCCGGGGGCGCGAGCCGGGCGAGCGCTAGCGTCCCTTGAATACTGGCGCGCGTTTTTCGCGGAACGCGGCCTGGGCCTCGGCGGCATCCTCGGTAGTAGAGAGGAAGGCGGTCATGTCCTGCTCGTAGCGGTATCCGTCGCGCAGGCTCATGTCCTCGATGGTGTTGAGCGTATGCTTGCCAAGACGGGTAGACACCGGGCTCTTGGAAGCAATGATTCCTGCCACCTCCATGGCAGCGGGCATCAGCTCCTCGGGTGCGGTGCAGGCCTCGACGATGCCCAGCCGATAAAGCTCGGAAGCCGGCACCCGGTGGCCGGTCAGCATCATGCGGCGCAACAGGGAATGAGGGAAGAGGCGCATCGCATGCCTACATCCCCCCATCAACCCGACGTCCACCTCCGGCAGGCCAAGCGTCGCGCGTTCGGACGCCAGGAGCACGTCGGCCGAGGCCACCATGGCGAGCCCGGATCCCAGCGCCGGGCCATTGATCGCCGCCACCACCGGCTTGGCGCACTCGCGAATGGCGTGGAAACACTCGCGGGTTCGCCGCAGGTGGGCAGGCAGGTCGCCCGGCCCCTTGATGACGTCCGCACGGCCTTTGAGGTCGGCCCCCGCGCAGAAAACCTTGCCCGCGCCCGTGAGCACCACCACGCGAACCTCCGGCGTCTCGGATATCCAGTCCATCGCCGCGATCAATTCGTCGTTCAACACGCGGGTCAGCGCATTGACCGGCGGGTTATCCAAAGTCACCACCGCGACGTGGCCGTCCAGGCGGAGCTGCAGCTGCTTGAATTCGTTCATGTGGGAAATAAGCGAAATGCGAGAGGCAATATGACTGGAGCGAGTCTAGGCGCCCCCAAGCCGTGCGCAAAGGCAGACGAGGTCAAGGCTGCTATGCGCCTCGCGCCATAGCGCCTCTCATCCCGGCGTCGGATAATGCGGCCAAAAGCGAGGAGACCATGCCTAGAATCGATTTGCCCACGCCCGAAACCATGACCCCGGAACAGCGCCGGGTGCACGACAAAGTCATTGCCGGCAAGCGCGGCCGGTTGAGGGGCCCCCTGCGCGCGGCCCTGTACAACCCCGAGCTAGCCGACCGCTGGTCGGCGCTCGGCGAGCTGCTGCGCTACGACACTTCGCTTCCTCCTCGCCTGTCGGAGCTGGCCATCCTGGTCACGGCCAGGGCCTGCAGCTCTCCCTTCGAATGGGCCGCGCACCGGACGGAGGCCGAAAAAGCCGGCGTCGAAGAATGGATCATCGAAGCGCTGCGCGAACAGCGCATTCCCGACGAATTGCCGCCGGACGACGCGCTGGTGGTACGCTTCGCCAGCGAATTGAACGCCCACAGGTCCGTGTCCGACGCCACTTACGCCGCCGCGCTGGCGCGATTCGGCCCGCGTACGGTGGTCGAACTGACCGCGCTGGTCGGTTACTACACCTTGGTCGCGATGACCCTGAACGCGCACGAAATACCGCTGGAGCCAGGCGTCGTCGCGGCCTTCCCGCTGCCCCAGGACGACCCGGCGGTCTGGGGAAAGAAGGGGTGACGGCATGAGCACGCAGGCGCAACGTGATTCCACCGCCATCAAGGGGTGGGACTGCCACACCCATCTGCTCGGCCCATACGACCGCTATCCGCTGGCGGCCGAACGCAGTTACACGCCACCCGAGGCGCTGGTCGAAGACCACTCGGCCATGTTGGCCCGCCAGGGGCTATCCCATGCGGTGCTGGTGCATCCGAGCGCCTACGGGGAAAACTACTCCCTGCTGTTCGATGCGCTCGCGAGCTACGCGCACCTGCGCGGCGTGATCGTCGCCCGGCCGGGAACCACGCTCGATCTCACGACCTTGCGCGAACGCGGCGTACGGGCGCTGCGTTACAGCCATCGCAGCGGCGCAGGCGGAAACTTCGCGGGCAGCGCCTCCATCGACGATCTCTCCCAGATGGCGCGTGCCGTGGCCGATGCCGGCCTGCACGTCGAACTCTGGACAGACTGCCAGGCCCTGCCGGGCATCGCGCCGCTGCTGCGCAGCCTTCCTTGTCCCGTGGTGATCGACCACATGGGCAGCTTCGACGTGGCCGCGGGCCCCAACGACCCGGGCTTTCAACAGCTCGTGCGCCTGCTCGGCGAGGGCAAGGCCTGGGTCAAGCTCTCGGCTTACCGCAGCTTGCTAAAGACGGACATGGAGGCGGGGCGCCCCTTCCATCGTGCCTTGCTCGCGGCGAACCCCGAGCAGCTCGTCTGGGGCAGCGACTGGCCCCACATCCGCATCGACCCATGGCCGGACACGCGCAAGCTGTTCGATACTTTCCTCGCCTGGACGGACGACGCATCCCTGGCACGCCGGATACTGGTCGACAACGCCACCCGCCTCTACGCCTAGGCTGGGCTCACCCTTCGAGCACCGGCTCAGTCCGGCGGAACGACGGGCGATCCGCGATCCGGGCGTACCACTCCGCCAGCCGCGGGGCCTGCTCTCGCCACGGCAGCGCCGCAAAGCGGAAGTCGATGTAGCCGAGCGCACACCCGATCGCAATGTGCCCGATGCCGAAAGGCGCGGCCGACAGTGCGGGCACTTCGCTTTCCAGCTGGCGCAGCGATGCGTCGGTCTTGACCCGGAAAGCTTCGATGAGCGCATCCGACTGCTGGGCCGCGGGGCGCTCAGTCTCATTGCGCCACAGGATCAGCACGTCCAGCAGGCCGTCGCCGAACGCGTGCCACCGCAGGGCATGCCACCTCTGGTCGCCCTCGGCCGGGAAAAGCCCGCCCCGGGCCTGCGCATCGAGGTATTCGCATATGACTGCCGAATCGAAAAGCGCCGTCCCGTCGTCCAAGACCAACGTCGGAATCTTGCTCAGCGGGTTGTCACGCATGATCTGCGGATTGGGCTTGAGCATGGCCGCTACCGAGCGCACGCGCTCCACGCGCTCGTCCATGCCGAGCTCATGGAGGCACACCATGACCTTGCGCACGTAGGGCGACTTGGGGGACCAATGGAGTTTCATGCGTCGGCCCCCGCTTTCAGATCACGCCCGCCGCGCGCAAGGCCTGGACGGCGGCGGAGTCATAGCCCAGCTCCTCCAGGATCTCGTCGCTGTGCTGCCCCAACAGCGGCGGCGCCACCATCTCCGGCAGCTCGCCCTCGGTAAATCGCATGGGGCTCGCCACCTGCGGCACGCGCGCCCCGCAGGGATGATCGACATAGCGCAGCATGTCGCGCGCAAGGGTCTGCGGCTCTTCGAACACCTCTGCCACGTTGTTGATGGGCCCGCACGGCACGCCTGCGCGGTCCAACTGCTCCAGCAGCGTCGCGCGGTCGCGGCGCGCGAAGTCCTCGCGCAGCATGGCCGACAACGTCTCGACGTTGCGCACGCGCTGCGCGTTCGTGGCGAAGCGCTCGTCATTCGCCCACTCCGGATGGCCCAGCGCTTCGCACAGCTTGCGGAACTGGCCGTCGTTGCCGACCACGAGAATGATGTCGCCGTCGGCGCATCGATAAACATCCTGCGGCTGGATGTTGGGATGGGCGTTCCCGTTGCGCTTGGGCAACTTCCCGGACACCAGATAATTCATCGCCTGGTTCGCCAGGGTCGCGACCTGCACGTCGAACATGCCGATGTCGATGTACTCTCCCCGGCCCGTCTCGTTGCGGCGGGCCAGCGCGGCGAGCACTGCCACCGCGGCGTACATGCCTGTCATCAAATCCACGATGGGCACGCCCACCTTCTGCGGGCCGCCGCCTGGCCTGTCGTCGCGCTCGCCGGTCACGCTCATCAAGCCGCCCATGGCCTGGATCAGGAAATCGTAGGCAGGCTGATCGCGACGCGGACCGGTTTGCCCGAAGCCGGTGACGGAACAATAAATGAGCCGCGGATTCAGCGCCCGCAGCGAAGCCTGGTCCAAGCCATAGCGGGCGAGCGTGCCGACCTTGTAGTTTTCCAGCACGATGTCGGCGCGCATGGCCAGCTCCCTGACGATGCGCTGCCCTTCGGGCTTGTCGAGCGCGATCGTGATCGAGCGCTTGCCACGATTCACTGCAAGGTAATACCCCGCTTCCTTGGTATCCCGGCCTTCGGCGTCCTTCAGGAAGGGCGGCCCCCAGGTGCGGGTATCGTCGCCGCTGCCCGGCCGCTCCACCTTGATGACGTCGGCGCCGAGATCGGCCAGGATCTGGCTGGCCCAAGGCGCCGCCAAGATGCGGCTCAGGTCCAGGACTTTGACGTGCGACAGCGGGCCCGTCCTTCGATGCATACATTCCTCCACGTGTGCGTCGACCGCGCGGAGGCGTCCGATCCGCCCGCGCCCGTCGCCGCAGTGCGGACTCTAGGGGCAGGGCGCGCGCTTGCCTACTACCTGGGCCGGCAAGACTGGAATGCGCCCATACGCATACCGCTGGAGGCGTGGAGGCTATATCTGCCCGGCACAAGCAGAAATGCCTGCGGGCGCATCACGCGGCGAGGCCTAGCCGGAATAATGAATCGGATATCCATGACGGTCCAAGACACCGTCGCCACAAAGGAGACGTATGGGGATGGAAAACAGCCTGGAACAAGGCGCTCCCGCCACTCGCCCGCTCAAGATAGGCGTCGCCGGCGCGGGGGCGATCGGCGGGCTTCTGGCTGCCCGGCTGGCCCTGGCAGGCAACGAGGTCAGCGTGCTGGCCCGTGGCGCTACCTTGCGGGCGATCAACGAGCGAGGCATTGTCTTGCACAGCGGGGGCAAGCAGTCCTGCGCCAAAGTGCGGGCCAGCGACGATCCCTCGCAACTCGGGCCGCAAGACATCCTCATCCTCGCGGTGAAGTCTCCCTCCCTGCCGGAGCTCTCCGACCGACTCGGCCCGATGATGGGGCCCGGCACGGTCGTGCTGCCGGCGCTCAACGGCGTGCCGTGGTGGTTCTTCCAAGCCGGTAGCGGCCCACTGGCCGGCCACCGGCTGCGTACGGTCGACCCAGACGGAAAACTCGAGCGCGCCATTCCGGCAGAAAAGCTCTTGGGGTTCGTCGTTTTCCCCTCATGCTCTTGCCCGGAGCCGGGCGTCGTGGTGCATGCCTCGGGATCGCGCCTCGTGGTGGGCGAACCGGGAGGCGGCGACAGCCCGCGCGCACAAATCGCTGCCCGCGCGCTCGCGCAAGCCGGGTTCGACGCCTCCGCCCATGCGAACATACGCAGTGTCGTCTGGGAAAAATTGCTTGGCAATGCCTGCTTCAATCCCGTCAGCCTGCTGACGGGGTCGGCCACCGACATCCTGATCGACGATGCGCGCGTCAACCGTATGTTCCAGGCCATGATGCGCGAACTCCTCGCAATGGGCGAGGCAATCGGCCTGCCCTTGTCCATTTCTCCTCCCGAGCGCCTGGCCATCACCCGCAAGCTGGGGAACGTCAAGACCTCCATGCTGCAAGACGTGGAAGCCGGCCGCGCGGTCGAGCTGGACAGCATTCTCGGCGCCGCGGTCGAGATCGCCGAGGAGCTCGGCAAGCCCGCGCCGCTGCTGGAAACCGTTTACGCGCTCGCGCGGATACGTGCCGAGAAGCTGGGCCTCTACGCCCGCTCGAGCCGATAACGCGCACGCCATAGCAGCTTTGCGCGACGATGCCTACCGGCCTCGCCCCCTGACCGATACCATGCCCGCACATATTTCCAACAACCAGACGGCGGCCCGACCGCCTGAGAGGAGACTGCCATGTTTGCGAGACTGCTTGCGACATGCCTGATGGCAAGCTGCGCCCTGGGAACATTCTCGACGGCCGCCGTGGCGCAGAGCGGCGATTGGCCGAACCGTCCCATCCGGTTCATCGTGCCCTTCCCTCCGGGTGGCCCCACTGACACCTATGCCCGGGCCATCGCCGGGCCGCTGGGCGAAGCACTAAACCAGAGCGTCGTCGTCGAAAACCGCGGCGGTGCCGGCGGCACCATAGGCACGGCAGCCGTCGCCAAGGCAGCGCCCGACGGTTACACGATGGGCTTCGGCTCAGGCGGTTCGCTCATGGTGATTCCCCACCTGATGAGCGTCCCCTATTCCGTCAAGGACGACTTCGTCTTCGTCTCGAGCCTGGCACAGGTGCCGGCCGTCCTTGCCGTGAACGTCAAGTCCGGCATCACGAGCATGGCCGATTTCATGGAGCGCGCCAAGCGCAATCCCGGCAAGCTGAACTATGGCAGTGCCGGCAACGGCACCATGGTGCACCTGGCCGGCGAGCGCATCAAGCGCGCCACCGGCATGGACATCGTGCACGTCCCCTATGCGGGTGCCGCGCCGGCGATCACCGACCTGCTCGGCAACCAAGTCGAGTCCGTGGTCGCAGACCTCACCCCCATCCTGCCGCACGTCCAATCCGGCAACGTGCGCGTGCTTGTCGTGACGACCGAGAAAAGAACGAGCATGCTGCCCGACACGCCCACGATGGTCGAGCTCGGCTACCCCTCGGTCGTGCAGGCAACCGAATACGGCGTCATCATGCCGGCCGGCACGCCCGCGCCCATCGTCGAGCGCCTGCAGCGCGAGATCGCAAAGGTCATGGCACGCCCCGACGTGCGCAGCACCTATGAAAAAGTGGGCGCGGTGGCCGTTTCCAGCACGCCGGAGCAGTACCGCAAGAATGTCCTCAACAGCTACGAGTTCTGGGGGCAATTCATCAAGGAAACGGGTATTTCGCTCAAGTGAGCGCTCAACGGGACCCAACCATGGCAGCTTCTTCCGGTCAAACCATCGCACAGAAAATCCTGGCGCGCGCGGCGGGACGCGACACGGTGGCGCCAGGCGAGTACGTCAACTGCGTGCCGGACCACGTGGTCACGCAGGAGATGGTCTGGCCCGTGCACAAGCGCAACCTTGAGAAAATCGGGGCGACCAAGTTCGCGCGCCCCGAAAAAGCCATCATCGTCATCGACCATACGCCGGCGGCGGCGACCGGTTCCCCGCATGCTGCAACGCACCACATGCTGCGCAAGTTGACGCGGGAGTTCGGCGTGGAGAACTTCTACGGCCCCAACACCGGGTTGCGCCACTTGGTCCTGGTCGAACGCGGCTTTGCTCGGCCCGGGTCGCTGATTTTTTCCGATGAAGGCAATATCGCGTCGATAGGCGCCGTGGGCGCGCTGAACATACCCATGTCCACCGACGTGCTGGCGCCGCTGCTCAAAGACCAGCACTGGGTCTGCGTCCCCAAGACCGTGCGCATCGAACTGGTCGGCAGCCTGCCCTTCGGCGTGACCGGGCGAGACCTGGTCCAGGCCATCATCCGGGACCACGAACAAGCCGGCACCTTCCTACAGTGCTGCGTCGAATATGGCGGCCCCGCGCTGGCCGGCCTGAGCCTGGACGACAGGCAGGCAATCCTGGCCTCGACCTTCCACACGGGCTCGGACACCGCCATCATGGACGTCGACCAGCGTGCGCTCGAATATGTCGAGGAACGGGCGAACGGCCGCCCTTACGAGGTGGTGCGCAGCGATCCCGACGCCGACTATGCGGCCGTGCTGACTTACGACCTGTCGCAACTCACCCCCATGGTGACGGTGCCTCCCACGCAAAGTGGCGCCGTCGACGTCGCGCAAGTGGCCGGCCGCCGCATCGATCACGCAGCCATCGGCTCTTGTGCCAACAACCGGCTGGAAGACCTACGCGCCGCGGCCGCCATCTTGCGCGGGCGCCGGATTGCCCCCCACGTGACGATGTACATCTCGCCGGGCAGCCAGAACGTCTATGCGGCGGCGGCCCGCGAGGGCCTGCTCGAGGTCTTCGCCGAGGCGGGAGCCACGGTACTGTCGCCGGGCTGCAATACCTGCTGGGGCTACCTGGGGGTGCTGAGCGGCGACGATGTCTCCATCACCACCCACCAATTCAATTACCAAGGCCGCAACGGCAGCACCGAGGCCGCCGTCCACTTGGCATCTCCCTATACCGTCGCCGCCTCGGCCGTCGCAGGAGAAATCACCGATCCCCGTCCGCTGCTGGCGGGCAGGATCTGAGGAACACCAATGAACCAGGCATCCACCTCATCCGCCGCCCGCACCCTCCGGGGCCGGGTCTGGAAATTCGGTGACCAGGTCTGCGGCGACGACGGCATCATCGAATTCGCCGCGGTGCGGGACGGCTTCGGCAAGCCCTTCGACGTCGAATCGCTGCGGCAGATGTGTTTCCGCAAGCTACGGCCCGAGTTTCCGTCTGAAGTCAGGCCCGGGGACATTGTGGTGGGAGGCGCGAACTTCGCGCACCACAACCATGTGGAAGTCAGCGTGGCCCTCAAGGCCTCGGGCATTTCGGCCGTGCTGGTGGAATCCTGCGAGTCGGGGTTCATCCGGCGCGCCATGAGCCAGGGGCTGCCAGTACTGCTGGTGCCCGGCATCACCCGCGTCGTGGAAGACGGCGACGTGATCAGCGTCACGCCGGCCACCGGGAAGATCGAGCTGGCCGACGGCCGCGTCATCGATTCGCCGCCGTTCTCGCCCCAGATGGTGCAAATCTGGGAAGCCGGAGGACTGGTCAACGCGCTCGCGGCCGAATTCGCCGCCTCACGAAGTTAAGCCTGGGGCTGCTGCTGCCGCGGATCGTATTGCACCGTTCGGCGCAGCGATTCGCGCTCGCCCATGCGGTCTGCCCAGGCGGCAAGGCGCGGGCGCGTCGCGCGCCACTGCAAGTCGGCAAAACGGAAGTCCGCATGCCCCAGCCCGACGGCAACGCCCAGATGGCCGATGTCGAATTCCCGGCGGTCGAGCTGGTCGATGGTCGCTTCCAGCGCATCCAGCGTGGCCTGCGCCTTGGCGCGGAAGGCGGCCAGGTGCGCCTGGGATTGCAGCGACGGATCGCGCCCCCGCTCGTTGTTCCAGAGAATGAGGATGTCCGTCAGCCCGTTGCCCAGCGCATGCCAGCGCAGCGCTTCCAGGCGTTGTTCGAAGTCGCGGGGAAAGAGCCGGTTCTTGCGGCTATGGTGGTCCAGGTATTCGCAAATGACCAGCGAGTCGTACAACGCCCTGCCGTCGTCAGTCACCAGGGTGGGAATCTTGCCCAGCGGATTGTCGCGCTCCACGTCGCGATTGACGGTAGACAGCGAGACGATGGACAGCTGGGGCTGGATCTCGCCGTCCAGGCCGGTCTCGATGGCGGCGGCCATTACCTTGCGTACGTATGGGGATCGAGTGGACCAATGCAGCTTCATGCGAAATTCCCGTCGAAACACGTTGCGTGGCGGCCAGTATAGCCAGCACGATACCCCGCGTGCCGGCGGCAAAGCAGGTGTGTCGCGCCGGTGATAGCGGCCGCCCCGGCTGGTCGCTATAGTCGGAATACGAGCCCATGCACCACGCGCGAGTGACGCGCCACAGGGGGAGAGATGGCCATCACCTACGACCTCGTACGGTCGGTCAGCGCCCAGCTCTATGAACGCGCGCTAAAGAAAATTCCCGAAGACACCAAGGCAGCGCTGCGGGCGGCCGAGCAAACGGAGCGCAACGAGGTCGCGCGGGGCACGCTGCGCATCATGCTCCAAAGCGCAGACGCGGCGGAGGCGCGCGCGCATTTCGTGTGCTCCGATTCCGGGGTGCCCGTCTACTTCGTCGGCCTGGGCACGCGCGCCCGCCTGGAGGGCGACATCAAGCGCGCGTTCTCCGACGGCTTCGACGACCTGGTGGCAAGCATCCAGCCGCCCCTGCTCGCCCACGTGACCAATCCGCTCACCAACGAGCGCGGCTACAAGGGCAAGGACATGCCCATCGTCACCTTCGACCTGATCGACGGGGCAGACTACGTCGAGATTACCTGTTCGCCCAAGGCGCTCGGCTCCGGGCGCTGGGCCGCGCTGGAGATTTTCACCTTCCCTACGCTGGAGACCATCGAACGCTACGTCCTGGAGGTCATCCTGAAGGCGGGTTCGCAACATTGCCCGCCTGTGGTAATAGGCGTAGGCATAGGCGGGACCTTCGATTACGCCGCCAAGCTCGCCAAGCAGGCCACCCTGCGCCCCATCGGCTCGGTCAACCCGGAACCCGTGCTGGCCGCGATGGAAAGCCGCTTGAAAGAAGCGGCCAATGCGACGGGTTTCGGGCCCATGGGCACGGGCGGCGACAGCACGGCCATGGCCGTGCACGTGGACTACGCGTCGGGGCACGGCTTCACGCCCGTGGCGGTGTGCTTCAACTGCTGGATCAACCGCCGCACCCGCGCCCGCCTCTACGACTCCGGGCGGGTCGAGATCATCGAATGAAGGCCGGCCTGGCCGAGGAATAGCGACCGTGACCACCTTGCATCATCTCGAGCTCCCCTTGACGGAAGCACAGGCCCGGAGCCTGCGCGTGGGCGACCAGGTCCGGCTTTACGGCGAAGTCGTCCTGTGCGCGGGCATGACCACCCACGAGCGCCTGGCGGCGCTGCTCGACCGTGGCCAAGCCATGCCGACGAACCTGCACGGCGGGGCACTGCTCCATTTGGGCAGCTACAGCCAGGAAAACGATGGACGCTTCGAAGTGCTCTATCTGAACCCTACCACCAGCACGCGCTTCAATGCCTTCATGCCGCGGCTGATCCGCGAGCTCGGGCTGCGGATCACCGGTGGCAAGGGTGGCCTCGACGCGGCGAGCGTCCAGGCCATGCGCGAGGCGGGATGCGTCTATCTGTCTTTCCTCGGTGGCGGCTGCACGCTGCTGTCCGAAGCGATACGGGAAGTGGTCGACGTCCACTGGAATGACCTGGTGCACCACTACCGCCTGGTCAAGCTCAAGGTAGAAGGGCTGGGGCCCGCCACCGTGGGCATCGACGCGCACGGCAACAGCCTATATGGCGACCTCGCGGAAACGGCGCGTAGCCGCCTGCCCGACATCCTCGCCAAGATGGCGGAGCGGCGCACATCGGCCGGGCAGGAATGATCCGGCCGCCGATACGGTGAACTGAAATGGGGCGCCACATCGCCGCACGGGAATGCCCAGTGCGGTACCTGCCCCGTTACGACCGGCCGGGCGGCTCAGGCGGTTCGGCGCCGGGCTGGCGCTGCAGCATGGGCCGGTGAAAGATTTCCCCCAGCGCGGCGTAGAACGGCCCGCCAAGGCGGGCGATGGGCCGCATCGCCGCGCTGTTGACGCGGCGTCCGTCGTAAATGTCCGGCGAAAGATGAAAGGCGACGACTTCGCCGATGTAGAGCGTGTTGTAGCCTTCGCCCAGCTTGACGACCTGGTCCAGGCGGCACTCCATTTGCACGGGAGTAGAGGCGATCCGGGGTGCCCGCACGTGATGGCTGGGCAAAAGCTCGATGCCCAACTCCTCGGGTTCGCTCACTTCGGGCGGATACTCGGCCGCGCTCGCATGCATGACCTCGAGGTCCGCCTCGGTCGAGACATTGACCACGAATTCGCGGGTGTCCAGGATGTTGCGGGCCGTATCCTTGAGTTCGCCATCCAGGGTGGAAATATTCACCGCCAACATGGGCGGCCGGGTGGCGACATAGTTGTAGGAGCTGAACGGGGCGGCATTGACGCGGCCCTCGCGGCTTTGCGTCGTGATCCACGCAATGGGGCGCGGCACCACACATCCGACGACCAGGCGATAGGCATCTGCTGGATCGAGGCCTTGGCCGTCGACTCGAATGAATTCTTTCATGTGTCCTGCTTCCAGTGCGGCGCGAGACGGGCGCCGCGCCGGAATTGTTCATTTCGCTAGCATGTCCAACGCGCCGAGCAGCTCCTTCATCGCCGCCAGGTCTTTTTCGGCGAAGCTAGTGACCTCGGCCGGCGTCATGTTGTCGATGAGGCCGTCCTGCTCGGAAAGGAACTTGCGGTGTTGGGGATCGGCGTTGATCGCCGTCAACGCCTCGCTCAGTTTCGTGATGATAGCCTGCGGCGTGCCGCGCGGCGCGGCCAGGGCGTACCAGGTCGAGACCTCGCTCCAGTTCTGCACCCCCGCTTCCGCCATGGTAGGCACATCGGGCAGGAGCGAGGAACGCCTGGAGCCGGTATAGGCCAGGGCCTTCAATCGCCCGTCCTTGACAAAGGGCAGCACGGGTGAAGCGCTCAACATGCCAAGCTGCACCTGGCCGCCGATCAGGTCCTGCAAGGCGGGCGCGGCGCCCTTGTACGGCACGTGGACGATCTGGATATTCGCGCGGCGGCGCAACATTTCGCCGGCCAAATGCGTGGGCCCGCCGGTGCCCGCCGAAGCGAAGTTGAACTGGCCGGGGTTCTTGCGCGCGCGCTCGATCAAATCCTGCAAGGAGTCGATGCCCAGTTTCGCGTTGGCCACCAGCACCACGGGCTGGTTCGCGATCAGCCCGATCAGGTCGAAATCCTTCAGGCCGTCGTAGGTGGTCCGCTCGATCAGGGGGCCGACGATCATGCCCGGCGAAGTCCCCATGAGCAGCGTATAGCCGTCAGGCTTGGCGCGGGCGACGTAACCGGTGCCGACCACCGCACCGCTGCCTGGCTTGTTCTCCACGACCACCGGCTGGCCGAGTCGTTCTTTCAGTTTGGAAGCCAACTCCCGTGCCAGGGTATCGGCAGGTCCGCCGGGGGCATACGGATTGACGAGGGTGATCGGGCGGTTGGGGTAATCCGACTGCGCGTGGACGGCGGGCAAGAGCATCAGCGTGGCCGTCAAGCAGCCCATCAAAGCGGCAATGGGGCGTTTCAAGGTCGTCTCCGTCGATTTATGGTTCTCGGCCGGCCGGCCGATTCGGCCGCAGCGCTGGAGCCACTATAGTGAGACGAACCTAGGCTTCCCAGTTCTTGGAAAAGCAAAGCTGATATGTATGGCAGCGCAATCGGCGAGCGTCGCCCGTCGCGTCGTGCCCGCGGCGCTCCAAGGCCTGGCGCCACCCCATCGGTGCATATAGACTCTAGGCCATGAATACGAACGATGTGCGGAGCGCCAGGCGCTTGTTGACCATCCTGCAGTATTTCGCGCAGACGCGGACCCCCGCCTCGCTGTCGCAGGTTTCGACGGCGCTGGACATCCCCAAGTCCGACTGCATGGCGCTGTTCGACGCCCTCGAAGAAGAGGGCTACGCCCATCAGTCCGGCGGCCGTTACTACCTGACGCGGCGATGGTTCGACGAAGCCAGCGCCATTGCCGAACACGACCAATTGACCGAGCGGGTCCGCCCCGTCCTCGACACCCTACGGGAAAACCTTAGGGAAACGCTGATCTTGGCTCAACGTTCGGGTGACCAAGTGGTTTACCTGCAGGTCGCGGAGCCCGAGCGCATCGTGCGGTTCACCGCCCGGCCGGGCGAGCGCAAGCCCCTGCACGCCGCCGCTTCGGGGCGCGCCCTGCTGCACGCCATGGCGCCGGCGGAGCGCGAAGCCCTGATCGAGCGCCTGCGCCTGGTGCGCTACACCGAACGGACGCCCGCCACGCGCGAACAATTGCGCAAGGCGCTGCAGGACGGCATCGCGCGCGGCTATCACGTCAACTTCGGCGAGCACCAGCCCGACACTCTATCGGTGGCCGTCCCGGTCGTACTGTTCGACACTCCCTATGCGCTGGCGGTAGGCGCCCCGCTGGAAAGGGCCAAGCCGCAGGTGGAGGAGATCGGCAAATTGCTGCGCGAGGCTGCGCGCGAATTGGGCGGCGGAGAAAACGCCGCCCAGCCTTGAGTCCCAGGGCGTCGATCAGGCCTGCTCGCGCAGCTGCAGCGAGTCGGCCAGCTCGTTGATCCGGGCCTTGGTTTCTTCGACCAGTTCGTCGATCTCGCCCGCCGACTTGGAAGATCGCACCGCCAGCTTGCGCACTTCGTCGGCGACGACGGCGAACCCCCTGCCGGCCTCGCCCGCGCGCGCGGCTTCGATGGCGGCGTTGAGCGACAACAGATTGGTCTGATCGGCGATCTCGTTGATGACGGCGACGATCTTGCCGATCTGCTCGCTCGAGCCCAGGACCGAGCTCATCGCGCGGCGCGTGGTATGGCGGGCTTCATGCTCGTCCTGCACGTTCTTGACGAAGGCGGTATACGCGATCTTCCCGTCAAGGCGGACTTTGGAGAGCGAAAGCAGCCCCCAGATGCAGGTGCCGTCCTTGCGCTCGATGGCGACCTCCCTGCTCGTGCCCACGATCTTGTCCACGCCTGCGGTGCGGTTGGCATGGATGAAGCGGTCGTGGTCGTTCCGGATCGCCTCCGGCACGAGCATCTTGACGTTGCGGCCGAGGACTTCGCCCCGGGCATAGCCCCACAGCCGCTCGGCCGCAGCGTTGAAAAAGGTCACGTTGTTGTTCTCGTCGATGATCACCACCGCATCGAGCGCCTGTTCCAGCGTCTGGTTCATCATTTCCCTCGCCTCACGCTCGCGGGTGATGTCCTTGACGAAAGCGGTATAGGTGACCGTGTCGCCCACCCGGATGCGCGACAGGGAGAGGTTCCCCCAGACCGTGGAACCGTCCTTGCGCTCGATCAGCACGTCCCGGCTCGTCCCGACGATCTTGTCCACCCCAGTATGACGGTTGGCGTTCACGTAGGCATCGTGCTGCGCCCGGATGGCACTGGGCACCAGCATGTGCACGTTGCGGCCGAGCACCTCCTCGCGGCGGCACCCCCAGAGGCGTTCGGCAGCGGCATTGAAGAAGGTCACGCGATTTTCGCCGTCGATGGTCACCACCGCGTCCAGGGCCTGCTCCAGCGTCTGGTTGATGACTTCCCTGACGTCGCGCTCATGCGTGACGTCGCGAACGAACGCGGTATAGAGGATGCGATCCCCGACCCGTATCTTGGAAAGCGACAACGCGCCCCAGACCGGCGAGCCATCCTTGCGCACGGTATGGACCTCGCGCGTCGTGCCGACGATCTTGTCCTGGCCCGTCCGGCGGTTGGCCTCCACGTACCCGTCGTGTTCGGCGCGGATTTCATCCGGCACGAGCACGTTCACATTGCGCCCGAGCACCTCCTGCCGATCGTATCCCCACAGACGCTCCGCCGCTGCATTGAAGAACGTGATGCAGTTGCGTTCGTCGATGCAGACCACGGCATCCTGCGCCTGTTCGAGCGTCTGATTGAGGATCTCTTGCTCCTCGTGGCGCTGCGTGACGTCGCGCACGAAAGCTGTGTGACATGCCCCGTCCTTCTCTTGCAACGAGGTCCACGCAAGGAGGATCCAGACCTTGCCACCGTCTTTGCGAACGATTTGCAGCTTGCGATGTTTGCCGGAGGCCGCATCCCGGACCGGATCCACGCGCCCCTCCTGCGCAGGCCACAGCATCCCGGCATCACGGCCGAGCACCTCCGCGCGGTCGTATCCCCACAGCCGCTCCGCCGCCGCGTTAAAAAAAACGACCTGACCGCGCCCATCAAGGGTAATGACTGCGTCCACCGCCTGTTCGAGCACGCGCGTCGAACGATCCGAACGCCATCCCGACCAGCGTCTCCATCCACGCCCCGACTTCAACATGTCGTTTCCTTCGTTTGCAGTATCGGAGCGTTCATTGTCAAGAATCCGGTGGCGGGATACGCCGGAATAAGACGCCAAATTACGTGCCAGTTCGCGTTTCCCGCAGTGCGCCGCAGAAATGAAAACGCCCGCGCGAGGCGGGCGTCTCAAGGCCGGGCGACGACGTAGGACGGGCCTACGCCGCGACACGAAGGGGCTTTAGGCGAGCTTGGCCAGGATGGCGTTGAACGTCGCGCTGGGACGCATGGCCTTGCTGACCAACTCGGGGCTGGGGCGATAGTAGCCGCCGATGTCGCTCGGCTTGCCCTGCACCGCGCTCAGTTCGGCCACGATCTTGGCTTCGTTTTCGGTCAGCTCCTTGGCGATCGGGGCGAACACAGCCTGCAGTTCCTTGTCCTCGGTCTGGGCGGCCAGCGCCTGGGCCCAGTACATGGCCAGGTAGAAGTGGCTGCCGCGGTTGTCCAGGCCGCCGACCTTGCGGGCGGGCGACTTGTCTTCGTCGAGGAACTTGCCGGTCGCTTGGTCGAGCGTGGTGGCCAGCACCTTGGCCTTGGGATTCTTGTACGCGTCGGCCAGGTGCTCCAGCGAAGCGGCCAGGGCCAGGAACTCGCCGAGCGAATCCCAGCGCAGGAAGCCTTCCTCCAGGAACTGCTGGACGTGCTTGGGCGCCGAACCGCCCGCGCCGGTTTCGAACAAACCGCCGCCCGCCATCAGCGGAACGATGGACAGCATCTTGGCGCTGGTACCCAGCTCCATGATGGGGAAGAGGTCGGTGAGGTAGTCGCGCAGCACGTTGCCGGTGACCGAAATGGTGTCCAGCCCCTTGCGGATGCGCTCGACCGACAGCTTGGTGGCCTCGATGGGCGAGAGGATCCGGATGTCCAGGCCGCTGGTGTCGTGGTCCTTCAGGTACTTCTCGACCTTGGCGATCAGCTGCGCATCGTGGGCGCGGTTCTTGTCCAGCCAAAAGACGGCCGGAGCCCCGGTGGCACGGGCCCGCGTCACGGCCAGCTTGACCCAGTCCTGGATCGGGGCGTCCTTGGTCTGGCACATGCGGAAGATGTCGCCGGCTTCGACCGGCTGCTCCAGCAGGACCTTGCCGGCCTCGTCGACCACCCGCACCGTGCCATCTTCGGGCAATTGGAAGGTCTTGTCGTGCGAGCCGTATTCCTCGGCAGCTTGGGCCATCAGCCCGACGTTGGGCACGGAACCCATGGTGACCGGGTCGAACGGGCCGTTCTTCTTGCAGTCTTCGATGACGGTCTGGTAGACGCCGGCATAGCTGCGGTCGGGGATCACGGCCTTGGTATCGTACAGCTGGCCGTCCGGGCCCCACATCTTGCCCGACTCGCGGATCATGGCCGGCATGGAGGCGTCGATGATGACGTCGCTCGGCACGTGCAGGTTGGTGATGCCCTTGTCGGAGTTCACCATGGCCAGGCGCGGGCGCTTGGCGTATTCAGCTTGGATGTCGGCTTCGATCTCGGCCTGCTTCTCGGCCGGCAGCTCCTTGATCTTGGCATACAGGTCGCCCAGGCCGTTGTTCGGATCGAATCCGACCTGCTTGAGGACGTCGGCATGCTTGGCCAGCGCGTCTTTGAAGAAGACCGAGACGACCTGGCCGAACAGGATGGGGTCGGAGACCTTCATCATGGTGGCCTTCAGGTGCACCGAGAACAGGACGTCCTGTTTCTTGGCGTCTTCCACCTGCGCTTCCAGGAAGCTGCGCAGCGCTTTCTTGCTCATGACGGCGGCGTCGATGATCTCGCCCGCCTTGACCGCCGTCTTCTCTTTCAGCACCTTGACCGAGCCATCCTTGCCGACCAGCTCGATGCGCACGTTGCCGGCGTTCTCGATCACGGTGGATTTCTCGCTGCCGTAGAAATCGCCGCTTTCCATGTGGGCCACGTGCGACTTCGAATCGGCGCTCCACGGACCCATGCGGTGCGGATGCTTGCGGGCGTAGTTCTTCACCGACAGCGGCGCGCGGCGATCGGAGTTGCCTTCGCGCAGGACCGGGTTCACCGCACTGCCCTTGACCTTGTCATAGCGGGCTTTGACTTCCTTGTCGGTGTCGTTCTTGACCTCGTCCGGATAGTCGGGGAGCTTGTAGCCCTTTTGCTGCAGTTCCTTGATCGCGGCCTTGAGCTGCGGGATCGACGCGCTAATGTTGGGCAGCTTGATGATGTTGGCCTCGGGCTTGGTCGCCAGTTGGCCCAGGTAGGCCAGGTCGTCCGAAATCCGCTGTTCCTCGGTCAGGTACTCGGGGAACACCGCGATGATGCGGCCGGAAAGCGAAATGTCCCGCGTCTCGACTTCGACGCCGGCGGGACGGGTGAAAGCCTGGACGATGGGCAGCAGCGAGTACGTCGCCAATGCTGGCGCTTCGTCAGTGAGGGTGTAGATGATCTTCGACGATGTAGACATTCTTTATTGAATCCCACTCGATTACGGAAGTAGCGGAGATTTTCCGGCGCACCCCGGCCCTCGGGCCGGCGGCCCGGGATGACGGGCATGGCTGCGCTGGAAGAATCGCGTCCTCGCGAATGCCGGGTGACGTAGCCGCGCAAGACGGCCCGGCCCTTGGCTTTCACAATGTGGGTTGGGATTTTAGCACCCCCTGTCCCCGCGAAAACCTCCCGCGGCCCCGGCACCGCGCGGTCGCGCGCCGTCCGCGCCGTCCCGGGCCGTGGAGAGCGGCCCGACGTCTTCGGCTCGGCCGGGCACGCGGCTTGCGCACTCGACCGCACCGATGAGGGCGGCCACGCCCTCCTGACTCGAGGAGACCTCTATGCGCGCCATCCTGCTCTGGCTTCTGGGCGTTCCCATTCCCATCATCATCTTGCTCGCCCTCTTCTGGCACTAGCCACTCCGCCCTTCCACCGAAAAAAGGCCACGCCATGGAAAACGCCACGCCCGTTGGTAATTCTTACGTATCGACCCCAGCCGCAGCGCGGACCCAGGAATCTTTAGGGTCCGCCGTGTCATGGGCCGCCGTCATCGCCGGCGCCGTCATCGCCTCCGCCCTCTCCTTCATGCTGCTATCCGGCGGAGCCGGGCTCGGATTCGTAGCGAGCTCCCCCTGGTCCGGGGAAGGCGCATCTGCGATGGCGCTGGGCACCGGCGCCGTCATCTGGATGATCGTGACCCACATCATCTCGTTCGGAGTCGGCGGCTACGTCGCCGGCCGGCTGCGCACCAAATGGGTGGGCGTCCATACCGACGAGACTTACTTCCGCGACACCGCCCACGGTTTCCTGGTCTGGGCACTGAGCGCGGCGATCAGCGGCCTGTTGATCGGCTCGGCGCTCGTGTCGGCAGCCGCCGGCACCGCGCGCGCCGGGGCTTCGCTCGTCGCCGGCGCGGGGACGGCCGCGGCCGCCGCGGCGGGCCAGGCCGCCTCGGGCGAAGGAAACCGGGCGGGCATGGCGACTGAGTACCTCGCCGACCTGCTCCTGCGCTCGGAACAGCCCAATCCGGCGGGCGAGCCGCAGGCCGCGCGGGCCGAACTCGGACGCATCATCGCGGCCAGCCTGGCCAAGGGCGAGGTGAGCGTCGACGACCGAACATACGCGGCACGCGTCATCGCGGCACAAACGGGCATCGATCCCCCCACGGCGGAAAGGCGGGTCGAAGATGTCGTCGACCGGGCGCGCGAGGCTGCCCAGCAAGCCGAGCAACGTGCCCGCGAAGCGGCCGACGCGGCGCGCAAAGCCGCCGCAGCGTTCGCGTTGTGGGCTTTTGCCTCGATGCTGATCGGCGCGTTCGTCGCGAGTTGGATGGCGACCATAGGGGGCCGGAGCCGGGACGCCATCGCCTAGCCGCCAGACCGCGCGGCCGGGGAGGCCGCTGCCGGCCCATGCGTTTTGCGCGACAATAGAAAAATTGTCTACCGCGGCGCCGGCCGGCGCCGCCCCCCCCCCCCCCGCAAATAACCTGTCTCTTATAAAAATA
>NZ_JADGHH010000215.1 GCF_019689535.1 Pigmentiphaga sp.
ATATAAACCTTGTTTATATAAATCAACCTGTTTTTGTGAGCGAACGCCGCGCCCGGGGTACGCCCCTTTGGCGAAAGGCACGTGAACCAGGGGCGGGCGCCCTTGCCCCCGCTCCCCGAAGCGAATCAGGCCCCCAGGGCCTGCAGGGACGGCGGCACGCCGATGGCTTCCATCTCCCGGAACACGGCATCCGCCCAGCCTGGACCGACGTCCGCGCCGTGCGCCTGTTTCCAGGCCGGGCATTTGTCTTTGTCGATCAGCAGAGCGCGGATGCCTTCCCGGAAATCTCCACGGGTACAGCACCAGATAGCGGCCCGGTACTCCATCGCGAACACCTGTGCCAGCGACAGGTGGCGCGCCCGGTGCTGCAATTCCCAGGCCAGGCGCGCCGTGCTGGGCGCCCCGGCCGCCAGGCTCGCCTTCGCGCCCTGGAGCCAGGAATCCTCGCCGTCGTAGCGCAAAATGGCAGCCAAGACGTCATCGAGCGCCGGCGCCCGGCATAGCTCGGCAATGAGGTCGAGGTTTAGGCGTAAGGGCCCAGAAGCCGGCTCCGGTAGGCATCGGCAGGAGTCCAGGACCTCATGCAGCAGCGAGTCGTCCCGCCGGCGATCGCCGCTCCACGCTTGCCCGGCCAGGTCGCGAAACACCTGCGGCTTGCGCGCCTGCGGGATGTGGTAGTCGGCCCAGCCGACATACAAGGCGTCCGCGGCATGAATCGAGGCGCCGGTCAAGGCGAGGAAGCGCCCCGTTTTTCCCGGCATCCGGCCCATGGCCCAGGACATGCCTACGTCGGGAAAGAGGCCGATGGCGATCTCGGGCATGGCCAGGCGCGAGGTTTCGGTCACCACCCGGTGGCTGGCGCCTATCATCAGGCCCATCCCGCCTCCCATCACGATGCCGTTGCCCCAGCACAGGAAAGGCTTGGGGTACGTGTGGATGAGGTAATCGAGCGCATACTCCCGCTCGAAAAAGCGGGCGATGTTGGCGGGGATGCCCTGGCCGTCCCATGCCTGCATTTCGCGATACACGCTTTGCAGATCGCCCCCGGCGCACAATGCCCTGCCCTCGGCCTCCAGCACCACGATTGCCACGGCGGGATCGACCGCCCATGCCTTCAATCGCTCCGACAGTGCATCGACCATCTGGAGGGACAAAGCATTGAGCGTGGCCGGCGCGTCGAGCGTGGCAATGCCGATGCGCCACCCGCCGGTGGCGGCGACTTCCTGGAATCGAACGGTAGCCGGTGCGAAGCTCATGGCCGTGCGCGCGGGAAATCAGGAAACCGTGCCTGCCGCCTGCGCGTGCGCGCCCCGGCGCATGAACAGGGCCGCCACCCCAGCCGCCGCCAGCACGGCGAACAGCAATCCGCTCCACACTTCATAGCGCACGCCCAGCAATTCCACGGCGGCGTCCGCGCAAGTGGCGTAAATCCCGAACACGGAGGGCCAGGCCGCCTCCAGGCCGGAAGCGGTCATGAAGCGATCGGCAAACGTCTGCGCGCAACTGAGCGACTGCGAGGCCACGTTGTGCTGGTACCCCGCTGCAGCCAGGCCGCCCAGCGCCAGCACAGACGCGATTCCGGCACATACCTTCTGCGCCGCCGCAATCCTGCGCAAGGCCAGGCCTACGAGCGACGTCAACGCGGCGGCCAAATAAATCACGCGCTGCAGGACGCACCAGGCGCAAGGCTGCATATCGAAAACGTGTTGCGACACCAAGGCGACGGCGACTGCCGCCAAACCGGCGACGGCGACGAAGGCGAGCAGTCGATCAACGGACAATGTTCTCATGGATGACGCGAAGCTTCCTCAAGGTAGACGTAACTCAGCCTGGCGCAGCAGACCCAACATCAATTCCGAAGCGCCTTCCCATACGATCTGCACGCCCAGGCACAACAGGATGAACGCGGAAAGCCGCAGGAAAACGGCCGTTCCCGAGTCTCCCAGCAGACGCAGTAGCTGCGGTGCATACCTAAAGCACAGCAACACCGACGCGGCCACCAGCGCCAGTCCGAACACAGCGCCGACGATGCCGGTGGCGCTCATGGCGATCGAGGTTGGATCGTGCAGGCTGGCGCCGACCGTAATGGCCGCTGCGATCGAACCGGGGCCGCAGGCGATGGGAAAAGTCAGGGGATAGAAGACGCGGCGATTGGCCATTTCGGCGGTAAAGCCTTCGGCCATGCGCGCGGAACGCTCGGCGTCCCCGTCGCTGGAATTGAGCAGCCTCCAGGCGCTCGCCACGACCAGCAGGCCGCCCCCGACCCGCACGATGGCAAGCGAAATACCGAAGAAATCCAGCACCACGGAGCCGATGAGCATGGCGGCGAGCAGCAGCATGAACACGTTGCGTGCGATCTTGCGCGCCAAGACCTCCCGCACGCCCGGGGTCGCGCCCTCTGTCAGGGACAAAAAGATCGGCGCCGTGGCCGTGGGATTCAAGATGGGGACCAAAGTTGCCAGGGCGAAAAGAAAGCTCTTGCCCAGCGCCAGCCCATAAGCTTCGATCAACATGATCGAAGTGTATGGGAAATGACTTCAGGCCGCAGCGTTTCGCCGCGGCGCATCCTCAAGGCGCCATGGCGGGGCTTGGGCGATCAGCTCCGCATACACGTCGCCAACTAGGATCAGCGCCGGCCCGCCGCCCAATTGGCGGGCCGCCTCGGGCAACCTGGCCACCGTCGTCGGCAAAATGCGTTCGCCAGGCAGGCTGGCGTTCTCGACCAGCACGGCGGGCCGGCTTCCCGGCACTCCGGCCGCTGCCAGGCCGGCGACGATGGCCTCGGCCTGGCGGCTCGCCATGTACAAAACCACCGTATCGGCCCCACGCGCGGCGTCGGCCCAGGCATGGCCGGGCTCTCCCTGTCCCACCGATGGCGTCAGGAATACGACGCTGCGGCTCAACCCTCGCCGCGTAAGCGAAATGCCCACGGAGGCGCTCGCCCCGAAGGCGGCGCTGATGCCCGGAACGGCCTCCACCTCGATGCCGGCTTCGGCCAGGGCGGAGATTTCTTCCTGCGCCCTGCCGAACAGCATCGGATCCCCGCCTTTGAGGCGGACGACACAGGCATGGCGTCGTGCGGCATCGACCAGTTGCTTGTTGATGAAGTGCTGGGCCGTGGAGAGCCGGCCGCACCGCTTGCCCACGGCGACCTGCCGGGCCTGAGGGGCCAAGGCCAGCACCTCTTCATCGACCAGGGCGTCGTGGAAGACGACGTCGGCCTGCGCGAGGATGCGGGCCGCCCGCAACGTCAGCAGGTCTGCGGCACCGGGGCCCGCGCCCACCAGGTATACCTTGCCCATCGTCAGCTCCACCGCTCCAGGCGGCCCGCTACGCTGGGGCGGATCGCGGGGGTACCCTTCATGCGACAGCCTCTGGAAGCGGATAGCTTTTCTGGTAGGCTGCCGAGAACGTCGCAAGCGCCTGGAGGGCCGCTTGCGGATCATGCCCCGGCTTGACGGCGAAGCTGTCGAACCCCGAACGCGCCTGGTAATAAACGGTGTCGATCATGACGTCGCCGACCGCCCGCAGCTCGCCCGTCCACCCGTAGCGCGTACGAAGCAGGTAGGCGATGGAATATCCCCGGCCGTCGGTATAGGCCGGGAAATCGATCGCGATCAGCGCCAACCCGCGGGAATCGATGCGGCCGCCGTCGGCCAGCGCAGCCGGATCATCAGCCGGGCCGAGCAGCACCCCAACCGGCCGGGCGCGTTCGCGCAACTGGGCGGAAGCGGCTTGCCAGACCGAAAGCGGCACGAGCCAATCGCCGGCCTCCGGCGGCAGCGGCTGCCCTTCCGTCGGCTCGAAGCGCTGCCAGGTGTCGACCTCCAGCCGGCCATGGCGAATGAGCGTGGGCGTCTTGGAATCAGGCATGGGCCACCTCCGCAACGGCCTTGGCCGCCTTGCGCTCGGCATACACCCGTTCCTTGAACGGTTCGATGCCCACCCGCTCCACGACATCGATGAAGCGCTCTTCTTCGCTGTCGCGCAGCGTGAGGTAGGTTTCCACCAGCTTGGCGACGACATCCGCCACCTCCTCTCGCGCGAACGAGGGGCCGATGACCCGCCCGATCGCCGCGCCGCCTCCCCGCGTCGATTCGATGTCCGGCAAAGGCTTGGCGGAACCGCTCTGGCGGCCGCCGAGCGTCACCTGGTACCACTCCTGCCCTGCCTTGTCCACCCCGAGGATGCCGATGTGCCCGACATGGTGGTGCCCGCAGGAGTTGATGCAACCCGAAATGTTCAGGTCCAGCTCGCCGATCTCATACAGGTAGTCGAGGTCGTCGAAGCGACGTTGAATGGCCTCGGCCACGGGAATGGAGACAGCGTTCGCGAGTGCGCAGAAGTCTCCGCCCGGGCACGCGATGATGTCGGTCAGCAGCCCGACGTTGGGTGTCGCCAGGCCGAGCTCGTCGAGCGCTTTCCACAAGTCGTAGAGCTGGCTGCGCGCGACGTCGGCGAAGACTAGGTTTTGTTCGTGCGTCACGCGCATTTCGCCAAAACTGTAGCGATCGGCGAGGTCTGCGACCGCATCCATCTGGTCCGCGGTAATGTCGCCAGGAGGAACCCCCGTGCGCTTGAGCGATAGGGTCACGGCCGCATAGCCCGGCACCTTGTGCGGGTGCGTATTGCGGCGCAGCCAACGTGCGAACCGCGGGTCGCGGCTCGCGTATTCGGCGGAAACGTCTGGCCCCGGATCCGCTTCGTAAGGCGTGACCGTGAAGCGCTCGGCAATGGCTTGCACCTGCTCGGCCGTCAGCGTCTCCGGACCGTCCTTGATCGCTTTCCATTCGCGCTCGACTTCCTCGGCGAACCCTTGGGGCGTCAAGTCTTTGACCAGAATCTTGATGCGCGCCTTGTATTTGTTGTCGCGCCGTCCGTAGAGGTTATAGACGCGCAAAATGGCCTGGAGGTAGGTCAACAGATGCTGCCAGGGGACGAAGGGATTGACCAAATGCCCCACGAGCGGCGTGCGGCCCAGGCCACCGCCGACCCAGACGCGGAAGCCGACTTCGCCGTCTTGCTCGACGGCCTGCAGTCCGATGTCGTGGACCCCTACTGCGGCCCGATCCGTCACCGCGCCGCTGACCGCGATCTTGAACTTGCGCGGCAGGAAAGCAAACTCAGGATGAAACGTGGACCATTGGCGTATCAATTCGCACCAGACCAGCGGATTGACGATTTCGTCAGGTGCGATGCCCGCGAACTGGTCCGTCGTCGTATTGCGGATGTCGTTGCCGCTCGTCTGGATGGCATGCATCTGCACCTTCGCCAGTTCCGCCAGGATGTCTGGCACGTCCTCCAGGCGCGGCCAGTTGAACTGAATGTTCTGCCGGGTAGTGAAATGGCCATACCCGCGGTCCCATTTGCGCGCGATATAGGCCAAGGTGCGCAGCTGGCGGGACGCCAGCATGCCATAGGGAATGGCGATGCGCAGCATGGGCGCGTGCCGCTGGATATATAAGCC
>NZ_JADGHH010000028.1 GCF_019689535.1 Pigmentiphaga sp.
AGCGAGGACAACGCCTTCGACCACCGGTCGAGCCGGCCTGGGTTGATGCACGGCTGCGGACATGACGGCCATACCGCAATCCTGCTGGGCGTGGCCCGGTACTTGGCCAAGACGCGCAATTTCGACGGCACGGCGGTGTTGATTTTCCAGCCGGCCGAAGAAGGCTTGGGCGGGGCCCGCGCCATGATCGAAGATGGCCTGTTCGAGATCTTCCCTTGTAACGAAATTTACGCGCTTCACAACTGGCCGGCTTTGCCGGCAGGCAAGGTGGGCATCAATCCCGGGCCCATGATGGCCGCATCGGACCGCTTTGAGATCGTCATCGAAGGGCGCGGCGGCCATGGCGCCCATCCTTACCTGACCATCGATCCCATCGTGGCGGCGGGGCAGATCATCACGGCTACGCAGTCCATCGTGGCGCGCAACGTGAATCCGCTTGATTCGGCCGTCGTGTCCATCTGCTCGGTACAGGCCGGCAACCCCGGCGCGATGAGCGTCATCCCGCGCGAAGCCCGGTTGGTGGGCACCGTGCGGACCTTCCGCCGCACGGTGCAAGAGATGATCGAGAATCGCTTGCGCGAGCTGTCTTCCTCGATCGCAGCCGCCTTTGGCGCCACCGCGACGCTGACCTACGAGCGCATTTATCCGGCGACGATCAATACCCCCCGCGAGGCGAACTTCGTCGCGGACGTGGCGAGCGCCATCCTCGGCAAGGAAAACGTCATCCGCGATTTGACGCCCTCGATGGGCGCCGAGGACTTCTCGCTCATGCTGCAGGGCCGGCCGGGCGCGTATTTCCGGCTCGGGCAGGGGGGCGCGGAGAGCGGCTGCATCCTGCATAGCAGCAGCTACGATTTCAACGACTCGGTGATCCCGATCGGTGCGGGCATCCTGGCGGCGATCGTCGAGCGGAGCATGCCGGTCGTCGATTGAGGCGGGCGCGCCTCCATCCCTTAAAATGAAATGACCGGGCCGACGCGGGTGCGGCGTTCGCGCCCGAAGGCAGGCCGTCCCGACAAGCAGTGGCCGCATCCATGACTATTTCCACCCTCACCATCACCCGCCCTGACGATTGGCATTTGCACCTGCGCGACGGCGAAGCGCTCGAGGCCGTCGTCGGGCATTCGGCGCGCCAGTTCGCCCGAGCCATCGTCATGCCGAACCTCAAGCCACCGGTCACGACGACCGAGCAGGCATTGGCGTACCGCGAACGCATCTTGGCGGCGCTGCGCAAGGGCGGCGCGCAAGCCTCTTCGTTCACGCCGTTGATGACGCTTTACCTGACCGACAACACGGACCCAGAGGAAATCCTCCGCGCGCGCGATTCCGGAGCGGTTCATGCTGTCAAGCTTTATCCTGCGGGGGCGACCACGAATTCGGACGCCGGCGTGACTGACTTGCTCGGCCGCTGCGCCAGGGTGCTGGAAACCATGGAAAAGGTCGGCATGCCGCTGCTGGCGCATGGCGAAGTCACCGACCCGGCGATCGACGTGTTCGACCGCGAGAAGGTGTTCATCGATCGCGTGATGATGCCGCTGCGCCGCGCGTTCCCAGCGCTGAAGGTGGTGTTCGAGCACATCACCACGGCCGATGCCGCGCAATACGTACGCGATGCGGAGGGACCGATCGCGGCAACCATCACGCCCCAGCACCTGCTCTACAACCGCAATGCCCTGTTCCAGGGCGGGATGCGTCCCCACTGGTATTGCCTGCCCGTGCTCAAGCGCGAGACCCACCGCCAGGCCCTGGTGGAGGTCGCCACCAGTGGCAACCCGCGCTTTTTCCTCGGCACGGACAGCGCGCCGCACGCGCGGGGCCTGAAAGAGCACGCCTGCGGCTGCGCCGGATGCTTTACCGGCCTGCACGCGATGGCGCTTTATGCCACGGCCTTCGAAGCCGCCGGCAAATTGGATGCGCTGGAAGCATTCGCGAGCTTTCATGGACCGGATTTCTACGGTCTGCCGCGCAATACCGGCACGCTTCGGCTGGAGCGGGAAGCATTCAGCATCCCAGATGAGTTGCCTTTCGGCCAGCAAACCATCGTGCCGCTCGCCGGCGGGGAGACGCTGCCATGGCGGGTGTCGACCTGACGGCCATTGATTGGGGGCAGCCCTGGTTCGCCGCGATCGCGCACAAGGGCGAGTTGCTGGCGCCCGCTGGCGACGAGCCCCTGTGCGATCGGCTGAACCGGCTCTTGACGGCAGGCGAGCCGGGCGGCGACCCGAGGGGGCGCATGAGGTTGGCCTCGGGCAAGGCGCTCGTTTTCGTGCCGCCTTCCGACCTGCCCGAGGGGCGGGCCTACGAAACCCACATCTATCAAACCGGACGGGTGCCGACGCGGGACAACCTGCACGACCTCTTCAACGGATTGGTGTGGTTTGCCTTTCCACAGATCAAGGCAAGGTTGAATGCGTTGCAGGCGCGCGCGCTGAAAAAAACGGCCGACGCTTCGGCCGGCCGCGGGGCGCTGCGCGATGCGGTGACGATTTTCGACGAGAACGGGCTCGTGCTGGCCTGCTCCAATGACGACTTGGCCCAGGCGCTGCGTCGCTTCGACTGGCGCACGCTGTTCGTCGAGCGCCGTACCGCGACGCTGATGCAGACCGAGCCCTGGGTGGTCGGGCACGGCCTGCTTGAAAAGCTGGTCCGACCCTACAAGTCCATCACCGCGCACACCCTCATCATTCCGGTCGACGACTCGTATTTCCGGGCGTCGCCCCACCAGCGCAGGGCAACCATCGACCGATTGGTGGCGGACTGGCTGGAAAACTGGCCTTTCTTCAATACGCGCGACCTCTGCCCCCTGCCGGTGTTGGGGCTGCCTGGCTGGTGGCCCGAAAACACGACGCCGGCCTTTTACGACGATACGGAAGTCTTCCGCCCGGGCCGCCCCGGCCACCGTTATAATAACGAAGCAGAGCAGATCAGGCAGTCGCGGCGCCTCCGGCGCCGAGGAAGGTCCGGACTCCGCAGGACAGGATGGCGGCTAACAGCCGTCCGGCGATCGCCGGGCACGCGAGTGCGCGGCGCGAAGCCGAGGAATAGGGCCACAGAGACGAGTCTGCAGAGAGGGCGGGGCGCGAGCTCCGCTCCGGCACGGCCACTCCGTGCCGTTCGCGCGGCCTGGCCGCGGCGAGTCGCTGCAGGGTGAAACGCGGCAACCTCCATCCGGAGCAACACCAAATAGGCATGCGCGCGGCCTTGCGCCGCACAGGGCGGTCCGTCCGAGCATGCGGGTAGGTGGCTTGAGCCGTTCGGCAACGGACGGCCTAGAGGAATGACTGCCCGCGGGGCAACCCGTGTACAGAATCCGGCCTATCGATCTGCTTTGCCTTGTTTCGGCGTTCCAGGGCATCTCCGACGGATATACATCAACTTCCGTGCGCGGATTCGGCGTGAATGAGTACGCCGGGGCCTGCGCCCGCCTCCTTCCCCCTCCCGGGCTGTTCTCCCCTCTCTTTCTTTGCTCGCTTTTTGTTACGTTCTTGCGCCCCGCCGCGGTGCAACCGGTGTTCTTCAGACCCTACCTTCACTTTACCTTCCAATGTCCTGATTTTTCGGAATATTTCGCAATATGGATGTTGAGGAAGTGCGGCTAAGTCCTTGTTACTAATGAAAAAATCGGCTTGGGCCGGCTTGACCCCGCTTAGTCCCTCCTTTAGAGTGGGAAATAGTAGAATTTTGTGCAAAAAAGTGGGGTGACGGGTCGTGTTTCAGGGCAGCAGCGCGCTCACGCTCGATGCGAAGGGAAGGGTCTCGATCCCTACCCGGTATCGTGACGCGCTGATCGCCCAGGCCGAAGGCCGCCTGACGCTGACCCGCCATCCCGACGGTTGCCTTCTGATCTACCCCCGTCCCATCTGGGAGGAGAAGCGCGAACAGATCGCCGCATTTCCGATGCAGGCGCGCGCGCTGCAACGGCTGCTGTTGGGCAACGCCCAGGACGTGGAGCTCGATAACGCGGGCCGCATCCTGATCGCTCCCGAACTGCGTGCCGCGGCTTCGCTGAGCCGCGACGTCATGCTGCTCGGTCTCGGTGCGCACTTCGAGCTGTGGGACGCTGCCGTTTTGGCCCAGCGCGAGCAGGAAATGCTGGCGCAAGGCATGCCCGAAGTTCTGAACCAGTTTTCTTTCTGACGCCGTGACGACCCCATTCATGCATCGGCCCGTGTTGTTGGAGCCGACGATAGACGCGTTGGCCGTACCTGCCGACGGCGTGGGCGCCGGGGTGTGGGTCGACGCGACTTTCGGCCGGGGAGGGCATTCAGGCGCCCTGCTCGCGCGGCTGGGGCCGGAGGCGCGCCTGGTGGTCTTCGACAAGGATCCCCAGGCGATCGAAGCGGCCCGTGCGCTGGCCGAGCGCGATGCGCGCGTCACGGTCGTACATGCTGGTTTTGGCGCGTTGGCGGAGGAGCTCTCCAGGCTAGGGATCGACCGGATCGCCGGCCTGATGATGGATTTGGGTATTTCTTCGCCGCAAATCGACGACGCGGAGCGCGGATTTTCTTTCATGCGCGACGGCCCGCTCGATATGCGGATGGACACCACGCGCGGCGAGACCGCCGCGCAATGGCTCGCTCACGCGAGCGTAGACGAAATGCGAGAGGTCATAGCACGCTATGGTGAAGAACGGTTTGCTTTCCAGATTGCAAAGGCGATTGCAGTTAGCCGCGAGAAACGGCCTATCACGACCACAGGCGAGCTTGCCGACATCGTGGCTGGCGCCGTCCGCACGAGGGAAAAGGGCCAGCATCCTGCGACCCGCACCTTTCAAGCTATACGGATTCACCTCAATCAGGAGCTTGAGGAGCTCCCGCGCGCGCTAGCCGCCGCGCTCGAATTCCTGGTCCCCGGCGGGAGGTTGGCCGTGATCAGCTTCCATTCGCTGGAGGACCGCATCGTCAAGCAATTCATCGCTGCCGCGTCGCGGCCCGGCGCCGAGACCGCCCGGTTGCCGCTGCGCGAGAGCGAGCGGCCGCAGCCGGTGTTGGTTTCGGTCGGCCGCGTCCTGCCCAGTGAAGAGGAGATCCAGCAAAACCCGCGCGCCCGTTCCGCAGTGCTGCGCGTGGCTGAACGCACGCACGTAGCCTTGCCGGCCGAAGGCGGCAAGGCGTTCCTGAAAGCCCCCGACGTGCCGTCCGGCCGTCGGCGCGCTTCGACCCGGACGCGCACGCCGCGCGCCCACTTCCTCGCTTGCGCATAGGTGGCCGGCATGGGGCGCCTGCTCTTCGTCCTGACGGCCGCCTTGGTAGGCTGCGCGTTGTCGCTGGTCAGCAGCCAGTACAAAGCGCGCAGTCTCTTCGTGGAGCTCGAGCGTGCCCAGGCTGCGGCGCGCGACCTCGACGTGGAATGGCGGCGGCTGCAGCTCGAGCAGACCGATCACGCGAAACACGCCCTGATCGATAAGGTGGCCCGCACCACGCTGAAGATGGAGCCGGTCACGCCTGCCCGCACGATCTACCTGGCGCAGTCGCGCGACGGCCAGGGCGGTCCGGCCTTGCTGCCCTACGGGCCTCCTGGCGTTCCCGTACCCGCCAAGTCTCCCGCGAGAGGTGCACGATGAAGCGCGTGCGTTTTTCGTCCGAGAACCCGGTCCTGAGCCTGAAATTGCCCGCGTGGCGGTCCCGCTTCGTCCTCTTCCTGCTTTTTGCTGGTTTTGCAGTGCTGGTGCTGCGCGCCTTGTATCTGCAAGGGCTTTCGAATGAATTTCTGCAAAAGCAGGGCGAGTCGCGCTACGCGCGTACGCTGGTCTTGCCGGCGTCCCGGGGAAAGATCACCGACCGCAACGGGGTGGTGGTGGCCTCCAGCATTCCGGCGCGCGCGGTATGGGCGATTCCCGAAGACGTCAAGGCACCCCCGGCCAAGCTGGCCGAGCTCGCCAAGCTGCTGGACACGCCGCTGCGGGACCTGCAGCGCAAGCTTGCCAACGAAGACAAGACCTTCGTTTACTTGAAGCGCCAGGTTCCGGTCGAGATTGCCGAGAAGGTGGCGGCGCTGGGCATCGATGGCATCCACCAGCAGCGCGAGACCCTGCGCTATTACCCCGAGGGCGAAGTGCTCGGCCATGTGCTGGGTTTCACCAACGTCGAGGATCGCGGGCAGGAAGGAATCGAGCTGGCCTACAATGCTCAATTGGCAGGCCGTCCTGGCAGCCGCCGGGTCATCAAGGACCGCCTGGGAAGGGTAGTCGAGGACGTACAGGCGGTACGTGCACCGGCCAACGGTCACGACCTGACCTTGTCCATTGATACCCGGGTGCAGTACTTAGTGTTTTCGCAGTTGCAAGAAGCAGTCGAGCGCCACAAGGCCAAGGGCGGCGCCGCCATCGTGGTGGATACGCGCACCGGGGAGATCCTTGCCTTGGCCAATCTGCCCACATACAACCCGAACCAGCGCGAGACGCTGACCGGGCCCCGCCTGCGAAACCGCGCGCTGACAGACACCTTCGAACCCGGCTCTACCATCAAGCCATTCTCGATCGCGTTGGCGCTGGACCTCGGGCGGGTGCAGCCGAACACCGTCGTCGACACCGGCAACGGCCGGATGAATTTTTACGGGCGCACCATTAGCGACACCCACGGCTACGGCAAGCTGGACGTGGCGGGCGTGGTGCAGAAGTCGAGCAACATCGGCACCACGCTGATTTCGCAGCGCCTGGAAAGCAAAGAGATGTGGGAGAAGTACACCGAGCTCGGCCTGGGCCAGGTTCCCAAGCTCGACTTTCCCGGTGCGGTGGCGGGGCGGCTGCGTCCCTATGAAAAGTGGAAGCCCATCGAGAAAGCCACCATGTCCTATGGCTACGGCTTGTCGGTCTCGCTGGTGCAACTGGCGCAAGCCTATACCGTGTTTGCGCGGGACGGCGACACGGTTCCGCTGACCTTCTTGAAGACTGATCGCCCGGCCCCGGGCACGCGCGTTTTCTCGCCCAAGACGGCGCGCACCATGAGGCAGATGCTGGAAGCGGTGGTCGGCCCCGGCGGCACGGCCGCACAGGCCCAGGTCATGGGCTACCGGGTGGCCGGCAAGACGGGCACGGCGCGCAAGATCGTCAATGGCGTGTACGTCACCAAGTATGTCGCCTCGTTCGCTGGGTTCGCTCCGGTTTCCAACCCACGCATCGTGGTGGCGGTTATGATCGACGAACCCTCTGCCGGCAGCATTTACGGCGGCGCGGTGGCCGGGCCGGTGTTCTCCAAGATCACCGGCGGGACGCTGCGCATACTCGGCGTGGAGCCCGATGCACCGTTCAAATCGCTGGTGATTCCCGAGCATCCCCTGGAGGACAGCCTGTGACGCCGGCGACGTCTACTGCCTCCATGGTCCTTGACTGGCTGCACGGCCGCGCCTCGCCGGGCTCGCACCTGCGCCTGGATTCCCGGGCGGTGCAGGCGGGCGACGTTTTCCTCGCTTATGTCGGTGCGCGCAGCGACGGCCGCGATTTCATTGGCCAGGCGCTCGAGCGCGGCGCCGGCGCGATCGTCTTCGACGACGTGGACCCCGGGCGGACCGCGGTGCTCTTGCAGACCCTGGCGGATAAAGGCGTTCCGGGTTTGCCGGCAGCTGGCCTCAAGCCCGCGCTTGGCGCCATTGCCTCGGGCTGGTACGGCGAGCCTTCGCGCGAGATGCGCGTCATCGCCGTGACCGGTACCAACGGCAAGACCTCCTGCGCGCAGTGGATCGCCCGTGCCTTGACGGAAGGGGGCATGCCCTGCGGCGCCATCGGAACGCTGGGCATACAAATACCGGGCGCAGACGGCGGCTCGCGCTCACTGTCTACCGGCCTGACCACGCCCGACGCCGTGGCGCTGCATCGCGCCCTGGCCGACATGCGGCGCGACGGGGTGGAGGCAGTTGCCATCGAGGCGTCTTCCATCGGTATCGCCGAAGGCCGCCTCGACGGCTTGCACATCGACATCGCCGTGTTTACCAATCTGACGCGCGATCATCTCGACTACCACGGCGACATGGCGGCCTATGAGGCGGAAAAGGCCAAGCTCTTTGCGTGGGAGGGCGTATCCGCCGCCGTCGTGAACCGCGACGACGAGGCGGGCAGGCGGTTGATCCAAGCACTGCGCGCGCGCGGTACGCCGGCGGCACTGACCGAATATGCCCTCGGGGATGTTCCGGCCGACGAGGGCGGGCGCGCGCTCGTGGCCTCCGACCTGCACGCCACCAGCCATGGGATGGTGTTCACGCTGACGTGGCAAGGGCAGTCGGTGCAGATCTCGACGCCGCTGCTCGGCGCCCACAACGTGTCCAATCTATTGGCGGTGGGGGGGGTGCTCTTGGAGCTGGGCTGGAGCGTGCAGCGCGTATCGGCGGCGCTGTCGTCGGCCCAACCGGCTCCGGGCCGGCTGCAGGCCGTGGCAGCCCCGGGACGCCTTCCGGGTGAGGGCGGACCGTTGGTGGTCGTTGATTATGCGCACACACCGGATGCCCTGGCACGCGCGCTGGAAGCGTTGGCGCCCGTCGCCCAAGCCCGCGGCGGACGCCGGATCTGCGTGTTCGGATGCGGCGGCGACCGCGATCCAGGCAAGCGCCCGCAGATGGCGCAGGCGGCGTGCGAGCATGCCGATATCGTGGTGGTGACCAGCGACAACCCCCGCAGCGAGTTGCCCCAGTCCATCATCGACCAGATCCTGGCGGGCGTGCCGGCGGGGCGAGCGGTGTCGTCCGACCCGGACCGGGCGCGCGCCATCCGCGACGCCGTGCGCCGCGCCCGTCCGGAGGACGTGATCCTGCTGGCGGGCAAGGGGCATGAGTCCTATCAGGAAGTCGGGGGCGTGCGCCATCCATTCTCGGACGTCGAACAGGCGGCGCTGGCCTTGGCTGCGTATTGCGCCGATCCCGTCGAGACTGGCTTGATGACGCTGGCTGACGCCGCCCGTGCCATGCGCGGCGTGGTGCACGGGAATGCCGGTGCCGACGGCGTCGTATTCAGCGGCGTCGGCACCGATTCCCGCAACGTTATGCCGGGCGAGCTGTTCGTGGCGTTGAGCGGCGAGCGCTTCGATGGTCACGCGTACGTGCGGGCCGCAGGTGAGGCGGGAGCCGTCGCGGCGGTGGTGCAGCGCCCCGTGCAGGACGCAGGCCTGCCGCAGGTCGTGGTGGCCGACACCCGCCGGGCGCTAGGCGACTTGGCGGCCGCATGGCGCAGCCGTTTTTCGATTCCGGTGGTGGGCGTGACCGGTAGCAACGGCAAGACGACCACCAAGGAAATGATCGCCGCGATTTTCGCGGCGCGCTACGGCGAGCCGCAGCGCCTTGCCACGCAAGGCAATTTGAACAACGACATCGGGGTCCCGCTCACGATCATGCGGCTGCGCGACGCCCATCGCAGCGCCGTGGTCGAGCTGGGCATGAATCACCCCGGGGAGATTGCCGAGTTGGCGCGCATCGCCGCGCCTACGGTGGCGCTCGTGAACAATGCCCAACGTGAGCATCAGGAATTCATGCACACCGTGGAGGCAGTTGCACGCGAGAACGGAGCCGTCATCTCGGCGCTCGCTGCCGACGGTGTGGCAGTGTTCCCCGGCGACGACGCCTACACCTCGATCTGGGCCGAGCTCGCGGGCTCCCGGCGGTGCCTGCGTTTCGGCCTGGTCGGAGACGTCGAGGTCAGCGCGCGGGATATTCGCCCCGAGCCTTTCGCGACCCGTTTCGTGCTCTGCACGCCGGATGGCGAGGCTGAGGTCACCTTGGCGGCAGCCGGCATGCACAACGTGCGCAATGCCCTCGCCGCGGCTGCGTGCGCGCTCGGCGCGGGCGTGGACCTGCCGCACGTCGCCCGCGGCCTGGCGGATTTTGCGCCGGTCAAGGGACGCATGCAGCGCCATCGCCTGCCCGGCGGTGCACTGCTGATCGACGATACGTACAACGCCAACCCCGATTCGGTGCGCGCTGCGATCGACGTGCTGGCCTCCCTGCCCGGGCCGCGCGCCCTCGTGTTGGGTGACATGGGAGAGGTGGGAGACCAGGGGCCGGCCATGCACGCGGAAGTCGGGGCCTACGCGAAAGAGCGGGGCATCGATGCGCTATTCGCCCTGGGCGAGGCGACCCGCGCCACCGCGCAGGCGTTTGGCAGCGGCAGTTTGCATGCGGATGGGGTCGAGCAGCTGGCTTCGGCCGTCATGGCGATTCAGCCGGCATCCGTATTGGTGAAGGGCTCGCGCTTCATGCGCATGGAGCGGGTGGTGCAGGCATTGCAGGCCGGCCGCTCGTCGGATCATTCTTCTATTGGTAATAAGCATGCTGCTTGAACTGGCCCAATGGTTGTCCGAGGACTACCGGGCTTTCTCGGTGTTCAACTACATCACGCTGCGCGCAGTGCTTGCGTGCGCGACGGCGTTGCTCATCGGACTGATCTCCGGGCCGGCGGTCATCCGCAAGTTGACGGCGCTCAAGATCGGCCAGGCCGTGCGCAGCTACGGCCCAGAATCGCACCTGATCAAGAATGGCACGCCCACCATGGGCGGGGCGCTCATCCTCATCGCCATCGGCGTTTCCACGCTGCTGTGGGCCGACTGGAGCAACCGCTTCGTCTGGGTCGTGCTGCTGGTGACGTTCGGCTTCGGCTGGATAGGGTGGTCTGACGACTACCGCAAGGTGGTGCGCCGCGATCCAGAAGGGATGCCGGCGCGCGAGAAGTTTTTCTGGCAGACGCTGATTGGGCTGGTGGCATCGGTTTACCTGGCGTTCGCCATATCGGCTCCCGATGCCGCCGGGACATGGAAGCTGCTGGTGGACTGGGTCACGGGCGGCTTCGGTTATCACCTCCCCGAGCGCGCCGACCTCATCGTGCCGTTCTTCAAGAGCGTGAGCTATCCCTTGGGCGTGATCGGCTTCATCGCACTGACTTGGGCCGTAATCGTCGGAAGCAGCAATGCGGTGAACCTCACCGACGGCCTCGACGGGCTGGCCATCATGCCCACCGTGCTGGTGGGAACGGCGCTCGGCGTATTCGCATACGTGGTCGGCCGCGTGGACTACTCCAAGTACCTGCTCTTCCCGTACATCCCGGGCGCTTCGGAGCTCATGGTGATCTGCGCCGCGATCGGTGGCGCAGGGCTGGCGTTCCTGTGGTTCAACGCCTACCCCGCGCAGGTGTTCATGGGCGACGTGGGCGCGCTCGCACTCGGCGGCGCGCTCGGGACGATCGCCGTGATCGTGCGGCAGGAGATCGTGCTCTTCATCATGGGCGGTGTGTTCGTGGTGGAGACCCTGTCGGTCATCTTGCAGGTGAGTTGGTTCAAGTACACCAAGAAGCGTTACGGCGAGGGCCGGCGCATATTCAAGATGGCGCCGCTGCATCACCATTTCGAGGTCAGCGGCTGGAAAGAAACCCAGGTCGTCGTCCGGTTCTGGATCATCACCATGATGCTGGTGCTGATCGGGCTGGCGACGTTGAAGTTGCGTTAATCGTCAAGTGTCAGGCGTATCGTTGAACATGGAAGCCCCTGTCGAGTCCGTCGCGCAAGCGCCGTTCACCCTGGTCCTGGGCCTGGGGGAAACGGGCTCGGCCGTCGTGCGCTGGTGCGCCCGGTCCGGTGGGCGGATGCGCGTGGTCGATTCGCGCGCCGCGCCGGCAGGGGTCGACGCGCTGCGCGAGGTCGCGCAGCACGCGGAGTTTCGCTTGGGGGGCGCGGCGCTGCGCGAGCGCGACGGCGAACCGAGTTTTGATCCGGAACTGCTTGATGGCATCGAACGGGTGGTGATCAGCCCGGGGCTGTCGCCCCGCTCGGCGCCGGCACGCGAACTCGTCGAGGCCGCACGCGAGCGCGGCATACCGGTGATCGGTGAGATCGAGCTGTTCGCGCAGGCGCTCGCGGATCTTTCGGTCACGCGTGCCTACTCCCCGCACGTGCTTGCCGTGACCGGCACCAACGGCAAGACGACGGTGTCCGCGCTGGCCGGCCGCCTCATCGAGGCCGCGGGCCGCTCCGTGGGCGTGGCCGGCAACATCGGTCCGGCTGCGTTGACCGCTTTGATGGCGGCGCTGGAAGAGGACAGGCTGCCGGAGGTCTGGGTGCTGGAGCTCTCCAGCTTCCAGCTGGAAACGACGCACTCGCTCAAACCCCATGCCGGCGTCGTGTTGAACCTCACCCAGGACCACCTGGATTGGCACGGCGACATGCAAGCCTATGGCGCGGCCAAGGCCAAGCTCTTGGCTGCCTCGGCCGTAACCATTGTCAACCGGGACGATCCTGCCGTGGCGAAGATGGTCGAGCGCTTGGATGGCGAGCATGTCCGCAGTTTTGGGCGCGACGCGCCGGTCTCGACGGGCGACCTCGGCCTGGATCACAGCCATGGCGTCGCATGGCTCGCCGAATCTGCGCCGGACGACTTCGAGTCGCCTCCCGCCAAGCGCAAGAAAGGGGTGCCCGTGACGCGGCCCCAAGGGCGCCTGAACCGCCTGATGCCGGTCGATGCACTGCACATACGCGGCATGCACAACGCCTTGAACGCCCAGGCAGCGTTGCTCTTGGCCCGCAGCTTGGGGCTGCCGTGGGCGCCGCTGCTGCGGGCGCTGGGCGAGTATCGCGGCGAGCCGCACCGCGTGGAGTTCGTGCGCAGCATCGCGGGCGTGGACTTCTATGACGACAGCAAGGGCACCAACGTCGGCGCTACCGTGGCAGCCCTGGAGGGGCTTGGGCAGCGCTGCGTGCTCATAGCGGGCGGCGTGGGCAAAGGGCAGGATTTCTCGCCGCTGGCCCGTGCCGCGGCGCTGCACGCCCGCGCCGTGGTGCTGATCGGGCGGGACGCGCCGGCCATGGCCGAGGCGCTGGGCAGCGCGGGCGTGCCGCTGGTCCAGTGCGAGGACATGGCGGCGGCCGTGACGGCAGCCCTGGATCGCGCCGAGCCGGGCGATGCCGTCTTGCTCTCGCCGGCCTGCGCAAGTTTCGACATGTTCCGCGACTACAAGCATCGTGCCGACGTGTTCGTCGACGCCGTGCACACGCTCGCGGCGGACCGGGGGGAGGTGTGAGGTGAGCCTGTTCTCCGAACTGACCGGAAGCGTCAATGCCGTGCGGCCGAGCCGCACGCGCATGCTGAACTACGATGCGGCGCTCGTGGCATCCGCGATCGCCTTGCTGCTGCTCGGCCTGGTCATGGTGTATTCGGCGTCCGTCGCGCTGCCCGATTCCCCCAAGTTCGCGAACTACGGCAACTATCACTTCCTCATCCGCCACGCGGCTTATCTGGCGCTCGGCGTCATCGTGGCCGCCGCCACGTTCACGATCCGCATGGACGTGTGGCAGAAGTTTTCCATGACCATTTTCGGCGGCGCGTTGCTGCTGCTGATATTGGTGCTCATCCCTGGCATCGGCAAGGAAGTGAACGGCTCGCACCGTTGGCTGCCCTTGGGCTTCGTCAACTTCCAGCCTTCCGAACTGATGAAGCTGGCGGTGCTGGTCTACGCAGCCGATTACACGGTGCGCAAGCAGGCTTACATGCAGAATTTCGTGCGAGGCTTCCTGCCCATGGCCGCGGCCATGGCAACCACCGGGGTACTGTTGCTGCTAGAGCCGGACCTCGGTGCATTCGTCGTCATCGTCGCGATCTCGATGGGCATCTTGTTCCTCGGCGGCATCAACGGCAAGTTGTTCGGCGGCCTGACGGCCGTGCTGGTGTCGACCTTCCTGTTGCTGATCTGGGCCGCACCGTGGCGCCGCGAGCGGCTGTTCGCCTATCTCGACCCGTGGTCCGAAGCCAACGCGCTCGGCAAGGCCTATCAGTTGTCGCATTCCCTGATCGCTTTCGGGCGGGGCGAATGGTTCGGCGTCGGCCTGGGCGCCAGCGTGGAAAAGCTGCACTATCTGCCGGAAGCCCACACCGATTTCCTGCTTGCCGTCATCGGCGAGGAGCTGGGCTTCGTGGGCGTATTGGCCGTCATCCTGCTCTTCTTCGTCATCGTGCGCCGCGGCTTCGAGATCGGGCGCCAGGCGATCGCCATGGACCGGGTGTTCAGCGGCCTCGTGGCCAAAGGGGTGGCCTTGTGGATAGGCGTGCAGGCGCTGATCAACATGGGCGTCAACCTCGGCCTCTTGCCCACCAAGGGGCTGACGCTGCCGTTCATGAGCTTCGGCGGCTCCAGCATCATCGCCAGCTTGGCCGCGCTCGCCGTGCTGATGCGCGTGGATTACGAGAACCGGATACTGATGCGGGGAGGGCGCCTATGAACGCTCTTCCGCTGCAGGCCAAGCGTGTACAGGAAGAAGCGCGGACGCTGGCCGCCGCGTCCCGCACGCTCATGGTGATGGCCGGCGGGACCGGCGGGCACATCATGCCCGGGCTTGCCGTGGCCGGCGCACTGCGGGCCCGTGGCTGGAACGTCGTGTGGATGGGCAATCCCGACGCCATGGAAGGGCGGCTCGTTCCCCAGCATGGCATTCCCATCGCGCCGGTGCGTTTTTCCGGCGTGCGTGGCAAGGGTCCCGCCACGTTGCTCAAACTCCCCTTCACCTTGGCGAGGGCAGCCGCGCAGGCATGGAGCGGCCTGCGCCGGTACCGGCCGGACGTGGTGCTCGGCATGGGCGGGTATGTGGCCCTGCCCGGCGGCCTGATGGCGCGCCTGCTCGGCACGCCGCTGGTGGTGCACGAACAGAATTCCGTCGCCGGCATGACCAACCGCGTGCTGGCGCGGTGGGCGAACCGGGTGTTGACGGCATTCCCCGGTGCGCTGCCGGGCGAGTTGACCGGCAACCCCGTGCGCCCGGAAGTGGCCGCGGTGGCACCGCCCGAGGAGCGCTTCGCCGGCCGCCAGGGGCCATTGCGCCTGCTGGTCGTGGGCGGCAGCCTGGGCGCACAGGCGCTCAACGAGGTCGTGCCGCGGGCCGTGGCCGCCTTGCCGCCGGACCAAAGGCCGCAGGTGGTGCACCAGGCCGGCGAAAAACACATCGAAGCACTGCGGGCGGCTTATGCCTCTGCAGGCGTCGAGGCGGACTGCCGGGCGTTCATCGCCGACATGGCAAGCGCTTATGCCGATGCGGACCTGGTGATCTGCCGTTCGGGCGCGATGACGGTGGCCGAAGTCTGCGCGGCGGGGGTCGCCGCGCTGTTCGTCCCGTTCCCGCACGCGGTGGACGATCACCAGACGACCAATGCGAAATATTTGAGCGATGCGCAGGCCGGATGGCTGCAGCCGCAGTCGGCCTTGACGGCTGCATGGCTAGCCGGTTGGCTGCGCCAACGCAATCGGGCCGAATTGGCCGAAACTGCTGCCCGCGCGCGAGCGCTCGCGCATCCGCACGCGACGGAGCGGATCGCAGACATTTGCGAGGCGGCGGTGCGACGCTGAACATCATGAGACATCGAATCAGGAACATCCATTTCGTCGGCATCGGGGGCTCGGGCATGAGCGGCATCGCAGAGGTGCTGCTCAACCTGGGCTACCGCATCAGTGGTTCCGACCTCGCCGACACCGCGACGACCCGCCGCCTGGCTGCGCTGGGCGCCCGCATCATGCAGGGGCACAGCGCCGAAAACATCGAGGGCGCGGACGCCATCGTCACCTCCACGGCGGTGGCTGGCAACAATCCGGAGGTGATCGCGGCCCGCAACAAGCGCATCCCGGTGGTGCCGCGCGCCGTCATGCTGGCCGAGCTGATGCGCCTGAAGCGCGGCATCGCGGTGGCGGGCACCCACGGCAAGACAACGACGACCAGCCTGATCGCCAGCGTGCTGGCGGCGGGAGGCCTGGACCCGACCTTCGTCATCGGCGGCCGGCTCAACTCCGCGGGCGCCAACGCCAAGCTGGGGCAGGGCGAATTCATCGTGGTGGAGGCCGACGAATCGGATGCGTCGTTCCTGAATCTGTTGCCCGTCATGTCGGTTATCACGAACATCGATGCGGATCACATGGACACATACGGCCACGACTTCGCACGGCTCAAGAGCGCATTCGTCGAATTCACGCAGCGCATGCCGTTCTACGGCACGGCAGTCCTGTGCATCGACGACGCCAACGTGAGGGAGATCCTGCCTTTCGTGTCGCGCCCGGTAACGACTTACGGCCTGGGCGCCGATGCGCAAGTGCGGGCCGTGGACGTGCGCGCGGACGGGCCGCGCATGTGCTTCACCGCCCTGAGGCGCGACCGGCAAGTGGAACTGCCCCCGCTGGACATCGTGCTGAATCTGCCCGGCGAGCACAACGTGCGTAACGCACTGGCCGCCATCGCGGTTGCCACCGAGCTGGGCGTATCCGATGACGCGATACGCGAAGCGCTGTCGTCCTTCCATGGCGTGAACCGGCGCTTCACGCACGTGGGCGTGTTCCCCGTCTCGGCCGAACACGGCGGGGGGAGCTTCACGCTGATCGACGACTACGGACACCATCCGGTGGAAATGGCGGCCACGCTTGCCGCCGCCCGTGGCGCGTATCCCAATCAGCGCATCGTGTTGGCTTTCCAGCCGCATCGTTACACACGCACACGGGATTGCTTCGAGGATTTCGTCAAAGTGCTGGGAACGGCCGACGCGTTATTGCTGGCGGAGGTGTATGCGGCCGGCGAGCCGCCCATCGTGGCGGCGGACGGACGGTCCCTGGCTCGTGCCGTGCGCGTGGCGGGACGGGTCGAGCCGGTGTTCGTCGAGGACATCGCCGACATGCCGCAGGCCATCGTCGATTTCGCGCGCGACGGCGACGTCGTCATCACCATGGGCGCCGGCTCCATCGGCAACATGCCGGCCAGGATCGGGGCAATGTTCGCCGCGACATCGAATCAGGAAAGGACACATCAATGAGCGCGCAGTTTGGCAAAGTCGGAGTTTTGTACGGCGGCAAATCCGCCGAGCGCGAGGTGTCCATCATGTCCGGCACCGGCGTGCACCAGGCGTTGCGCAGCGCCGGCGTCGACGCGCATCTTTTCGATACGGGCGTGCGTTCGCTGGCGGAGCTCGCCGAAGAGCGTTTCGACCGGGTATTCATCGCGCTGCACGGCCGCTATGGCGAAGACGGAACCATGCAAGGCGCGCTTGAATTGCTGAAGGTGCCTTATACCGGCAGCGGGCCGCTTGCCTCTGCACTGGCCATGGACAAGACCATGACCAAGCGCATCTGGATGAACGAAGGACTGCCCACGCCCCGCTTCGAAGTACTGGATCGGCAAAGCGACCTGTTGGCGGTTGCCGCCAAGCTCGGGCTGCCCTTGATCGTCAAGCCGCCCCACGAAGGCTCCACCATAGGCGTGACCAAGGTGGAAGACGGGGACGCCATGCGTGCCGCCTACGAGCTCGCGGCCGAGTACGACGAGCAGGTGTTGGCCGAGGCGTTCGTGCAAGGGCGCGAGCTGACGGTGGCCATCCTCGGCTCGGGTGCGCAGGCGCGCGCATTGCCCGTGGTGGAGATCGTGGCCCCCGAAGGCAATTACGACTACGAACACAAATACTTTACGGACGATACCCGCTATCTGTGCCCGGCTCCGCTGCCCGAGGACGTGACGCGCCGCGTCCAGGAGATCAGCGAGGCGGCGTACCGCGCGCTGGGATGCGAGGGATGGGGGCGCGTCGACGTGATGCTCGATGCCGATAATCAACCGTATTTGTTGGAGGTCAATACATCGCCCGGCATGACCGGCCATTCCCTGGTGCCCATGGCGGCCGCCGCCAGCGGCATGAGCTACGAAGCCTTGTGCGTGGAAATCCTGCGGGGTGCACGCTGCAAGATTTCCGGCCGGCCTTCGTAAGCGCTTGAATCGGACACTCTGTGTGGAACGACGCCCGAACCCTGAACCTGATCGCCAATACCCTGTACCTCGCCGCGGCGATGGTGCTGGGGGCGTGCGCGCTGGTGTGGCTGGCGCAGCGGCCGGTGTTCGCATTGCAGGCGATATGGATCGAAGCCGAGGACGGCACGCTCCAGCACGTGACGCCGGCGAGCGTGCACGCCACCATCTCCGGCCGGCTGATGGGCAACTTTTTTACTGCGGACCTGGAGCAGGTCCGGCAGGTGTTCGAGACCGTGCCTTGGGTGCGCCAGGCCTCCGTGCGGCGGCAGTGGCCCCATTCGCTGGTCGTGACCATCCAGGAGCATCAGACGCTCGGGATATGGAACGAGAACCGGCTGCTGAATACGTACGGCGAGTCGTTCACCGCCAATTTGGGCGAAGCCGAGGACGACCGGGAGCTGCCGGTATTCGGCGGGCCGGACGGCTCGGAGAAGCTCGTGGCCCAGCGCTATGCGGAACTGCTGCGTTGGTTCGCGCCGGTCAAGCTCGAACCGCGACGAGTCGTGCTCACGCCGCGCTATGCGTGGCAAGTGCAGCTCTCGAACGGCGCCGTGATCGACCTGGGGCGCGAGCCGACCACGGCGCCGGGCGGCGAGACGGCTTCGCTCGAGGCGCGCGTGCAGCGCTTCGTGCAGGCGATCCCTGTCATCGAAGCGCGCATCGGCCGCGTGGAGCACGCGGACCTGCGCTATCCGAACGGGTTCGCGGTCACCACCGCCAAGCCGGCCGGCGGCGCCGACTCCCTTACCAGGAAACCTGCATCAACCATGCAACCTAACCGAAAAAGACCATGACTCGTGAAACCAAGGATCTGATCGTGGCCCTCGACATCGGCACCAGCAAAGTGGTGGCGGTGGTGGCCGAGATGCTGCCTGAGGGGCGCTTCGAAGTGCTCGGTCTGGGGCAGCATGAGTCGCGCGGCATGCGCAAGGGCGTGGTCGTCAACATCGAAACCACGGTGAACTCCATCCAGCGGGCGCTGGAGGAGGCCGAGCTCATGGCCGACTGCAAGATCCGCGACGTGTTCACGGGCATTGCCGGTAGCCACATCCGCAGCTTCAATTCCAGCGGCATGGTGGCGATCAAAGACAAGGAAGTCACCGCCGCCGACGTGGCACGCGTCATCGAAACGGCCAAGGCGATCAACATCCCGACCGACCAGCAAGTCCTCCACGTGCTGACGCAGGAATTCATCGTCGACGGGCAGGAAGACATCCGTGAGCCGATAGGGATGAGCGGCATCCGCCTGGAAGTGCGCGTGCACATCGTCACGGGGGCGGTCAGCGCGGCGCAGAACATCGTCAAGTGCGTGCGCCGCTGCGGCCTGGAAGTGCAGGACCTGATACTGCAGCCCCTCGCCTCGAGCCTTGCCTGCCTGACCCCGGACGAGAAGGAGCTGGGCGTGGCGCTCGTGGACATCGGGGGCGGCACGACCGACATCGCCATCTTTACGGGCGGCGCGATACGCCATACCGCGGTCATCCCCATCGCCGGCGACCAGATCACCGGCGACATTGCCGCCGCGCTGCGCACGCCCACGCCCGATGCAGAAGAAATCAAGCTGCGCTATGGCGTGGCCAAGCAGGTGCTCGCCAGCCCGGACGATCGCATCGAGGTGCCTGGCCTGGGAGACCGGGGGCCGCGCCAGCTGTCGCGCCAGGCACTGGGTGCCGTGATCGAGCCGCGCGTGGAGGAGTTGTTCACCTTCGTGCAACAGGTGATCCGCGAGTCGGGCTACGACGAGCTGCTGTCGTCGGGCATCGTGCTGACGGGCGGCACGTCGCAGATGCCAGGCATCGTGGAGCTGGCGGAAGACATTTTCCTGAAACCCGTGCGGCTGGGCGTTCCCGAGTATTCCGGCAGCCTGGCGGACGTGGTTCGCAGCCCGCGCTTCTCCACCGTGATGGGTTTGCTGGCCGAAGCCCGCATGCAGCGCATGCGCGGCCGCAAGGCGGCGCAGCAGACGGGAAATGTGTCACAGATTTTCGCTCGTATGAAAGAGTGGTTTTTGGGGAATTTTTGACGCGATGCCCCGTCGCATACGTTCTTTGACACTGTGCAGTCCTTCGAGTCCAACGTTTTTCTTGAAGTAGTGCCTGTTCTTTGAACCATGTTGCGTAGGTCGGTACCGGTCATCGCAAGCTGGCCGGGGCAGTTCAAGTTCTTTGTTTTTTGTAGTTCGTCTTCAACTCTTTTTGTTTTGAGTCTAGGAGGTGCGTGACCGGGGAAGGTGAAACGTGAAGCGCGATCCCATGGCGGGGTCCTTGGTCGATTCAGCCCGATCACATTTCACATTTCACATTTTCCAGCCGCCACCAAAACGCCAGACACTCCGGAGGTTCCTATGAAATTCGAAATGCTAGACACCGATTCCCGCGGGACGGTCATCAAGGTGGTGGGCGTGGGCGGCGCGGGCGGTAATGCCGTCGCTCACATGATCCGCCGTGGCGTGCAAGGCGTGGACTTCATCTGCGCCAACACGGACGCCCAGGCGCTCGCCCACACCAATGCGCCGGTCCAGATCCGTCTGGGCCGCAGCGGGTTGGGCGCCGGCGCCAAGCCCGAGCAAGGGCGCGCCGCTGCCGAGACCGCTCGCGAAGAAATCCGTGATGCCCTGCAGGGCGCCCACATGGTGTTTATCACCGCGGGCATGGGCGGCGGTACCGGCACGGGGGCCGGCCCAGTGGTGGCGGAAGTCGCCAAGGAGCTCGGCATCCTGACGGTGGCCGTGGTGACCAAGCCCTTTCATTTCGAAGGCGCCAAGCGCATGCGCATGGCCGAGGAAGGCATCGAGGCGCTGTCGCAGCACGTGCATTCGTTGATCGTCGTGCTCAACGAAAACCTGTACGAGCTGCTCGGCGAGGATGCGACGCAGGAAGACTGCTTCAAGGCCGCTGACGACGTACTGCACAACGCTTGCGCGGGCATCGCCGAGATCATCAACGTGGACGGTAACGTCAACGTCGACTTCGAAGACGTCAAGACGATCATGAGCGAGCAGGGCAAGGCCATGATGGGCACGGCCATCGCGAGCGGCGTGGACCGCGCGCGCGTGGCGGCCGAGCAGGCCATCGCGTGCCCGCTGCTGGAGGGCATCGACCTGAACGGCGCCCGCGGCGTGCTGGTGAACATCACCGCGAGCCGTTCGCTGAAGATGCGCGAAACCCGCGAGATCATGGACACCATCCGCAGCTATGCCGCGGAAGATGCAACCGTGATCTTCGGCGTGGCGTATGACGATGCGATGGGCGAAGACCTGCGCGTGACCGTGGTCGCCACGGGCCTGGGCCGCAATAAGGTCAAGCCGCAACTGGTGCAGAATGCCATGCCCCAATTGCGCACCGGAACCGACAACGTTCCCGCCTACAACGCCATGGTTGGCAACACCAACTACCATGACTACGACACGCCCACGGTCTTCCGCAATCCGCGCGATGCTTCCATGCGCGTGCAGGCCTTGGAAAGCTCGGGCATGGATCACCTGGACATCCCGGCGTTCCTGCGCAAGCAAGCCGACTGAAGGCGAAAGGCTGATACGACCACCGGAGGCGCGGTCGTCGTTCATCCAATGGACTAGGCCGCGGAGGTGCGGGCGGGCATGGCGTTGCGGTGCCCCCCGCACTTTCGCTTTCAAGCCCGGGGTGCGTTAGGCGGTACGGTTGCCGCCGGACACTTTTTTTGCCCGCTGGTCGTCCATGGACGGGCGTTCGCGTCCTATACTGCCTTTCCGGTGTTTCTTTCCCGTTCTCACCCAAATAACAAGGAGTCCTCCCATGACCATCAAAGTAGGCGATCGAGTCCCCGATGGCACCCTGACCGAGTTCATCGCGGTAGAAACCGAGGGCTGCTCGCTCGGGCCGAACGCATTCCAGGTGGCGGATCTGGTCAAAGGCAAAAAGATTGCGGTGTTCGCCGTGCCGGGTGCCTTCACGCCCACTTGCTCGGCCAAGCACGTGCCCAGTTACCTGCAGCATCACGACGCGCTCAAGGCCAAAGGCGTGGATGAGATCTGGTGCGTGGCCACCAACGATGCCTTTGTCATGGGGGCGTGGGCGAAGGAGCAGGGCAGCCAGGGCAAGATCCGCATGATGGCCGACGGTTCGGCCAAGTGGACTAAGGCATTGGGCCTGGAACTGGACCTGACCGAGCGCGGCATGGGCATCCGCTCGCAGCGTTACTCCATGCTGTTGGACGATGGCGTGGTCAAGCTGCTGAACATCGAGGCACCCGGCAAATACGAAGTCAGCGACGCCGAGACGCTGCTCAACCAGCTGTAAATCTAGCCGCTGTCACGTCGCTTCCCCGCTGTCTCCGCGGCGGGCTTGCTTTCCTAGGCGGTGCCCCAGGGGTGCTCCGCCCATGGGAGGCGCGGTTCTTGCGGGAGACGGTTCTGTTTCCCGCCGCCGACCTAGGTCGGAGCCGCTACAATATAGTATTAACCCGGATACCTCGCCGCCATGCTTTGCCAGCGAACCATACGAAGCGTCACCCGCACGACCGGGGTCGGACTGCATTCCGGCCGGCGAGTGGAAATCACGCTGCGTCCGGCCGCGGTCAATACGGGCATCGTCTTCCATCGCATCGATTTTCCCGAGCCGGTCGACCTGCCCGCTTCGGCCATGGCCATTGGCGATACCCGCATGGCATCAGTGCTGCAGAAAGGGGACGTCCGCGTATCGACTGTCGAGCACCTGATGTCCGCCTGCGCGGGCCTGGGCATCGACAACCTGCACGTAGACCTCACCGCCGAGGAAGTCCCCATCATGGATGGGAGCGCTGGCACCTTCGTGTTCTTGCTGCAATCGGCGGGCATCGAGGAGCAGAACGCCCCCAAGGAGTTCATCCGGGTCTTGAAGCCCGTCGAAGTGCGGGAAGGCGAGGGGGCTTCGGCCAAGTGGGCGCGGCTGGAACCGTATGACGGGTTCGCGCTCGCGTTCTCCATCGATTTTCACCATCCAGCCATCGACGCCACTTCCAATTTCGCCGAGATCGATTTCGCGCGGCATTCCTACATCAAGGAAATCGCCCGGGCGCGGACCTTCGGTTTCATGCAGGACGTCGAGAACCTGCGCGCCGCCGGCCTGGCCCGGGGCGGCAGCTTGGACAACGCGATCGTGATGGACGAATACCGGGTCTTGAACAACGACGGCCTGCGTTACGAAGACGAGTTCGTCAAGCACAAGATCCTGGACGCGATCGGGGATCTCTACTTGGTCGGCAAGCCGCTGATCGCGCGCTACGTGGCCCACAAGTCCGGCCACGGCCTGAACAACCAGCTCGCGCGGACGCTGCTGGCGCAGCGCGACGCCTGGGAAATCGCGACTTTCGAATCCAAGGCGGCCGCGCCGCTCGCCTTTCGCGAAGACTGGGTCACGGCCTGACCCCACCATTGCGGGCGGAGGCTCGGCCCGCGTCGGTCAGCCGGGCGGGGGCTCGTTCTTGAGCAGTTTGGCCACCGCATCGGCCAGCGGGCCGGCACGTAACCGCCCATGGAGCTCCGCGAAGGCTTTCCGGGCCTGCTCGGAGAATTCGCGGGGCGGAGCCGGGGGCGTCGCCGATGCGGGTTCTCCCTCGGACAGCCGGGTAAGCGTTGCTTGAACGCGGACGGTGATTCCGTTAACCTGCCAGCCTTGCCTTTCCAAGGCTGCGACCAGCCGGGGCGCCAACTGGCGCAATTTGGCCGAATGCGTCGCGGCAGGCACACCTAGGGTCAGGTTGCCCTCTTCGAACCGAAGCACGTGGCACGACTCGCCCAGCGGGGCCGGAAGGGTATCGCGTACCAAACGTTCCAAGTCCATCAGGCGCCGGGCCGTGCCCAAAAGGCTTGCTCCCTTGCCGTCGCGCCCGAGGCATGCCAGCGCAGCGGTCTCCTGCGCGGGATCGGTGTAGGTCTGTTTACGCCGCCTGGTCGTCGGGTTGGCGGGTCGATTGCGAAACATGTCGAGGACGAAACCCCAGAAGTATTGGGATTGATCAAAAGGAAACGGGGCGCCGAGCAAGGCGCGTCTTTACTGCAGGAGGCACGTTCCGTGCAGATCATCATAGTGCATCCGCGTCTGTCCGAGGCCCGGACGCTGGCGCTGACCCCCAGGCTGATTGCTGGGATGATCGCGGTAGTCGTTGCCGTCGTGGTCATGGGAGCCCTGCTCCTGCACGCCGTGATATCCGGATTCTCTCAGTCGCCGGATGGCGAAACGACGTTGGCCCAGCAAAAGCGGGAGGAAGCCCGTCAACAGGCCGTCATGCGGGAGCACCTGAACTTGCTCGCCAAGCGGGTGGGCGAGATGCAGGCCAAGCTCATGCAGCTCGATGCCCTGGGCGAGCGGGTGGCGGGATTGGCCGGCGTGACGCCCGCGTTTTCCGCCAAGGGGGTGCCCGGCCGAGGCGGCCTGCTGGTTTCGTCCCAAGCCATGTCGCCGCAGGACGTGAGCTCGGAGCTCGACAAGCTCGAGGCCCAGCTGAAGGAACGGGCGGATTACCTCAGCGTGCTCGATGCCCAGCTCACCACGCTGTCGGTGCGCAAGGCCATGACCCCCACCGCGATGCCTGTATCCCAAGGGTTTAACAGTTCGTCTTTCGGTTGGCGCGTCGATCCCTTCACCGGCACCCGCTCCCTGCACGAGGGCGTGGATTTCGTGGCTCCGGTCGGAACGCCGATCGTCGCGGCGGCCGGCGGCGTGGTGCAGGTTGCGGAATACCACCGGGGATACGGCTACATGATCGACATCGATCATGGCAACGACCTGGTCACCCGCTATGCCCACGCCTCCAAGCTACTGGTCAAGCCCGGGGACTTGGTCAAGCGCGGGCAGCGCATTGCTCTGGTCGGCAGCACCGGGCGTTCCACGGGCTCGCACCTGCACTTCGAGGTGCGGGTGGGCGGCGTGGCCGTCAATCCCAACAATTTCCTGGCCCACGGCCCGGGCAAGAAGCCCGTCGAGCAGTTCTCCAAGGTCGTCACGTTGCCGTCGCCAGACGGAGCGCTGGACTAGGGCCGCTTCGGC
>NZ_JADGHH010000216.1 GCF_019689535.1 Pigmentiphaga sp.
CGCCAGCAGCAGGAACCCACCGAAGCGACTCAGGGGCGGCTCAATGCCGCTCCTGAGCGCCGTAGGTATCTCCGGCCTTCAGGCCGGGGAGGATGTCAACGTATGGACACGGCCAAGACCAACGGGTTTGCCGCCGATACGCACCATGAGGCGGTGCGCATTTATGAAGCCCTGCGCAAGGGCATATTCCGTGGGGAAATCCTGCCTGGCGACGAGCTGAACCAGGTCAATATTTCCCAGCAGTACGGCGAAAAAACGCGGAGTGTCGAAGAAACGGGCCGCACATCGGCGCGGCCGTCACGGGACCTGCTCGCGCTGCAGCGCCTTGCGCCCGCAGCGCGCATCGTGCCGCCGGGCGCCGCGATGCGCCGGCGGCCTGGGCATTATTTGCCCTCGCCTTCGTAGGCGAACTTGCCGTCGCGCACGATGCCCATCACGCGCGAACGCTCGTCGAACCCTTGATGGTCGGTGGCGGAAATGTTGAGCACGCCGTTGGGCACCGTGAGGTTGGACGTCGACTCGATCGCGTCGCGCAGCGCTGCACGGAACTCGGGCGTGCCCGGCTTGGCGCCTTTCTGCAGGGCGCGGCGCACGGCATCGTCGAGCAGCATCCAGGCGCCCCAGGCATCGCCCGCGAACTGTGTCACGGAGCCCGGGCCGAACTTGGCCTCGTAGCGGTCGACGAACTCCACGGCGACTTTCTTGACCGGATGGGAGTCCGGCAGCCCGTGCGCCACCACGCCCGGACCGGTGGGAAACAGGGTGCCCTCGACGGTCTTGCCGCCCAGCCGCAGGAACTCGGGCGTTGCGATGCCGTGTGTCTGGTACATCTTGCCGCGGTAGCCGCGATCGACCAGCGTTTTCTGCGGCAACAGCGCGGGAGTGGACGACGCCGCCACCAGCACGGCGTCCGGCTTGGCCATCATGATCTTGAGCACTTGGCCGGTCACGGAGGTATCGGTGCGGTTGTAGCGCTCATTGGCGACGACTTTGATGCCGGCCTTGGCAGCGAGCGGGGAAAACTCGTTCCACCAGCTCTCGCCGTAGGAATCGTTGAAGCCGATGAATCCGACGGACTTGACACCGGCGCGGGCCATGTGGCCGACGATGGCGCTCGCCATCAACGAGTCGTTCTGCGGCATCTTGAAGGCCCATTTCCGCTTGGGGTCGGTATGCGGCTCGATGATGGAAGCATTGGCCGCGAGCGCCACCATGGGCGTCTTGCTTTCGGCGATCACGTCCAGCACGGCGAGTGCAGCCGGCGTGGTGTTGGGCCCGACCAGCACGTCGATCTTTTGCTCGGAGGTGAGCTTGCGCACGTTGGTCACCGTGTTGGTGGGATCCGACCCGTCATCGAGGATGACGTAGTGGGCCTTCTGCCCGCCCAAAGTCTGCGGCCACATCATGACCACGTTCTTGGTAGGTATTCCGATCGCGGCCGCAGGACCGGTCGTGGCGATATCGACACCCACCGTGATGTCCGCCCGCGCGGCGGACGCCAGCACCAGGCCGGCCAGCAGGAACCCGCGCACTGCGCAAGATTTCATTGGTAACCCCCAAATATCCGAATCGGGCCGGCAACAACGCTGTCGTCAGGCGAGACGAAACCGGCCAGGCTGTAGTTTACGCCGGCCGGGCAACCCCAAGGGGCCACTAGTCCGGTAAATCCGCGCCGAGCTCTCCCGACGCCACGCGCAAGTCCACTTCGGCGTGCAGCACGGCTTCGGCCAGGTCGAGATAGGTGTTTTTCTTTTCGGCCACGACCTGTACCGCATCGACTAGATCCAGGATGGAGCCGCGGCCCAAGGTATAGGCATCCTGCGCCATCTGCCGCAGCCGGGGAATCATGGCCAGGCCATCCTGCTCGAAACGATCGGCCAGCCGCTTGCGCCGGTCCAGCTGCTCGGCGGCCCGCCGCAGCTCGCCTTCTGCCGCCAGCACCACGGCACGGCTGCGAAGTCGCATGCCATCGGCTTCGGCCGCCGCCCGGGCGATCTGGCCCTGGTTGCGGTCGAACAGCGGAATGGACACGGCCACGCCGTACTCGATGCTGCGCCCGTCGCCATTCCTGAGCTGGCCGACGGTGAACGTGGGCGTCGGATACGCGTTGCGGCGCTCGGCCTCGAGCTGCTTCTCGGCGACGTCCTGCTGCGCCAGTGCCGCCCGCACCGACGGAAGGCGGTGCTGGGCCTGCGGCCACAACGACTCGAAACTCGCCGCATTCCAGTTCGTGACGATGGCGCCAGCCGCGCGCGGCCGCCACGCGGGAGCTCCCACGCTTGCGGCTACCCGCGCCGACGCCTGGACCGTTTCGGCCTGCGCCCGCGCCAGTTGCGCATCGAGCGACGCACGCTCGATTTCCAGGCGCGTCAAATCGTAGCGGCTGCGCGCCCCCGCCTCCACCTGGCCTTGCACGACACGCAACGCATTCTCCAGGTCCTCTTTCGCCTCGAGCCAGCTTTTCTCGCGCTCCTGCGCCACCAGCAGCGACATGAAGTCCCGCGCCGCCTCCTGCAGCGCCTGCGCATAGGTCAATCTCAGCTGCGCCCGCGCCGCTTCGACGCCGCTCCTCGCGGTCTCGATGCGCGCGCCGCGCTGGCCGAACAGCGGCACTTCTTGGGAAAGCGTGGCCTCCCGCTCGCCGCGCTTGTGGGTATAGGCCAGGCTCGGGTTGGAAAACGTCTGCGCCGTCAGCAGGTCGGCCTCGGCCAAGGCCACCCGGATGCGCTCGGCCTGTAGGGCGGGACTCTGCCGCTTGACCAGTTCCAAGAGCTGCGGCAGGGTGACTTCCGGGGGCAGCGGGCCTTCGGCCCGGGCCTGGGCCAGTCCCAGCGCCAACAGCGCAAGGCACAATAGCTTACGCATGAGCATCTCCCGTCATGGCGGCATCGCGCTCTTCGGCAGACACGAGGCGCCGCGGCCCGAGCCAGGCGTACAGCACGGGTAGCACGAACAACGCCACCAGCGGAAGCACCGCCATGCCCCCCACCACCACCGATGCGAAGGGGCGTTGCGTCTCGCTGCCAACGCCCGTGGACAAGGCCATGGGCAACAGCCCGATCAGCCCTAGCAGCGCCACCATCAGCACGGAGCGCATGCGCTCGGCTGCGCCTTCGACCAGGGCGGGCAGCATGGCCACCCCTTCGCGCCGCAGGCTTTCGACTGCGCTCACCACGAGCAGCCCTGCCAAGGCCACCTGCCCAAGCAACGCGATGAAGCCGATGGCCGCGCTGATGGAAAGATCGATGCCGGTCAGGTGCAAGGCGACGATGCCACCCACCATCGCGAACGGCGCCGTGAGCAGGATGATGGTGGCACTGCGGGCGCTGCCCAGCGCACTGAACAGCAGCGCGAATACCACCAGCAAAGAAAGCGGGACGACGATTTTCAAGCGGTCCGCGGCACGCTGCTGGTTTTCCCATTGCCCGCCCCACTGCGCAATGTAGCCCTCGGGCATCTTCACTTCCTTGTTGAACGCAGCGATGGCCTCCTTCACGACCGAGCCGACGTCCCGTCCGTGGACGTTGAACTTGAGCGCCATGTAACGCGCATTGCCCTCGCGGAAAATGGAGGCATTGCCTACCTTGAAGTCGATGCGCGCCAGGGCATGCAGCGGGACGTACGTGCCGTCTGGGGCCGTGACGGGGATGTCGCGGATCCTGGCTTCGTCCATGCGGTCCACGAAAGGCAGCCGCACCCGCACCGGCACGCTGCGCTCGCCTTCCCATGCCGTCGTGACGACCTTGCCGGCCAGCGCCGTCTCCACCGCCGTATCCGCGACCTCCATGGAAATTCCGTAACGTGCGAGCGCCTCCCGGTCGAACTCGATGTGCAGCTGCGGCGCCGGCGCATCGCGATATAGGTCCAGATCCACGACGCCTTCGATGTCGCGCACCACTTCCTTGGCCTGCAGGAGGATGCCGCGCATGGCCTCGATCTCGGCACCGTAGACTTTCAGTACCACGTGTCCGCGCGCCCCGGCGGTCGATTCCTCGACGCTGTCGCGGATGGGCTGGGCGAAATTGAACTGCACGCCGGGAAGATCGGCCAGCGACTCGCGCATCTGCGCGACCAGATCGTCCTTGGTCACGCCCTTGCGCCATTGCTTGCGATCCTTGAGCCGCACCAGCACCTTGGCAACGTTGATGGTCTCGTTGTCCGTGCCGTCTTCGGGACGGCCCTGTTCACTGGTCACCGACACCGCCTCGGGCAACTGCTTCAGACGCATGCGTATGATGCGCAACAGCTCCTGACCCTTCTCGAGCGAGATGGAAGGCGGCATCTGTACCACCACGTAGGCATCGCCCTCGTCCAGCTCGGGCAGGAATTCCGTGCCGAGGTGCGATGCGGCGTAGAGCGCCGCCGCCAGGACCGCCACGGCCGCGATCATCAGCTTGCGCCGATTGCGTTCGCTCTCGAGGATGCGCGCTATCCATCCCGAATAAGCGTGGTGCATGCGCAGGAACACCGCCGGCTCTGGCGCCACCACGTCCTTGGGGCGCAGCAGCAGCGCGCACAGGGCCGGGACCAAGGTCAAGGCAAAGGCCAGGGCGCCGAGCAGCGCGAATGTGTAGGTCATCGCCAGCGGGCGGAAGATGCGACCCTCTATGCTCTCCAGCGAAAAAACCGGGATCAGCGCCGCGATGACGATGGCCATGGCAAACAGCGTGGGCTTGGCCACCGACATGGCCGCCTCGATGATCAGGCCGTACATGTCGCGCCGCGACGTCGGCTTGCGCAGCCTCGCCTTGTGGATGATGACTTCGGTCAAGACCACCGCCCCGTCTACGATGATCCCGAAGTCGATCGCCCCCATGGAGATCAGGTTTGCCGGCATACCTAGCATGTATAGCCCGATGAACGCCACGAGCAGCGACAGCGGAATCACCACGGCGACGATCAGCGATCCCTGCAGGCTGCGCAGGAACAGCCACAGCACGCCCACGATCAGGCAGGCGCCGAACAGCAGGTTGTGATAGACCGTCTGCAAGGTGTGATCGACCAGCTTGGAGCGGTCGTAGCTCGGCTCGATGCGCATGCCTGCGGGAAGCAGGTTGGCATTGAGTTCGTCCACTTTCTTGTGGACCTGCTCGAGCACCTTGGTGGGATTCTGGTCGCGCTTGAGCAGCACGATGCCTTCGACGATATCGTCTTCGTCGTCCATGCCGACCGAGCCCTGGCGCGGCGTATAAGACTGCACGACGCGCGCAACGTCCTTGACCCGCACCGGCGTATTGTTGTGCACGTCGAGCACGATGGTCTCGATGTCGCGCGGCGTGCGCAGCAAACCTATGCCGCGAATGATCAACGCCTGCTCACCCCGCTGGAGCAGCCCGCCCCCCACGTTCTGGTTGGACTTAGAGACAGCCTCGACCACGCGATCCAGGGTCAGCCGGTGAGCCATCAGCTTGGCGG
>NZ_JADGHH010000217.1 GCF_019689535.1 Pigmentiphaga sp.
TTATCGGGGGCAGCGTCAGATGTGTATAAGAGACCCCTACAAGGATACGGCCGGCCCCGCGGTGAACCCGCTCATCAAGATCGTCAACATCGTGGCACTGCTGCTAGTGCCGCTGCTCTGAACGCGTTGCCGCCCGGGCGGACGCCCCGGCCCTGCCCGGGCGGCACGCGCTAATCGCTCACTACCCGGCGACGGAAATCGCGCGGCCTGAATCCGAGCGCGAACAGGGCTCCGAAATACACAACGGCCGACCCGGCTACCACGGCCAGCAACAAGGCAGCCCGCATCCAGGCGCGGGCCTGCAGGCCCAGCCAGTCGATCTGCTGTTCAATGAACCACAGCGCCGCTCCCATCGCGGCCAACGCCACGACGAGCCGCACCAGGAACCCCGCCCAGCCGCCGGCAGGACGGTACGCTCCGCGCCGGCGCAGCCCTACGAGCAAGGCCAGCGCGTTGATGCAAGCACCCGTGCCGATGGAAAGCGCCAGGCCGGCATGCTGCAGCCAGGGCACGAATACCAGGTTCAGGCATTGCGTCGCCACCAGCACGACCAGCGCGATCTTGACCGGCGTGCGGATGTCCTGCCGCGCGTAAAACCCGGGCGCGAGAATCTTCACCGACAACAGCCCGATCAGCCCCACCGCATAGGCGATGACCGCAGTCCGGGTCTGGGCCACGTCGACAGCCGTGAACGCGCCGTAATGGAACAAAGTGCTGACGAGCCCCTCGGACATCAGCGCAAGCCCCAGGCAAGCCGGCAGCCCCAGCAGCAGCGTGAGCCGCAGGCCCCAGTCGAGCAGCGCGCTGTACTCCTCGGGTCGCCCCGCCGCATGGGCCTGGGAGAGGCTGGGCAACAGCACGGTGCTCAGCGCGATGCCCAACAGCGCGGTCGGGAACTCCATCAGCCGGTCGGCGAACGATAGCCAGGTCACGCTGCCCGGCGCCAGCCAGGTCGCGATGTTGGTATTGATGAGCAGCGAAAGCTGCGCGACCGACACCCCCACGATGGCCGGCAGCATCTGCCGCACGATGCGCCGTACATAGGGATCGGCCCAGGCGGTACGCAATCCCAGGCCTATGCGCGGAAATAAGCCGATGCGCGCCAAGGCCGCGAACTGGACCGCCAGTTGCGCCACACCGCCCACCATGACGCCGACTGCCAAGGCATGGATGGGCACGGAAAAACGCGGGGCGAGCCACAGGCTGGCGGCGATCATGGAAAGATTCAGCAGCACCGGCGTGAAAGCCGGCACGCCGAAACGCCGCCACGTATTGAGGACGCCCGAGGCGAACGCGACCAACGACATGCACAGGATGTACGGGAACATGACCCGGGTCATCCAGACCGCAGAGTGGAAGTCGGCAGCGCGGTCGGCCCCGCGCAAGCCGCTGCCGACGGCGCTCACCACCCACGGCGCTGCCACGACGCCTAGCGCCGTGACCACCATCAGGGTAAAGGTCAGCAAGGACGCGACCCGGTCCAGCAGCAGCCGGGTGTCTTCGGGAGCATGCCGGGCGCGGGCTTCGCCCAGGATGGGCACGAAAGCCTGGGAAAACGCGCCCTCTGCGAACAGGCGCCGCAGCAGGTTGGGAATGCGGAACGCCACCCAGAAAGCGTCCGTGAGGCTGCCGGCGCCAAAGGCCCGGGCGATGAGGATGTCGCGTACCAGGCCGGTAATCCGGGACAATAAGGTATAACTGCTGACAGTGGCCGCGGCGCGCAGCAAATTCATGGATGACCTTCTACGCGGCGCACCGCGCGGATGTGTTGCAGATGCACGTGTTGAGCAATGGACGAATCACGTCGCATTTGATTTTACGGGCATTTAAGGCTATAGTCTTTGGCTTTGCGAAGCTCCTTCCCCGCGCGAACGACGTATAGCGCGAACGTGTGCAAGACGTGTCTTCGCCTTACTCGATACGGAATTTTCCATGGCTAATACCGCCCAAGCACGCAAGCGCGCCCGCCAAGCAGTGGCCCGCAACAAGCACAATTCCAGCCTGCGCTCGATGCTGCGCACCTCGATCAAGCGTGTGCGCCAAGCCATCGAGGCCGGCGACAAAGCCGCCGCCACGGAAGTGCTGCAAAAGGCCACCAGCGTGATCGACCGCGTCGCCGACAAGAAAATCATCCACAAGAACAAGGCCGCTCGCCACAAGAGCCGCCTGGCCGCCGCCGTCAAGGCGCTGGCCTAATCCGGATCGGCGCCGCGGCCTTCGGGCCGCGCAAATGAAAGCAAAGCCTGCCCGTCGGGATACTGACGGGCAGGCTTTCGTTCGCCCCTTCCAAGGCAATCAGCCAGCCCCTCGCCATGAAGAAGGCAAAAAAAGAGCGGGGTCAGCCCCGCTCGGGATCGGAAGGCTTGTCTGCCGCGTCGGGAATCAGGCAGGCCTCCATGGTCCGCAAGTCGTTGTCCCGCGCGAAGTCGACCACGAATTGCCAGGCCAGGGGCTCGAGCGCACGCAGCCGCTCGTCCACCACCACGCACTTGACGCCGTCGATGAAGGTCGGCACGACATAGGGCGAATAGGTATAGGGGCTCGCCACGCTGCCCTTGGGTCGAAAAGGCGACATGACGCCAGCCAGGCGCTCGGCCCAGTCGCTGGGACGAAACTTGCTGCCGCTGTGGGTGATGCCCTGGATAATGAACTGCCTGACGCTTTCAGCCATCGTCGATGTGTGGGCGGAAAATCCGCGGTGAAGAGGTCTCGTGAACCCGGTAGATCTCCGGCCGGATCGGTTGCATGCCTGATCGGGCCGCCCGTACGTCAGCGATGGCAGGCGCACGAGGGGCGGTTTACGCCGCAAATGAGAGCTGAGCATTGTAACTGATCGCCCCAGGCCTCCTCCACTTTCCTTGCAAGCCAAGGACGCGGCGCGCAGGACGCGACGGCGCGTCACCGGCGACCGGCGCCCTTCCCTCGGGTATCATTGATCCTTTCCGCGAAACGAGCCGATGAGTCGATAGCCGCGCGGTGCCGGCCACTGCACGCTGATTCGGCGATTCCCTGTCAGAGGCGTCGTATGAACGCACAACCCGAACAAACCTCCAAGAAATCCCCTCCCCCGTTGCGGCACTTCCTGCAGTTCAACGACTTCACGCGTGAGGAAATCGAGTATCTGTTCGACCGCGCCGCGCTCATCAAGCGCAAGTTCAAGAACTACGAACCGCACTTCACCCTGAGCGACCGCACGCTCGCCATGGTGTTCGAGAAAGCCAGCACGCGTACCCGTGTCTCGTTCGAGGCAGGCATGTACCAAATGGGGGGCTCGGTCATCCACCTGACCACGGGCGATTCCCAGCTGGGCCGCGCCGAGCCGATCGAAGACGCGGCCCAGGTCATCTCCCGCATGGTGGACCTGGTGATGATCCGCACTTTCGAACAAACCAAGATCGAACGGTTTGCGGCACACTCGCGCGTGCCAGTCATCAACGGCCTGACCAACGAATTCCACCCCTGCCAGATCCTGGCCGACATCTTTACCTACATCGAGCACCGTGGCCCCATCCAGGGCAAGACGGTTGCCTGGGTGGGCGATTCCAACAACATGTGCAACACGTGGCTGCAGGCCGCCGAGCTGCTGGATTTCAATCTGCACGTCTCCACGCCTCCCGGCTATGAGCTCGAGCCGGAGCGCGCGGGAGTCGTCAGCCCCGAGCGCCTCAAGCAGTTCGCCGACCCGATGCAAGCCTGCGCAGGCGCCCACCTCGTCACCACCGACGTGTGGACGAGCATGGGCTTCGAGGCGGAAAACGAAGAACGCCGGGCCGCCTTCGCCGACTGGTGCGTCGATAGCGAAATGATGGCCGTGGCCGATCCCAGCGCGATCTTCATGCACTGCCTGCCCGCGCACCGGGGCGAGGAAGTCACGGCCGAAGTGATCGACGGCCCGCAAAGCGTGGTTTGGGACGAAGCGGAAAACCGCCTGCACGTCCAAAAGGCCTTGATGGAATTCCTGCTGCTCGGACGCCTTTAGACCCAGGCGTGGGAAATGGTGGCGCGCCGGCAACGGTGGCCCGGCCATTTCCCGCGCACGGCCCCCGGCAAATGGTGCCGGCCGCCATCCTTGCTACAATAGCCGATCGCCCTTGTTAGGCCGGGGGGCGGTTGCACGATCCCGCGTTATGGCGCGGCGCCTTGCGGCGCCTCCATAGCCGGTGACCTAGACCGGCCAATAGCCGCACCGCCACACGCGGGCCGTCCATGTCCTGGGAACATCAATGAGCGAAGTAAAGAAGGTCGTACTAGCCTACTCGGGCGGCCTTGACACATCCGTCATCCTGAAATGGCTGCAGGATACGTACCAGTGCGAAGTCGTCACCTTCACCGCCGACATCGGCCAGGGTGAGGAACTCGAACCGGCTCGCACCAAGGCACTGAAGTTTGGCATCAAGCCGGAACACATCTATATCGAAGATCTGCGCGAAGAGTTCGTGCGCGACTTCGTCTTCCCGATGTTCCGCGCGAACACCATCTACGAAGGCGAATACCTGCTCGGCACGTCCATCGCGCGGCCACTGATCGCCAAGCGCCAGATCGAGATCGCCCGCGAGGTGAAGGCCGACGCCGTCTCGCACGGCGCCACCGGCAAGGGCAACGACCAGGTCCGGTTCGAACTCGGCTACTACGCGCTCGAGCCGGGCATCAAAGTCATCGCCCCGTGGCGCGAATGGGACCTGCTCTCTCGCGAGAAGCTGCTCGCCTACGCCGAGAAGGCCGGCATTCCCATCGAGATGAAGCACAAGCAAGGCGGCGCGCCCTACTCCATGGACGCCAACCTGCTCCACATCAGCTACGAAGGCCGGCACCTGGAAGACCCGAAGGCCGAGGCGGAAGAGTCGATGTGGCGCTGGACGGTGTCCCCGGAGGCCGCGCCCGACGCCCCGGAATACGTGGAGCTCGAATTCGAGCGCGGCGACATCGTCGCCGTGAATGGCAAGCGCATGACGCCCGCCCAAGTGCTCACCGAACTGAACAAGCTCGGCGGCAAGCACGGCATCGGCCGCCTCGACCTGGTGGAAAACCGCTACGTCGGCATGAAGTCCCGCGGCTGCTACGAAACCCCGGGAGGCACGATCATGCTGCGCGCGCACCGGGCGATCGAATCCATCACGCTTGACCGCGAAGTCGCCCACCTCAAGGACGACCTCATGCCGCGCTACGCCAGCCTGATCTACAACGGCTACTGGTGGAGCCCGGAACGCAAGGCGCTGCAGGTGCTGATCGACCACACCCAGCACTCGGTCAACGGGTGGGTGCGCCTGAAGCTGTACAAGGGCAACGTCTATACGGTGGCGCGCGACTCCAAGGACACCCTGTTCGA
>NZ_JADGHH010000029.1 GCF_019689535.1 Pigmentiphaga sp.
GATTCAGCTAGTCCGCCAAGCGACTACTAGTTATTCAGTTTTTGCATTCCTCAAGATGAGGACGTGCTTCCCACCAGCGTGTCCGCAGCCGTTTGGCGAAGCAAATCCACGGTCTTGGTGGTCAGCAAGGTGGGCGGGCGCCGGCTGTGCGTCACAAGCGCGATGACCCCGCCTATGACCGGCTCGACCAGCGGATGGATGCATAACTCGTGGCTCTGCATGCCCGCCCGCACTAGGTTGTAAGGGACGACGGCGGCGCCGAATCCCTTGTTCACCAGCGCCACGATGGCCTCGACGCCATCGATTTCGAACGCGATATCGAGCGCAACGCTCTGGCGCGCCGCCTCGGCCTCGACCAGCATCCGCAGGGGATGGGGTTCGGACGGAAAAATCAATCGGTACTGGGACAGGCAGGAGAAGGCCAGCGGCTTGTTCTCTTCGCGCTCGTCCGATTTGCGCAGTATGAGGCAGAGCGGCTCGCGCACGATGGGCTCGATCTCCGTCAGCGAAGAGACCACCGGGTCATACATCAGCGCAGCATCCAGCTTATCTGATATCAAGCGCTCGTAAAGCGCCATGCTCAGTGCTTCGACGATGGTCAGCTTGGCGAGCGGAAAACGTTCACTGAAAGCGCGCACCAATGGAACCGTGAGCACCCGTCCCAGCGAGGGGGGTAGGCCGATCACCACCCTGCCCGTGATCTCCGACTCCGAGCGCGACAAGACTTGCGTCGCTGCGTCGAGCTGCTGGAGCACGCTTCGCGCGAACAGGGAAAACTGCTCGCCCGCGTCGGTGAGCACGATGCCCCGCCCATGCCGATGGAACAGGGTTTTTCGCAATTCGAGCTCGAGTTGCCGCACTTGCCGGCTGAGAAACGGCTGCCCTACCCCCAGTGCCGCGGCGGCCCGGCTGAAACTACCGTGCTCGGCGACTCGGACGAAATACTCCAGCTGCTTGAAATCCATTGCGCTCTCTAGCTAACAGAAATGCAAATATTGCATAACTCGTTGTTATCTTCACGTCTAAAGGCGATTTTCGCAAGCCTGGACGGAAATTGCTTGACACCGATGAGTCGACCCTTTTAGTGTGTCACTAATTAACCATTGAACCATAGACGAAACGCGAGAGCCGGTCGCCAGGTTTTCGTTCGGTCAGGGTCATTGGGCAAAAAGGCTTGCCCCACAAATTCGGAGGAGACACCAGGGTTTTTTCTCCAAACCCCGGTCTTTTGGCCGAATAAATAACTTCTTTTCGTCCAGAGTATTGCCATGAAAAAAATCATGCTGCGCGCCTGTGCGGCCTCGGTTATTGCGTCCCTTGGTTTTGCCGCACAAGCTCAAAATTACCCGACCCGACCGATTACCCTGGTAGTCCCCTTTGCTGCCGGGGGCTCTTCCGACATCCTGGCCCGCGCCTTCGGCGCCTCGTTGGCGGCGCGCGTCGGCCAGCCCGTCGTTGTCGAAAATAAACCCGGCGCGGCCGGCATCATCGCCTCGGATTACGTGGCGCGCGCTCAACCCGACGGCTATACCCTGCTGTTCGGCACCATCGGCACGCACGCCATCAATCCCGTCCTGAAAAAGACGTTGCCCTTCGACGTATCCAAGAGCTTCACGGCGATCGGGCCGCTCGCTGACGGCCCCCTGGTGCTCGTGGTCAATCCCCGCCTGCCCGCCAATAATCTTCAGGGGCTCATGGATTATGCGCGCGCCCACCCCGACAAGTTGTCTTATGCCTCTGCCGGCATTGGCGCCATTTCCCACCTGGCTGGCGAACTGTTCAAGTCTGAGGCCCAAGCCGAGATCACCCACGTGCCTTATAAGGGCGGCGGCGCTGCCATGCCCGACCTGATGAGCGGCCAGGTGCAACTGATGCTCGAGACCATCCCCAACACGCTCTCCGCCCTGCGCGCCGGCAAGCTCCGAGCCTTGGCCATTAGTAGCGACACGCGTTCGGCCTCGCTGCCCGACGTGCCGACCTTCAAAGAAGCGGGCCTCAGCAAGCTGAATGTCACCACTTGGACCGGCTTGTTTGGCCCGGCAGGCATGTCGGCAGACGTGAGTACGCGACTGAATGCGGAGCTCGTGAAAATCCTGGCCGACGCCGACTACGTCAAGCGCATCGCGCAAACCGGCAGCGTCGTGCCCAAGCCCATGACCGGAGAACAATTCTCTGCCTTCGTGAGCAGCGAAGTGACACGCTGGCGCGCCGTGGCGCAGGCTGCAGGCGTACAGCCCGAATAAGCCGGTGCCCGCAACCGCCGGGCGGCATCGCTCGGCCGGCTGCGTCCCGGGGCCGATCGCAAATCCGTCGATCGGCCCCTTTTCTTTTTTCTTTATTTGGGCCGCTATACGTCCACCGCCCCGGCGTCCGGTGCCGTGCATGCCGCGCGCCACGTCATTCCCATATCTGCACGCGCAGCGCCGGGGCGCGCGAAAAAAACGGTACTTTCTACACGCTGGCCAGGCAATTCCATGCGCGTGTTAAACCCGGAAATGCCAGCAACGGCGCTGTAACCCCTGGCCCCATGGCATACCGCTAAGCTGGACTCGTGAATGGAACCGGACGGTGATATGCGCATTCCCCCTTCGTCGCACGAAACCCGCTACATGGCGGAGGCCCGCTTGCGAATGGTGGTGCGGACGCTCAGGCCGGATATCCCCGCCGACGCCATTACCATCGAAACCGACGAGAGGGGTCTCTGGAGTGCGCAGATCTTCGGCGTCGAGCAAGCCTTGCAGCACCCCGGCGCCCCCTTGTACCGCGAGGTACTCGACAGGCTCTCGAACTGGCATCCGATCTATGACCGCGAGGAAATCGCGGCGCTGCTCACCACCCTCAAGATCATCGCCCCCAAGGCTGGCATTGCCATACCGCCGGGCTCGCTGCAGTTGCTCGAGTTGCCGGCCGGCGTCCTTGTCCTGACCGTGAACGATGCAGCCGTCATAGCCTCGGAAGACCCGCTGCACTTGCTGTCGCAGGCGGTCGTGCGCCTGCGCGCCACGCAGGACGCCTCGCATTGAGGCCCATGCCGGGGTCCGGCCCGCTGCGACTGGTATCATCAGTCATCAATCTTCCCGCGACTTTATAACCCGCATGTTCCCGACACGACTCACGGCCGGCTACCGGTCCTTCCTCGACGGCCGCTTCACTGGCGAGCGCGCCCGCTACGAATCGCTTGCCGAGAAAGGACAGAAGCCCGAGATCATGGTCATCGGTTGTTGCGACTCGCGCGTCGCGCCGGAGGTCATTTTCGATGCCGGTCCGGGTGAAATCTTCGTGGTGCGCAACGTCGCGAACCTGGTGCCTCCCTACGAGGGAGGCACCCAGAACTACCACGGTACCAGCGCCGCGCTCGAGTTCGCGGTGCAATCGCTGCGAGTCAAGCACATCGTGGTCCTGGGGCACGCGCTGTGCGGCGGCATTTCGGCCGTCGCCAATAGCGCCCAGCCACTCTCGGCCGGAGATTTCATCGGCAAGTGGATGCAGCAAATCGCCCCGGTCGTCGAACGCATCGTCCCACCCGGGGAAAACCCCGGCAAATACATCCGGCAGCTCGAATTGGCCACGGTTGAACACAGCCTCGCCAATCTCATGACCTTTCCCTGGGTGCGTACCCAGGTCGAACAAGGGCAGCTGCAGCTGCACGGTGCTTATTTCGGCGTGGCAACCGGCGTGCTGATGGTGCGCGACCCGGCCACCGGAGCGTTCCACCCCGTTACCGACGAGCCGGCTCACGCTTGATTGCCCGCCGCGCAACAACTTTTACGCAACGTCATCCCGCCCCCGCGGTCCAACCGTTTCGCACGACTACATACGAATACGGACGGAGTTGGACGCCATGATGTCACGCATCGCCCTCGGGGCGCTGATTTGCCTGCCCTTGCTGGCCCATGCCGGCGGAGTTGCCAAGCTTGCCGGGGTGGACGACCGCGGCCGCCCCTTCTCGGCCTCCGTGGAATTTGCGGGGGGCAATGTACGCGCTTCGTCGCCCCAGGGCCCTGACGGCTATCTGCTGGCCCGCGGCGAGAGAATCTATGCGGTCACCCGCGTAAGCGGCCGCCAGGTGGTCATGCAGGCCGAAGACTTGATGCGCATGGCGGGAAGTTTGATGCCCAGCCCCACCGCGGCGTTGGAACAAGTCAGCGCCATCGTCTCCCTACAGCCCACTGAGCGGCCCGAGGTGGTCGCCGGCGTGCGGGGGACGATCTACCTACTCACCTATGAGGACGGCCAGCGGCGGCGGCGAACAGAAGAACTGGTCCTAGCTCCTGACCCGGCCGCAGGCGAACTGACTTCCGCTGCGCTCAAGCTCGGCAAGAATCTCGCGAGGCTCGCGGGCACGGTCCTGCCCGCCGGCGCCGACGATTTGGCGAGCAGGCTCCAGCGCGAGCGCCTGGGGCTGCTCCGGTTCGGCGACCGCTTGAAGGTCGAATCCCTCGACGCCCGCACGCCGCAAGGCGCCCGCTTCGAGCTGCCCCGCGAATCCTTCCAACTGCCAGACCTGCGTAGCATCGTCCCTGGCCTCGGCCGCCCATGAGGCAGCAATGCAGGCGCCGCTGACAAGGCCTAGAATGCCAAGACCAGCCCACCCTGCCTTGACTGCATGCCCCATTTCGCCGCTCTGCGGGAGGGAGCTTCCCGATGACCCGCGCCACGCGTTTCAGCCTGGTGACGATTGCCGTCGGCGTCGTCGTACTCGGCCTGAAGTTCACGGCCTATTGGGTCACGGGCAGCATCGCGCTGTACTCCGATGCACTGGAGAGCATCGTCAACGTGGCCACGGCCGTCATTACGCTCATCGCCGTGTCGGTCAGCGCCATGCCAGCCGACGCCAATCACCCCTACGGCCACGACAAGGCCGAGTATCTCTCGGCCGTACTCGAAAGCACGCTGATCTTGATCGCGGCCTTGGCCATCCTGCGCGAAGCGTACGAAGCGTTCATGCATCCCAGGCCGCTGCAGACCCCGCTGCTGGGCACGGCCATCAACTTAGGAGCGACGCTGCTCAACGGGCTGTGGGCCGCCATGCTGATACGTTATGGCCGCCGGTGGCGTTCTCCGGCCCTGGTCGCCGATGGCAAGCACCTCTGGACGGACGTCGCATCCTCGCTAGGCGTCGCCCTGGGCGTCGGGTTGGCGGCGCTCACGCAATGGCAGCGCCTGGACGCCATCATTGCCGGCCTGGTGGCCTTGCACGTGCTGTGGTCGGGGTGGCAATTGATGCGGGATTCGCTAGGTGGCCTCATGGACGAAGCGTTGCCTGCGGAAACCCTCGAAGGCATCCGCCATATCATACGCACTGTCGGAGGCGGAGCACTCCAGCCTGGCTCGCTACGCTCGCGTCGCTCGGGCGCCCGGGTTTTCATCGAGTTCAACCTCGTGGTTCCGGGTGAGATTTCGGTGGCCACGGCGCACGACATTTGCGACCGACTGGAAGCCGCCATCGAGGCCTATGTCGAAGGCAGCACCATCGTCATTCACCTGGAGCCGGCATCCTCCCACGCCGCCTCGCGCGACATCCGTGCCGGCTGACATCATTATTATGTTTACTCCCCCGCCCGAAACGCTTTCCCGCCAGCTCGTCATCGACGCCACGCGCTCCTGGCTGGAAAAGGCCGTCATCGGCTTGAACCTGTGCCCGTTCGCCAAGGCTGTCCATGTCAGAAACCAGATCCGCTACGTGGTCAGCGAAGCGCGCGACGCCGACGCACTCCTGGAAGACCTGGCCGCGGAACTCAAGGCCCTGGCCCAAGCCGATCCCGAGCAGGTGGACACGGTGCTGCTCATCCACCCCTGGGCGCTGGCCGATTTCCATGCCTACAACGATTTTCTCGACGCCGCCGACGCGGCGGTGGCAGCGCTAGGCCTGGAAGGCGAAATCCAAGTTGCCAGTTTCCATCCTGACTACCAGTTCGCCGACACTGATCCCGACGACATCGCAAACTACACCAACCGTTCCCCCTACCCCATTCTTCACCTGTTGCGCGAGGCCAGCGTGGAACGCGCGGTGGAAGCGTTTCCCGAGGCTGAGCGGATTTACGAGCGCAACATCGCCACCCTGCGCGCATTGGGGCACGAAGGCTGGAAGAAACTCGGGATATGAGGCCTACCCTGCATCCACCCGCATGCCCAGGCGGTGCAGCAGGTTGCGGTCGGCTTCTATTTGCGGGTTGCCAGTCGTCAACAGGCGGTCGCCATAAAACATCGAGTTCGCGCCTGCCAAGAAGCACAACGCCTGCAATGCCTCGTTCATTTCCTCCCTGCCGGCCGACAACCTGACCCTGGCCTCGGGCATCGTGATGCGGGCCACTGCAATGGTGCGCACGAATTCGAACGCATCCAGGGGCGGAGCGTCCGCGAGCGGGGTGCCTTGGACGCGGACGAGATGGTTGATGGGTACGGACTCCGGATACGGGTCCAGGTTCGCCAGCTGGACGATGAGGCCCGCGCGCTCCCGGCGCGACTCGCCCATGCCGACGATCCCCCCGCAGCAGACCTTGATGCCAGCCTCGCGGACGCGCTCCAGCGTATCCAGCCGGTCCTGGTAGGTCCGCGTGGTGATGATCCTTCCGTAAAACTCCGGCGCCGTGTCGAGGTTGTGGTTGTAATAGTCCAGTCCGGCCTCGCGCAGCTGCTGGGCCTGCGCGTCTTTCAACATGCCTAGCGTGACGCAGGTTTCGAGCCCCAGTTGTTTGACGGCTTGGACCATCTCGCATACGGCCTCGATCTGGTGCGCCTTGGGGCTGCGCCAAGCCGCCCCCATGCAGAAGCGGGTCGCACCGTTGTCTTTGGCCGCCTGCGCCGCCGTGAGCACGTCATCCAACGGCAAGAGCTTCCCAGACTCGACACCGGCATCGTACCGGGCGGATTGCGGACAGTAGCCGCAGTCCTCCGGGCACCCCCCTGTCTTGATCGATAGCAAGGTGGACAGCTGGATCGCATTGGCGTCGAAATGCCGCCGGTGGACGTCCTGGGCCCGGAAAAGCAGGTCGGCGAAAGGCATCTCGAACAACGCCATCACCTCGTCCACATTCCAGGCCGAGCCATTGCGGCGGGATGGAACAGCAGAGGAAGCCGGGACAGGGACGGGATCGATTTGCATGAAGCACTCCTCGAGTGACGCATGAGGCAAAGCCGGAAGCGACACATGGTAAACAAAGCCAGCCGGGGCTTCAAACGGAAACCATCCGTCTTTTTCTGCGAAGATCGGCGATCTTGCCTCCAACCCCGCGAATTTTGGCCAAGCAGCAGCTATTTCGACGTTAAACCGTCGTTGCAATTTTGTTCACCAGATGTATCGAGGGCGCGTTACCCTCCCGGGGAACGTGCCCTTGCGCGCGCTGCGCAAGACGACGTCTCCCCCGTGCCGGACTTGCATTTCTTCTCCAAGATTGCTTGAATGCCGGCTCTGTGCATTGGCAGCGGTCCATCGGTCCGGTCTGCCATAATTTTTTAAGGAGTACGCATGCGCACCAAGAAGGAACTGATCGACGCTCTGGCCGAGCGCACCCAACAACCCAAGAATGTTTCCGAGGCCTTCATCGATGCGCTGGGCGATGCCCTGCGCGAGTCGCTGGCCAAGGGCAATGAGGTCGTGCTGCCGGGCGTCGGGAAGTTCTCGGTCAAGGAAAAGGCCGCCAAGACCGGCCGCAACCCCCGTACGGGCGAGGCCATCCAGATCGCCGCCCGCAAGGCTCCCGCCTTTACCGCTGCCAAAGTCCTGAAGGACGCCGTCGACGTCAAGTAAGCGTCGGAACATTGCATCGAAGCCTGCCGGCTTCGGTGCTCTCCGCTGGTCCGCATATATAAGTCTGCCTTACACTGGCGGCAATTCGTCGGTCCACGGAGTCATTTCTTGTCCACCGAGTCTTCATCCGACCCTTTCGGCGGTCCGAGCACCACCTACCTGATTTCTCAGGTTCACCACCCCCTGCGCAATTTCAGCGACGCGCTCCTGAGGCGCTACGGCGTCACCGGCCTCCAGTTCACGGTGCTTTCCGTCGTCGCGCATCGGGAAGGGTTGTCGTCTGCAGATCTTTCCCGCCGGTTTTACGTGACCCCGCAATCCATGGGGCAGCTTCTGACGACGCTCGAAGAGCGCGGCCTGCTCGAACGCCGGGAAGACAGCAACAACCGGCGCATCCTGCGCATCACCCTCACGCCTGCGGGCCGCGAGGTGGTCGAGACCGGCACCCGCGACATGGCCAAGCTGGAGGAAGATGCCTTCCGCAGCCTAAGTCCCAAGGAACTGAAGACCCTGCGCAGCCTGCTGCGCACCGTCATCAGCGACCTGCGCAGCCGATGGGACGAGCTGCCATGACCGTCCGGCGCGCGGTTTCGCGGGGCCGCCATTTTTCTATCGAAAACGGTTGTGATTCCATAATTATTATGTGATTCATTTAGCCCCGCGCTTCATCCTATAGTGCCCCTCGGCAAGAACAACCGAGGAGACCCTGATGAACGCACGGACTAAAGCGGCATCTCCGTCCCGCCGCATGTACCTGGGCGCACTGGCTGCCGCGACGCTGGCCGTCACTTGCGCCTCTGCGCCTGCCCGCGCGGCCGAGTTCCCGACCGGGCCCATTACCATCGTCGTCCCCTTCCCGCCCGGGGGCCCCACCGACACGACGGCGCGGTTGGTGGGCAAGGCGCTTGCCAAGCAGCTCGGACAGCCCGTCGTGGTCGAGAACCGGGCCGGCGCCGGCGGCACGGTCGGATCCACACACGTGGCGCGCTCCAAGCCCGACGGCTATACCTTGCTTTGGGCGAGCACGAGTAGCCTGGCCGTGGCGCCCGGCCTGTACCGCAATCTCTCCTACTCGCCCCTGGAATCCTTCGAACACATTGGCCTCGTCGCGCGCAGCCCCATTCTCCTGGTCGTGCGCTCGTCCCTCGAGGTCGATTCGCTGCAGGCGCTGACAGCCTACTCGGCCAAGAACAAGGTGTCTTACGGCTCGGCCGGGAACGGCTCGATCAATCACCTGACCGGCGAATGGTTCAAGGAGGTTTCGGGTGCCAAGCTGCTGCACGTGCCCTATAAAGGCGGCGCGCCGGCCTTGGCGGACATGCTGGGCGGACAAATCGAGATGACGCTGGAAACGATTACCGTCGTGCGACCCTACCTCGAGTCAGGCCGCGCCAAGGTCTTGGCCACGGGAGGCGCCACGCGTTCCCCGGACATGCCGGACGTTCCCACCGTACGGGAAATTTACGGGCACGACTTCGAGTCCTATTCCTGGACGGGGCTCGTCGCACCGGCTGGCACGCCTGCCGACGTGGTCCGCAAGCTCAATGCCGCGCTGCACGCCGCCCAGGATGACCCCGAACTTGTCGGCCAAATGAAAGCCGGAGGACAGGACGTCATCAAGACCACCCCCGCCGAATTCAAGCAGTTCCTCGCCAACGACACGCGTCGCTGGGCCGAGCTGATCAAACGCACCAACACTTCTGTGGATTGAACTCATGCGCATCGTCATCGCCGGGGGCGGCCTGGGCGGACTCACCGCCGGCCTCTCCCTCCTCAAACAAGGTTTTCAGGTACGCATCCTCGAGCAGGCGCCCGAACTCAAGGAAGTCGGTGCCGGCATCCAGCTCGGGCCCAACGCGGTCCACGTCCTGTTCGCGCTAGGGCTGGAAAACGACCTCATGCCGCTGGCGTGCGAACCCGAAGGCAAGATCGTGCGCCTGTGGAACACGGGCCAGACGTGGACGCTTTTCAACTTGGGCGATGTTTCGCGCGAGCTCTACGGCTATCCGTACCTGACCGTGCACCGTGCCGACCTGCACAGCGCCATCGCCGCGGGCGTGCGGCGCGCCGACCCCGACGCGATCGTCCTAGGCGCGAAGTTCGTGCGCTATGAAGAACGTGGCAAGGACATCGTGGTTCACACTGCGGACGGTCGCAGTTTCGAATGCGACGTCCTGGTGGGCGCCGACGGGGTCCATTCCCAGGTCCGCCAGCAGCTATTCGGGGCCGACAGCCCGCGCTTCTCGGGCCTCGTGGCCTGGCGCGGCGTAATCCAGGCCGAGAAGCTGCCCGAACGGCTGCGCAGGCCATTGGGCGTGAACTGGGTGGGACCGGGTGCGCACGTTATTCACTATCCCCTGCATGCCTTCAAGTTGGTCAACTTCGTGGCTGCCGTGGAGCGTTCGGACTGGCAGGTCGAGTCGTGGACCCAGCAAGGCACGACGGAAGAATGCCTGAACGACTTGAAGGGCTGGAACGAGGACGTGCACATCCTGGTACGGGCCATCGACATCCCCTACAAATGGGCGCTGATGGTGCGCGACCCCATGCAAACGTGGCGCCGCGGCCGCGTCACGCTCTTGGGCGATGCCTGCCACCCGACCCTGCCCTTCCTGGCCCAAGGGGCAGGCATGGCCCTGGAGGATGGCTACATCCTGGCGCGCGCGCTACGCACCTATGGCGATCCGGAAGAAGCGTTGCAGCGCTACGAAGACGCCCGGAAAGACCGCACCGCGGCCGTCATCAACGGCTCGAATGCCAACGCCGTGCGCTTCCACAACCGGGAACTGGCCCATGCCGAGGGCGCCGCGGCCTACGTAGACCGCGAATGGAGCGAAGATCGCGTCAAGGAGCGCTACGAATGGCTCTTCACGTATGACGTGGAGACCGTGCCCGTATAAGCGAGCAACTCAGCCGCGGGGGGAATCACTCCCCCTCCATCACGACCTTGAAGATCGAGGCGAAGCGGGCCAGCGTTTCCGGAAGCGGGGCGCCGGCCCGCATCACATAGCTGAAGTCAAACGACACCTCCGGCGTAATGCGGCGCGATTCGACCGCATAACGCGCGCACGCGCTTTGCGAAAATGCCGGAACGATGGCAATGCCGAACCCCTGTTCGGCCATCCCGAGGGCGGTATCGAGGTGTTGCACCGCCATCCGCGAACCGACGTCGATCTGGCGCTTGTATAGCGCGTTCTCGGTCAATTGATGGATCGGGCTGTCCTCGGTGAGCCCGATGTAGGGTTGGCCGCGCAGGATCTCCCAGGTCGTATCGTCCGCGCCGGGGGTGGAGGGAACGGGTTGGTACCGCCCCGGCGCGTACACCGCCAGCAGCCCGGATGAGGTCAAGGGCTTGCGCACCAGGCCCGATACCTTGGTGAAGAATGCGCCGAACGCCGCATCGGCTTCGCCCGTTTCTGCCAGTTGCTGGATTTCGAGCGGGCTGCCAGCCACGATTTCGATTTCCACGCCGGGATATTCGGCAAGAAAGCGCTTGAGCGTTTCCGGCACGACGTTGGCGGCCATGAGGGGGGTGAAGGCCAGCCGCAGCGTAGTGCCCTCCTGGCGCCCCATTTCCTTCAAGCGGGCGGCGGCAGCAGTCAGTTCACGCTCGACCAGCTCGGCAGAAGGCAAGAACGCCTTGCCGGCCTCGGTCAGCACCACGGCCCGCGTGGTGCGTTCGAACAAGCGGGTATTGAGCTGCGATTCCAGTTCGCGGATGGTGGCGCTCAGCCCCGCCTGGCTCAGGTGCAGCCGCTGGGCGGTACGGGTGAAATTTCCGGATGCCGCAACGCCCAGGAAGGCTCGTAATTGGCGCAATGAAATATTCATGCGCCAATTATTTCACTTTTTCACATCAGTCCAGCTTGATCCCCGCCCGCTGGACGATCTTGCCCCATTTCTCCATGTCCCGTGCAATGAGGTCCCGCAGGCCCTGGGGAGTGGTCGGCGTCGCATCGGCGCCCGCCGCGCGGGCCTTCGCGATCACCTCGGGGTCTTTCAGCGCGGCCGTGATCGCCTCGTTCAGCCGCTTGATGATGGGCTCCGGGGTGCCGGCCGGCGCGGCAATGCCGAACCATCCCATGGCTTCATACCCCTTGATCCCGACCTCTTCCAGCGTGGGCACGTCAGGCAGCGAGAACGAGCGCTCCGTGGTCGTGACCGCGAGGGCCTTGAGCCGCCCCTCTTTGATCAGGTGCACGGAGCTCGGCGTATCGCTCATTGCCAGCGGAATCTGGCCGGCCATGGCGTCGTTCGTGGCCGGGCCCGTGCCCTTGTAGGGGACCAGTACGGTCTTGACGCCCGCCAGTTCGTTGAAGAGTTCGCTCGCCAAGTGCATGACGGTGCCTTGCCCACCGTGGCCGATGGACAGCTTGCCGGGATTGGCCTTGGCGTCGGCCACCACCTCCCGGATATCCTTGTAGGGAGAGTTGGCCGGTGCGACCAGCACGAACGGCGAGGAGGCGACCAGGCTAACGGGTGTGAGGTCCTTGACGGGATCGAACGACAGGTTGCGGTACAGCACGCTATTGATGCCAAGCGCGCCGGCCCCACTGAAGACGACCGTGTAACCGTCCGGGGCAGACCTTGCCACGTACTCCACGGCGATGTTGCCGCCCGCGCCGCCCTTGTTCTCTACGACCACCTGCTGCCCCAAATGCTTGGTCATGATGGGAGCCATGACGCGCGCGATGAGGTCGGTACTGCCACCGGGTGGGAACGACACCACCATCCTGATCGGTTTATTAGGAAAATCGCTTTGCGCCTGGACGCCCGATGCGGCGAACGCCGCCGCGACGGCCGCGGCCAAAAGAATGCTCTTTTTCACCATTGTCTCCTTGTAGAACTAGAGGCCTCATCCGGCAGCATGCCGCCGAGACTCTCCCTTTATCTTGATCAAGCTCAACTTTGAGCAACCATGATGAATCATCCCTGCAGATTACGCATTAGGGCATTTACCATCATCGCATTGACTTCATCGGCTGCCTCGTAGATCGCCCAGTGCCCGGCGCCGCGCACCATGTCGAAGGTGGCATGCGGCAGGATTTCCCGCAGCGCCCGCCCCTGCGCCTCCACGTCGCCGCCCCCGTACACGTCGTGCTCGCCGGCGATTCCATGCACGGCACAGCGCAGCGCGGAAAAGGCTTCGAGCTGGCGGCTGGCAAGCAACGGCCGCGCATCCAGCCGGCATCGCTCCACATTGTTGGCCTGGATCGCCACGGCTTCGTCGTCGATCCGGTCAGGATTCCCGAACATCGAGACAGCCAAGTTGTGCCGGTGAATGTGAGCTCGTTCGACGGGATCGTCGATGCCGCGCCAACGCAGCAGCTCCGGCCCCTTGGGCACCATGGGCCGGAAGGTCCCGCGCAGGAGCGTGATCTGCCGCACGCGCTCGGGCTGCTGCAGCACCATGCTTTCACCCAGCACCGACCCGAGGGAAAATCCGGCAATCGCGACCGGCCCTTCTCCGGCCAGTTGATCGATGCCTTCCCACAGCAGCGCCGCGAAGCGTGCGCAGGAAACCTCTCCCTCCGGCAATTCGGAATCGCCGTGGCCGGGTAGGTCGGGCGCCAATACGGTGAAATGCGGGGCAAGCGCCGACACATTGCGCTTCCAGTGGGTCCACGAACCAGCCGTGCCGTGTATCAGCACGAGCACAGGGCCCGTTCCCCATTGCCGCCATGTCATCCGCCTTCCACCGCACATTACCTCGTGGACGGTAGCCAGGGACTCCGGGTCTACGACGCTTGCATCCAAATCAGCCTCCTCCGGCCATTGACCTCTTGATTTAATCATTTAACCTTATATAAGGTTGCCTTACTTAGTCAAGTCCCCATAGGGGCCGCGCGCACCTTTTCTTCTAGAATAAGCGGCCGTTTACACATGCCTTTGGCTTCCCACGTCGCGTCCTTTTCTTCATGAAAAACCCGTCTGTAGCGCCCGCAACTGCTTCCGAACTCGGCCTGCGAGAACGCGGCAAACTCGACAAGCTTCGCCGCATCAAGCAGGCCGCGCGGGACGTATTCCTGGAAAAGGGATATGAGGCCGCCACCACGCGAGAGATTGCACAACGGGCCGAGGTCGCCATCGGCACCATCTTCGTGTACGCGGAGGACAAGCGCGATCTGTTGATGATGATCGTCAACAACGACCTGGACGCGATCACCGAGAAAGGGGCCAAGCTATTGCGGCGGGACGAACCGTTGATCGACCTGCTCATGGCGTTTTTCGGCCTGCGCTACCGCTATTGGGCGAAGCATCCGCAAATATCGCGGCCGGCCGTCCAGGCCACGTCGGACTTCCTCTCGACCAATCCCGACCGGGGGGACGAGACCCGCCGGTTTTACGCGCGCCGGGCCAATATTTACGCCTTGCTGGCCGACGTCGTGCGCCGCAAGCAGGAACAACGTGACATCGGCAGCCAAGCCGACCCGGACCTGATTGCCGCGCTGTTCGTCACAATCTACCTGACCGAGGTTCGGCGGTGGCTCAGCCAGCCCGCTCCCAAGCCCTCGGCGGGATTGGCGTCGCTGCGGTCCCTGCTGACACTGGCGATCGAAGGATTGAGCCCTGCCGACGCCGAACGTCGGGCGCTACAACAGACTTAGGGTGCGAGCTGCCCGCCGCCCAGGAGGTCGTAGGAGTCCAGCAGCGCATAGACGATCTCAGGCTTTCTTTCGAAGCAGCGGCGTATGGCGGCCGGGATCGCTTCTCGCGTCTTGCGGCAAAGCCCCGGTTGCGCCTCGACTTCGATACTGATCCCGCGCACGGTGCGCACGCCGCGGACGCTCGGGGTGATATGGAGCACGATGCCCAATAGCGCGTGCATGCGCGCTTCCATGTGCTTGAGGTCTTCGAAGCTGGAGATGCTCTCCAGCCTCGCCACCAGGCGCTTTTCCTCCTCCCGGGTCAAGCGCAGGATGCGGATGTCTGCATTCGGATCGGCCAGCAGTCGATCGCGGTCGCAGATGCATGCGCCCGGCGGACACTCTTTGCGGATGGGGAACGGGGCGTTCATGCCCCCGAATTTTATCCCCTCCCCAGCAACGGCATGGAGAGCGGAAACATCGTGCTCTCGTACAAATTGACGTCGTGGGGCAACGTCGCCATCACCGCGGCCACGCGCGCCACGTCTTCAGCCTTCATCAGGTCGCCCGGTTCGAACTTGCGGCCGGACTTGGCAGCCAACGCCGATTCGGTCACCCCGGGATGAAGAATGCTGACCGCGATGCCATGGTCGCGGCCGTCGAGCGCCAGGGCGTGGGTCATGCCCGACAGGCCGTGCTTGGTCGTAGTGTACGGAACCGAATTGGGCCGGGGTACCTTGGCGGCGACGCTGCCGATGTTGATGATGCGCCCACCTCCCTGAGGCTTCATGATGCGGAAGGCCTCTCGGCTGCAGAGGAAGGTTCCCGTGAGGTTCACGTCCACCACCTGGCGCCACGTCTCCAGGCTCATCTCCTCGATGGGCTGGCTGGTCGTCACCCCCGCGTTGTTCACGAGCACGTCCAGGCGGCCATGCGCCTCCATCGCGCTCGCGAACAAGCGCCGCACGTCATCTTCGCGGCTGATGTCCGCGACGCAGACCAATGCCTCGCCCCCCGCTTCCCGCACCCGGTTGGCGGTTTCCTCCAGCGCCTCCCGTTGACGGGCGGCCACCACGACTTTGGCGCCGAGCTCTCCAAATGCGATGGCGATCGCTCGGCCTATACCCGAGCTGGCGCCAGTCACGAGGGTCACCTTGCCTTCGAGGCTTACCATGACGAAGTCTCTCCCCATGCAAAAAAACGGCGTGCAGACTTGCACGCCGAAGGTCATTCATTCCGCGGTCATGCCGGCGGCGCGTATGATCTTGCCCCACTTCTCGGTGTCGACCGCCACCACGCGCGCGAGCTCGTCCGGCCCGCCCGGATAGGGTTCGGCTCCGATGCCGCGCAGGAAGCTCGCCATCTGCGGGCTGGAAATCACCTTGTGCAGGGAGGTGCTCAACTTGTCGCGCACGCTGTCAGGCGCATTGGCCGGCAAGAAGATGCCGAACCAGCCGGAGAGGTCGTAGCCTTCCACGCCGGCCTCGGCCATGGTCGGAACGTCCGGCAGGGAGGTCAAGCGCTTGCTGCCCGTCACGGCCAGGGCCTTGATGCGTCCGCCCTTGACCTGCGGAACAGCCAGCGTCGCGTCGGCGAAGATGAAGGTGGTGCGCCCGCCGATCAAGTCCGTCATGGCCGGCGGCACGCCTTTATAAGGGACGTTGACCGCGTCGACCTTGGCCAGCGTCTTGTACAGCTCGCCCGCAACCTGCCCCGTCGCATTGCCGCTGCCCCACGAGTACTTGCCCGGCGCGGCCTTGAGCATGGCCGTCAGCTCGGCCACGGAATTGACCTTGGTGTGTTCCGGCGCGATCACGAGCACGAAACCCAGGCTGGCCACCGTCCCGACCGGAATGAAATCCTTGATCGGGTCGAACGGCAGTTTCTTGAAAAGGTGAATGTTGGCCGCGTGCGTGGAATTCGGCGTGAACAGGATGGTGTAGCCATCCGGCGTGGACTTCGCGACGAAATCCGCCGCCAGGTTCCCGAGCGCGCCGGCCTTGTTCTCGACAACCACCGGCTGCCCCAGTTCTTTCTCCAGGCCGGCCGCCACCTGGCGCGCGACGTTATCGATGCCGCTACCGGCGGGATAGCCGAGCAACATGCGCACCGGCCGCGTCGGATACTCGGCGGCGGCAGCCGGCATGGCCGCTCCGAAAGCACAAATCATGGCCAGCGAGGCCAAGGTCTTTTTCACCATAGATATCGTCTCCTTGTTGTGTCTCGTTGCCATGCGGGGCGCGCCCCGCACGCGACTCAGCGTTCAAACTTTGCCGACAGCGCCGTCCCCGAGAGATGACCGGCAAGGCTGCTCGACGCAGCGGGGGACAGTCCCGGCGCCAGTTCCAGGAATTGCTTGACGGCCCGTACCGTGACAGCGCTGCAGCCGAGCACGGTCGCCGCGATCGCATCGGCGCGTCCTTGCAGGGCATCGCGCGGCACCACCTCGCTCGCGAGCCCAGCCTGCAGCGCCTGCGGGGCACCGACTACGTCGCGAGTCAACACCATGCGGGCGATGGTCTTGATCGGCACCCGGCCCGTGAGCGCAGACATCACCAGCGCAGGCGGAATGTCGCGCTCCATTTCCGGAATCTGGAATTGCGCATCGTCGGCCGCCAAGGTGATGTCGCAGACACCCGCGAGCGCACATCCCACCCCGTAGGCCCGTCCCTGCACGACGGCCAGCACCGGCACCGGCGTATTCTTGAGGGCGTCATAAAGCGCCAGGGCCGGCAAGGCGACCTGCCGGCGGAGGAACTCCCCCGTCGGGGCCGAGCCGGGCTTGGGCATGGGCGATACCCGCCCGGCGCAGAAATCCTCCCCTTTGCCGGAGAGCCGCACGAGGCGCACGTCCTCATCCAGGTTCGAGACGGCATCGATGATGATGCCGCCCATCTCCGCGCTCATCAGGTTGCCGTTCTCAGGCGTATTGAGGACGATGTCCAGCAGGCCGCCGCTGCGCTCGATCAACACGGGCGCGCTCATTGCCGCGCTCCCTGCGCACGCCGTATGGCCTCCCAGATGGCCGGCGGTGTCGCGGGCATGGGGAGCTCCTCCTTCCAGCGCTCGCCCAGCGCGCTCGCCAGCGCATCGGAAAGGGCGTTGAATATGGCGGCCGTGGCCGGCGTGATGCCGCTTTCTCCCCCGCCCTTCACCCCGAGGACGTTGCCGCGGGTCGGGTCCTCGGTGAGCTCGACGTCCAGCCTCGCCGGCATCGATCCGGCGCGGGTCACTCCGTAGTCCATGTACGAACCGCTGAAGACCTGGCCGGTGTCCGGGTCGATGTGATAGTCCTCAAAGAAGGCCTGGCCGATGCCCTGCGCCAATCCGCCGTGGACCTGGCCCTCGACGATCTGCGGATTGATGGGGCGTCCGACATCGTCGATAGAGGTATAGCGGACGATCTCCACATCGCCCGTCTCCGGATCCACCTCCAGCTCGCAGATCGCCGAGCCGGTGGGATGGGCGGGAATGCGGCCGTTGAACTCGGCGGTGGCGCGATACTTGCGCGCGTCCACGTTGCCCGGCATGCCGTCTTGCTCGATGCGGGCCGCCACCTCGAACAGGCCGACCGTGCGGCCGCTCGCCGCATCGACATACCGCCCTTCCTCGAAGCGCACGTTCGCCGGGTCGCATTCCAGCAGCTTCGCCGCGACGGGCTTTCCGGCGTCCCGCAGTTGTGCCGAGGCTTCGACCAGCAATTGGCCGCCCAAGCGCATGGAGCGATCGGAATGGGAGCCCCCCCCCACCTTCACGAAGTCGGTGTCTCCCGTGCGTATGACGATGGCCTCGAGCGGAACGCCCAGTTCGTCGGCCAACACCTGGCGGAACGTGGTTTCATGCCCCTGGCCGGTGCTCTGGGTGCCGATCACGCAGTCGATCGACCCGCCCGGCTCGACGGTGAGCTCCACGCGTTCGCGCGGTGCACCGACGGGAGACTCCACGTAGTTCGCCAGACCGATGCCGAGCCACTTGCCGCGCGCTCGCGCTTCCTGCTTGCGCGCCGGCGCATCCTGCCACTCGGCCACCTGCAGCGCGCGCTCCATGTTGGCGGCAAACTGCCCGCTGTCGTAGGTCAGGCCCATCGGGCTGTGATACGGCATTTGCTCGGGCCGGATCAGGTTCCGGCGGCGCAATTCGATGCGGTCGATGCCCAGCTCGCTTGCCGCGATGTCGAGCATGCGCTCCATCACGTGCGTGGCCTCGGGCCGGCCGGCCCCGCGGTACGGACCGGTGGGCGGCGTATTGGTCAGGACCGCCGTCACCGTCGCCGCCGCGGCGGGAACGTGATAGACGGTGGTCATGATGCGGGATCCGTTGGCCAGCGGCACGTACGAGACCGTATGCGCGCCTACGTTGCCGATGATTTCGTTGTCGATGGCGAGGATATGGCCTTCTTCGTCGAAGGCCATGGCCGCGCGTATGACCTGGTCCCGGCCTTGGTAATCCGCCAGGAAGGCTTCGTTGCGATCGCTCGTCCACTTGACCGGGCAGCCCGCCCTGCGTGCGGCCCACAGTATCGCCAGCTGGTCTGGATTGACGCAGCTGCGCGGGCCGAATCCGCCGCCGACGTCGTACGACACGACCCGCAGTTTCTCGGGGGGAATGCGCAAGGCGTCGGCCATGCACATGTGCTGGCGGTTCACGCCCTGGCTGCCGGCGATCAATAGGTATTCCCCGGTGGACGGGTCATAGCTGGCCAGCACGGAGCGCGGCTCCATCTGGCAGTTGACGATCCGGCTGTTGCGGAACTCGCGGCGCACGACATGCTTGGCGCGCGCGAAAGCACTGCGGACGGCCTCGTCGTCCCCGATGCGCGACTGGAAGCACAGGTTCCGGGGCGCGCCTTCCCAGAGCTGGGGCGCGCCCTCTTCCATCGCACGCACCGCATCCACTACGGCCGGCAGCGGCTCATAATCGATGTCGACCAGCTCGCAGGCATCGCGGGCCTCGCGCACCGAGCGCGCGACCACGAGCACCACCGGCTCGCCGACGTGCCGAACCCGGTCCACGACCAACGGCAAGTGCCGCTGGTTGAAAATGGAACCGGTAAGCGAATGGGTGAAGGCCCGCTCCTTGAACTCCACGGCCGCGGCAGGATTGGGTATGTGGTCCATGCCCTGGTGCCCGTCGTCGAGGTAATCCTGGCCGCGCAACACGGCGATGACGCCCGGCGCGCGCAGGGCCGCCTCGATGTTGATGGAGCGGATCCGCGCATGGGGGTGCGGCGAGCGCACGAAGGCGCCATAGGCCTGGCCCGGAAGATTCACGTCGTCGGTGTAGCGCCCCTTTCCGCTGACGAGGCGGATGTCTTCGACCCGGGGCAAGGGTTTGCCGACCAGTTTATCCATGGCGCGCCTTCCCCAGCGGCTTGCCCGCTGCGATGCGCGCCTGTGCGGCGTGCTTGACGGCGCGGATGATGTTGACATATCCCGTGCAGCGGCAGATGTTGCCTTCCAGCGCACGATGGATGTCTTCGTCCTCCAACGATCCGTCGGTATCCAAGTAGTAATCGATGGCCATCATCATGCCCGGAGTGCAGAAACCGCATTGGAGCCCGTGGCAGGCAACGAAAGCCTGCTGGACCTCGCTCAAGGCTTCGGGGCTGCCGAGCCCTTCCACGGTCACCACTTCGCCGCCGCTCGCTTGCGCGGCCAGCACGGAACACGACTTGACTGCAACGCCATCAAGCTTGACGGTGCATGCGCCGCATTGGCTCGTGTCGCAGCCGACGTGCGTACCCGTCAAACCCAGTTCACGACGTAGAAATTCCACCAGGAGCGTGCGGTCATCGACTTCCCGGCTGACCGGTTGACCGTTCACGCAAAGTTCAACCTTGATCATGCCTGCGCCTTCTCACCCACCGTGGCGCTGAAGCGCCGGAAAAACTCTTCGGCCAGCTTGCCCGCGACGGATCCGATCATCCTCGACCCGATCTGGGCCAGCTTGCCGCCCACCTGGGCCTGGGCGTTGTAGGTCAGGACGGTACCCTCGCCGTCCTCCTCCAACACGACGTCTGCCACCATCTTGCCGAACCCGGCCATGCCACCATCGCCCTGCCCCACGATCTTGTACTGTTCCGGGGCCTGCTTGTCGGTGATGGTCAGCGTGCCTTTGAACCGCGCCTTGACCGGACCGATGGCGGCAACCACCACGGCCGCGTATTCGTCGGCCCCCGTCTCGGTAAACGACTCGCACCCCGGCACGCAGGCTTGCAGCACCTCGGGGGTATTCAGATACTTCCACACCACCTCACGCGGCGCTTGCAGCCGATGCGATCCCTTCAGTTCCATGCTGTCTCCGACTCATGCGGCGCCGGCACGGCCGGCGTCCTAGGTTCTGCTCGATCAGGCGGCGGGCTTGAGGTCCGCCAATGCCCTTCGCGTCAATACGCGAACGAGGTTCGCGCGATATGCGGCGCTGCCCGCGCGGTCGTCGTTCAGGCCATCCTCTTCCAGGGGGGCTTCGTCCACCGACCCGCCCTCGGCGAGCGCGCGCTCTGCCTCGCGCCAGCGGAATACGCACGCCCCCGCGCCGGTCACCGCCACCCGCGGGCCGGCATCGGTTTCCGCGATGAAAACGCCGGCCACCGCGTAGCCGGTGGCCTTGTGGCGGTATTTCACGTAGGTGCTGCGCCGCGGCACAGGAAACTCGAACCCGACGATGAGCTCATCCGGTTCGAGCGCGGTCTCGAACATGCCGAGGAAAAAGTCGTCCGCCGCGATGCGGCGTTTGCTGGTAACGACGGTGGCGCCCAGCCCCAACACGGCCGCCGGATAATCCGCGGCAGGATCGTTGTTGGCTACCGACCCGCCTATGGTGCCGCGGTTGCGCACCTGCGGATCGGCGATGACGCCGGCGAGCCCCGCCAGGCCGGGAATCGCATCGCGCACGAGCGGCGAGGCCGCCATCTCGGCGTGGCGCGTTCCGGCGCCCACGGACAGGACGCCCTGGGAAAGCGACACGCCTTGCAGCTCGGGCAAGCGCGACACATCGACCAGGTGCGACGGCGCTGCCAGGCGCTGCTTCAGCGTGGGGATCAGCGTCATGCCTCCCGCCAGTGGGCGAGCCTCGGATTCGCGAGCCAACCAGTCCAGCGCTTCCTGGAGGGAAGCCGGTCTCACATAGCTCAGGGGATACACACAGTCTCCATTCTCTTATTGCAAAAAGGCCGGGAATTGCCCGGCCTGAGCGAATCGCCCACTAATGTAGAAGAAACCGTCGCTGGGCTGAAACACCTAATTGCGATGGGTTAACAAGCAATTTCTATCAGTCCTGATAGCGCTTCAACATGGCCCGGGCGATCACCAATTGCAGCACTTGGCTGGTGCCCTCGTAAATGCGCAGCGCCCGTGCGTCCCGATAGAGCCGCTCGACGTGATGCTCGGCAACGTAGCCCGATCCGCCGTGGATCTGCAGCGCCCTGTCGGCGATGCGGGACAAGGCCTCGGAGCAGAAATACTTGGCCGCGGCCGCCAGCGAGCGCGCATCGCCTCCGCGCTGCAAGGTCTCGGCGGCCTGCATCACCAGGGAGTGCCCCGCCAGATACTCGGTTTCCGAGTCGGCCAGCATCGCCTGAATGAGCTGGAAGTTGGCGATGGGCTGGCCGAACTGCTTGCGCTGCACCGCGTAACGGGCGGCCTCGTCGATCAGCCGGCGCGCCATGCCGACCGCCGAGGCGGCGACGCTGATGCGGCCGCTGTCGAGCACCTGCATGGCGATCTTGAAGCCCTGCCCGAGCCCGCGCTCGCCCCCGATCACGTTCGAGATCGGCACCCTGACGTCTTCGAAGATTACGTCGCTGATGGGAGAGCCCCGCTGCCCCAGCTTCTTTTCGGCCTTGCCAATGTGCAGCCCCGGGGTATCGCGTTCGACGATGATGGCGCTGATCCCGCCCGCGCCGGGGGTGGATGGGTCCGTCCGCGCCATGACGGTGAAGACGTGGGCGCGCGTGGCGTTGGTGATGAAGCGCTTGGTGCCGTTGATGACCAAGGTGTCGCCGTCACGCTCAGCCCGGGTTTTCAGGTTGGCGGCGTCGGAGCCCACGTCGGGCTCGGTCAGGCAAAAAGCTGCCCTGAGCTCGCCACTCGCCAGCCCTGGCAAATACTTGCGCTTCTGCTCCTCCGTCCCAGCAAGCACGATGCCTTTGCTGCCTATGCCGACGTTGGGCCAGAACACCAGCCGGAATGCCGGCGAGGTGTAGCTGAACGCCATCTGTACTTGCAGCTCCTGCATCAAATCGAGCTCGCACCCGCCGTACTCCTCGGGAATGCCCAGGCCGAAGAGGCCCATCTGCTTCATTTCCTCGATGACCTCGGGGGGGACCTCCTCGTTCTCCTCCACCTGCCGTTCCAGCGGCATCAGCCGCTGGCGGATGAAGCGGTCAATGGCGTCGAGCAGTTGGGGAAAGGTTTCCTGGTCGAATGCCGACATGGAATTCCGCTCCATTCATTGATTGACGAACAATGCGTCGAGCGCGACCACACCCTCTCCCGCCGGCAAGGCGATGAGCGGATTGACGTCGATCTCGGCGATTTCCGGATTGGCGAGCATCAGGTCAGCGAGCTGGCGCACGACCCGCGCGACCGCCGCGACGTCCACGGGCGGCTTTCCACGCAGCCCCGAAAGCAGCTTGGCTCCCTTGAGCCGTCCCAGCTCCGCGGCGATCTGTGCTTCAGTCAGGTCCGGCGCGAGCAGGCGCACGTCGTGCAGCGCCTCGATCCAGATCCCGCCCAGGCCAGCCATCATCACCACGCCCCAATTCGGGTCGCGCCGGCCGCCGACGACCAGCTCGAGGCCGGGCCGCGACATGGCTTCGACCAGCATGCCATCCAGCTCCAGGCCTGGACTATGCTTGGCCACCGCCGCCGTCATGGCATGCCAGGCGGCCTCCAGGGCAGCCGCGTCGCGCAGCCCGACGGCCACGCCGCCGGCGTCGCTCTTGTGCATGAGCTGGTCGGCCTGTGCCTTCAGCACGACGGGGTAGCCAATCTCGGCCGCCCGCTGCAGGGCCTCATCGAGGGTGCGCGCCAATCCTCCCTGGGGAACCGGAATGCCCAGCTTGCGGAGTACCTCTTTGCCCTTGTACTCGGCCATCGGGCCCGACGCCAGCCCGGGCAGGCGCAGGCCACCGCCCTGGGCGCGGACCGCCGCCGCGGCGTGCAATTGCCCATAGCGGTGGACGTGCGCCATCGCCCGCATCGCCCGCTCGGGAGAGCGCAGGAACGGCATCCCGCTTTCACGCACCTTGGCCAGGAACTCCTCTCCCAGCGGCGAGCTGTCGCCCATGATGACGAAGCAGACGGGTTTGCGCGACTTCTGCATCACGGGCAGCAGCGAATCGGCCTTGGCCACCTGCTGCTCGGGCGAGCCGCCCATGAGCGGCATGATGAGGCTGCCGACGCCGGGGTCGTCCAGGATGGCCTGCGCCGACTGGCCGAAGATCTCCGGCTTTTGCATGCCCATCGCCGTCAAGTCGAGCGGGTTGTCCGGCGCCATGAAGTCGGGAAGAATCGCCGACAATTTGTTCATGGTCTCGGGCGAGAACTCCGCCAGCGGCAGGCCGACGTCTTCGCAGAAATCGAGCGAGACGCCACGCAGCGCGCCGGAGTTGGACGCCACGGCAGCCTTCCCCTCCACCACCGGCTCGGGGTATTTGGCCAGGATCGCCGTCACGTCGAACAGTTCGTCCATGGTGTTGACCACCACGACGCCTTCGCGCTCGACCAGCGTGCGCATGACTTCGAAGTCGCCGGCCAGCGCGCCGGTATGGGATTTCGCGGCTTCCCGCGCGCGCTGGCTGCGGCCGGGATGCATCAGCACCAGCGGCTTGCCCAGCTCCCTGGCCCGCGCGGCCACCTGCAGGAACTTGGCCGGCTGGCGCAACATCTCGACGAATACCGCAAATGCATCCACGTCGGGCGCGTCGACCAACGCCGCCAGGAAATCCTCCGCTCCCAGCACGGCCTCGTTACCCGTCGAGATGGAAAACGAAACGCCGAGCCCCCTGCCATGGAACGCCTGGCGCAGGTTGCCATTCATCGCGCCGCTCTGGGCCACGATGCCGATGCGCGGCCCGCCCTTGGCCGAAACCGGCCGCACCGGCTCCTGTCTCTTCTACACATCGGCAGCTGCCGCCGAAA
>NZ_JADGHH010000218.1 GCF_019689535.1 Pigmentiphaga sp.
GGCTGGTGCTGCTCACGGGGGTCGGCGGGCTGACCTCGTTCGGGCAGGCGGCGTTCGTGGGGCTGGGCGCCTATACCAGCGCCTGGCTGTCCATCGCCACGCTTCCGCCGGCCTTCGCCTGGCTGGGCGCATCGCCCTGGATCGGCCTCGTCGCCGGGTTGATCGTGACGGCCTTCGCCGCCTGGGTGCTGGGCGCGATCGCGTTGCGCCTGTCCGGGCACTACCTGCCGCTGGGCACCATCGCCTGGGGCCTTAGCCTGTATTACCTGTTCGGCACCCTGGATTTCCTCGGCGGCCATACGGGATTGTCGGGGCTGCCTTCGATTTCCCTGTTCGGGCTCGATTTGTCCAGGGGGCGGGACCTCTTTTGGCTCATCTGGGCGGTGTTGTTGCTCGCCATGCTCGTGGTCAGCAATCTGCTCGATTCGCGGGAAGGGCGTGCCATCCGGGCCCTGAAGGGCGGCATGGTGATGGCCGAGTCGATGGGCGTGGATACGGCCCGCTCCCGCATCGCCATCTTCATGATCGCTGCGCTGCTTGCCTGTGTGTCGGGCTGGCTGTACGCACATATGCAGCGTTTCGTGAATCCCACGCCCTTCGGCCTGCATATCGGCATCGAGTACTTGTTCATGGCCGTGATCGGCGGCGCAGGATACGTCTGGGGCGCACTGGTGGGAGCCGGCCTGGTCACCATGCTCAAGCAATGGCTGCAAGATTTGCTCCCGGCCTTGCTTGGCGCCTCGGGCAATTTCGAGAGCATCGTTTTCGGCATCCTGCTGGTGATTGCGCTGCAGCGTGCGCCGGATGGCCTGTGGCCTGTCGTGGTTCGCCTGGCGCGCCGCTACTTGCCGCTGGCGCGCGATGCGCGGGTCATCGACGAACAGGCCGCGCCGCTGTCGCGCCGCACGCAGCCGGCCCACGGCGAAATCGTGCTCGAGGCCCAGGGCTTGACCAAGCGCTTCGGCGGCCTCGTCGCCAACAACAACATCAGTTTTTCCGTTCCGGCCGGCGAAGTACTGGCCCTGATCGGACCGAATGGCGCAGGCAAGAGCACGATGTTCAACTTGCTATCGGGCGTGGACGATCCGACCGCCGGACGCGTCATCTTCCGCGGCCGGGATGTGACAGGCCAGCCGTCGCGGACGATCGCCGCGCTGGGCATGGGCCGCACCTTCCAGCACGTGCGGCTCTTGCCGCAGATGAGCGTGCTCGAAAACATCGCCCTGGGCGCTCATCTGCGCGAGCGCAAAGGGTTGCTGTCGGGGTTGGTGCGCGGCGCCCTGCACCTGGAGCGCAGTGAAGAAGCCCGCCTGCTGGCCGAGGCGGCTCGCCAGGCGCGCCGCGTGGGGTTGGGCGATGTGCTCGACCTGCCGGCGGGTTCGCTGCCCCTGGGCAAGCAGCGCATGCTCGAAATCGCCCGGGCGCTCTGTGCGGATCCGTGCTTGCTGCTCCTGGATGAGCCGGCTGCGGGCCTGCGTTATCTGGAGAAACAGGCGCTGGCTGAAACTTTGCGCGCGTTGCGCGCCGAGGGCATGGCCATCCTGCTGGTTGAGCACGATATGGATTTCGTCATGGGCTTGGCGGACCGCGTGGTGGTCATGGAGTTTGGCGAAAAAATCGCCGAAGGCCTGCCCGAGGAAGTACAGCGCGATCCGCGGGTGCTCGAAGCCTATCTGGGAGGTGTGGAATGAGCAGCCCGGCTGCATCTTCGCCATTGCTCGAAGTCTCGGGCCTGTCCGTTTCCTACGGCAAGGTCGAGGCGCTGCATGGCGTGGACCTGACGGTGCCGGCCGGCACCATCGTGACCGTGATCGGCCCCAACGGCGCCGGCAAGACCACGCTGCTATCCGCGATCATGGGACTGCTGCCCGCCCGCGGCGCGGTGCGCGTCGACGGCGAGCCGCAGCGGCGCGTCGACATCGAGCACATGGTCTCGGCCGGCCTGAACCTCGTGCCTGAAAAACGGGAGCTGTTCGGCGAAATGAGCGTGGAGGACAACCTCTTGCTGGGCGGGTTCCAGCGCTACCGCCGCGGCCATCGCGACCAGGCTGCCTCGATGGAGGAGGTCTATGCGCTGTTTCCCCGGCTCAAGGAGCGTCGCCGCCAGCTGGCCGCCACCTTGTCGGGCGGGGAACGCCAAATGCTTGCCCTGGGCCGGGCCTTAATGGCCAAGCCCCGGCTGTTGCTGCTGGACGAGCCCTCTTTGGGCCTGGCGCCGCGTATCGTCAAGGAGATTTTCCTCATCATCGCCGAGCTGCGGCGGCGCGGCGTCGCGATCCTGCTGGTGGAGCAGAACGCCCGGGCTGCGCTGCAGACGGCGGACTACGCCTACGTGCTGGAAACCGGGCAGGTCGTGCTGTCGGGCCCGGCCCGGCAGCTCGCGGACGACCCGCGCGTCGTCGAAAGCTACCTCGGCCTGGGCAAGCGCTAGGGCGAGCCGCTACGGGCGCCCATCGCGGCGCGGGCGGGGGCGCGTGCCCACCGTGACGGAGACTTCCATTTCCTGCCCGCCACGGACGATCCGGATGGCCACTTTCTGGCCGGGCGGCAGTTGGGCGATGGCGTTGAGCATGGTCGTGGTGTCCGCAATGGGTTTGCCATCGACCGAGATCACGATGTCCCCGGTGCGGATGCCGGCCTTGGCGGCGGGGCCGCCGCGCACCACGCCGGCAATGATCACGCCTTCCCTGCGCGAGAGCTTGAAGGCGTCGGCCAGCTCGGCGGTCAGGTCTTGGGGTTCTACGCCGATGTAGCCGCGCGTGACCGTGCCGGTAGTGATGAGCTGCTCCATGACCTGCCGCGCGGTGCTCACCGGGATGGCGAAGCCGATGCCGAGCGACCCGCCGGTGCGCGAGTAGATGGCCGTGTTGATGCCGACCAGGTTCCCCTGCGCGTCGATCAAGGCGCCGCCGGAGTTGCCGGGGTTGATGGCGGCATCGGTCTGGATGAAGTTCTCGAACGTATTGATGCCCAGGTGGGTACGGCCCAGTGCCGAGACGATGCCCATGGTGGTGGTTTGCCCCACGCCGAAGGGGTTGCCGATTGCCAGCACCACGTCCCCGACCTGCAAGTCCTCCGCCCGGCCGAAGGTCACCGCGGGCAGGTTGGGCATGTCCAGCTTGAGGACGGCGAGGTCGGTTTCGGGGTCGGAGCCCACCAGGGAGGCCTTGCCTTTGCGGCCGTCGGCCAGTGCGACCTCGATTTCGTCCGCCGCCTCGATGACGTGGTTGTTGGTCAGGATGTAGCCCTCAGGGCTGACGATCACGCCGGATCCGAGGCTGGATACCGGTTCGGGGTTCAAGTCCGGTTCGCCGAAGAAGTGCCGGAATACGGGATCGTCCGAGAACGGGTAGGTCGGCAGCTGGGGCGTTTCCTTGCTGGTGAAGATATTGACCACTGCCGGCGCCGCCTTCTGGGTGGCAGCGGCGTAGGAAGCGACCGCCCTGCCTTCACCCGCACGGCCGGGCGTCGCTTCGAAGAAGGGCACGACAATGGCGTTATTGGCGCCCGGCCCGCCGCGGCGGGGCAGCCACTCGGGACGCAAGGTCGCGACGATGAATAAAATGGCCAGGCACACCGTCGTGGTCTGGGCAAAGATCAGCCATAGTCGGCGCATTTGCAAAGTACTTATCCCTAGCGTAGGAGATTGAACAATGATCGCAGGCGGGCGGGCCCCAAGGCAAACCGGTACGCCCAACCCGGGCGCCGGCGGCGTGGCCGCCGAAGAACTCGCATCGTGGCTGGCGGCCGAGCTTCAGGTCGACAAGTTCCGCGACTACTGCCCGAACGGCTTGCAGGTGGAAGGCCGCCCGGTGGTGCGGCATATTATCGCCGCGGTCACGGCATCCGAGGCTGCCATCCGCCATGCGATCGATGCGGGCGCCGACGCGCTGTTGGTCCATCACGGCTGGTTCTGGAAGAACGAAGACCCGCGCGTGCGGGGTACCCGGCGCACCAGGCTGTCCTTGGTGCTGGGGCATGACCTCAACCTGTTCGCTTACCACCTTCCGCTGGATGCCCACCCCACGTGGGGCAACAACGCGCAGCTGGCGGAAGTATTGGGCCTCGTCCCGCACCTCGTGGACGGCGTGGCCCAGTCGGCCGGGCCGGACCGCCTCATCTGGCTCGGCCAAGCGGCGGGCGTCTCCACCGTGGGCGAGCTGGCCGCGCGCATCACCGAGCGCCTGGGGCGGGCTCCGCTCCTGATTGGCGATCCTTCCCGGCCGGTCGGCCGGGTCGCCTGGTGCACCGGGGCGGCGCAAAGCCTGCTCCAGGACGCCATCGACGCGGGCGCCCAGACCTACATCACCGGGGAGATCTCCGAGCCCACCGTCCATCTGGCCCGGGAATCCGGCACCGCCTTTTTCGCGGCGGGCCATCACGCCACGGAGCGCTATGGCGTCCAGGCGGTGGGGCGCGCCATCGCCGAGCGCTTCGGCATCCGGGTCGATTTCGTCGATATCGACAATCCGGTCTGACCGGGCGGGCCGCGGAAGCGGCCCGCATGCGCCCGGATCTCATCGCACTCGAGCGCGGCCTGCGCCGCGCGGCACGCGAACGCCGCAGGGCGCTTTCTGCTTATTTCTTAAGCAGGTCCCGGATCTCCCGCAGCAGCTGGATGTCTTCCGGCGTCGGGGCGGGGGGCGGAGGCGGCGTGTCGCGCTCGAACGAGGCCTTGGCCCGGTTCATCAGCTTGATCATCCAGAAGATGACGAAGGCCAGCAGGACGAAGTTGATGAAGATGGTCAGGAAGTTGCCCCAGCCGAGCAGGGTGGCACCCGCCTTGCTGAGCGCGTCGTAGGTCTGTGGCCCGGTGTAATCGGCTGGCGCCCGCAGGACGATGAATTTGTTGCTGAAGTCGACCCGGCCACCCACCAAGAAATTGACCAAGGGCATGATCAGGTCTTTCACGACGGAATCGACGATCTTGCCGAAGGCCCCGCCGATGATCACGCCGACGGCGAGATCGATGACGTTGCCGCGCATGGCGAAGTCGCGAAACTCTTTGATGACGCTCATAGGCACCTCCCTGCCTGTTTTGTTTGTAGCGCGCGAAGTATCTCTTATTTTTTTGTTTTCCGGGGCTTTGTCGGATGCCGGCCAGGGCGAATGTGCTACGAAGTCTGTCAGGCGCTCCAAGCATTGCGGTATACTCGAAGGTTACGATAAGGCGCCGGCTGTCAAGAGCGCCGTTTGCTTTCAAGTGCTTTAAAACAAAAGAAGTAATCTTGAGGGTTTCCTAAATGAGTGAGGACAAAGTGGTAGACGCCGACCGCCGATTTTGGGTCGGAACCACCTGTGCCGTAGGGG
>NZ_JADGHH010000030.1 GCF_019689535.1 Pigmentiphaga sp.
CCCCCCGCCGACAACGGCACGGCGAACCGGGCCTGGGCCAGGTGGGGAAGGTCAGGGGCATACAAACGGGGAAGGCGGGCCATATTAAATTAGGGACGCATTACGCGCGGGGATGGGAATTGCTGGATTTCCGCGAACGATACGCCGATTTCGCGGTCTATGCAGCATGGAGATCACGATTGGGTCGCGTCGGGGCCCGGCGCCGGGCGCGACACTTGAACGCTTCGCCTGGGCGCCGTCCGGCCTGCTGCACTGCAGCGTCATCAACCCCGTCAATCGACGCGATCAAAAAGACCGATTAGCACTCTTTAGCCCAGAGTGCTAACCTTCAGATATGGAGGTAAGCCGTTTATGAAACGTTCGTCGAATCAGTCCAACGCTCTCGTGCCCGCCACAAGCGGCCCCGGTGCGCTGGCGCTCGCCATCGCCAACCCCGGCGCGCTTGGTACGATCGAAGCTTATATCGGCGCCGTCAACCGCCTGCCGGTGCTCACCGCCGAGCAGGAATACGAGCTGGCCCAGCGCTACCAACAAAAGCAGGATCTGAACGCCGCCCGCGAACTGGTGCTGTCGCACCTGCGCCTGGTCGTGGCCATTGCCCGGCAGTACCTGGGCTACGGGCTGCCACATGCCGACCTCATCCAAGAGGGCAACGTCGGCTTGATGAAGGCCGTCAAGCGCTTCGACCCCACCCGCGGGGTGCGGCTGGTGTCGTTTGCGATTCACTGGATCAAGGCTGAGATCCATGAATACATCCTCAAGAACTGGCGCTTGGTCAAGGTGGCGACCACCAAGGCCCAGCGCAAGCTTTTCTTCAACCTGCGCAGCCTGAAATCGGACAACCACGCCCTGACGCCCGAGCAGGTGGAAGAAATCGCCACCAGCCTGAACGTTCGGCCGCAAGACGTGGCGGAAATGGAAGTCCGGCTCTCCGGCCAGGACATGGCGCTCGAAGCCCGGACCGATGACAGCGAAGCGGAGTTCGCGCCGATTGCTTACCTGTCGGATGAAGGCCAGCACGAGCCGAGCACCATCCTGGAAGAGCGCCGCCGTGACGAACTACACGGCCACGGCCTGCAACAGGCGCTGGAAAGCTTGGACGAACGCTCCCGCCGCATCATCGAAGCACGGTGGCTGAAGGACGAAGGCGGTGCGACCCTGCAGGAGTTGGCCGACGAGTTCGGCGTCTCGGCAGAACGGATCCGCCAGATCGAAGCACGCGCGATGACCAAGATGCGGGGGGCCCTCGCCGCCTACGCCTGACCGCGCATTGCGGCACCCCGGGGCGGCGGGCCTATGCCTAGCCGCCTTTTTTTGGCCGCCGCCAGGCGCGTCACATTCCGTTACGCATCTGGCGGAAATTTACCGACAATACGCCGCACGCATTGAACTTCCAGCGCCCAGCCTAGCCTAACCATCAGGTGGGACGCGCTTGGTGCAACGCCTTGCGTGTCGGAATGCCGGGCTCCCCCCGCCGTCGGCATTCCTGTCGGCCTCGCCGATACCAACCGATGCATCCGCCTCGTTTTTCTCCTCCCTCCCCCATCTGAGGCGGATAGGTTGACGGGACACCTCACGGTGTCCCGTTTTTTTATCCTCACAACAATTGCTTGATATCGCTCGCGAGCGCGTCCACGCCGGTATTGTGGCGGGCGAAAAGGCGCAGCCGGCCTTCCGGGTCATAGATGTAGATGCCCGCGGTATGGTCCATGGTGTAGGAGCCGGGTTCCTTGCCGGGCACCTTGGCATAGAACACGCGGAAGGATTTGGCCACGCGGGCGGTAGCCTCGGGATCGCCCCGCAGGCCCAAGAAGCTGGGGTCGAACTGGGTCACATACGCCTTCAGGATTTCCGGCGTGTCGCGCTCCGGGTCGACCGTGACGAACACGACCTGCAGACGATCCCCGTCCGGACCGAGCTGCGCCTTCACCTGCGCCAGGTCGGCCAGCGTCGTGGGACACACGTCGGGGCACTGCACGAAGCCGAAGAACACCACCAGTACCTTGCCTTTGAAGTCCTGGAGGGCACGGGGACGGCCGTCGAAATCGGGCAGCGACAAATCGGCACCAAGGTCTGCGCCGCTGACGTCGGTGCTATGGAACGAGGGTGCTTTTTCACAAGCGGCGAGCGCCAACGAAGCCACGGCGGCGACGCCGGCGCGCAGGAAAAATCGTCGAAAAACGGAAAAATCGGCAACCATCGCGAACCTTTGGAGAAAAACCCATCCGCCGCCACGCCGGCGACGGGACGGGCACACATGGGCGCCGTAAGGCTCCTTACACCCAGTGATCGACCAGCAGCGCCGCAAACAACAGGGCCAGGTATAGGACAGAAAACTTGAACAGCTTGCGCGCCAGCTCATCGCTGTACGCTCGGTAAAGCTTCCACGCGTACCCGACGAAGACCGCGCCCAAGGCCACGGCGCATGCGAGGTAAACCACCCCGCTCATGCGGATGACGAAAGGCAGCAGCGTCGTCGCGAACAGGGCCACCGAATACAGCAGGATGTGCAGCCCCGTGATTTGCTGGCCGTGGGTGACCGGCAGCATGGGCAGGCCGGCGTTCTCGTAGTCTTTCTTGCGATAAAGGGCCAACGCCCAGAAATGCGGCGGCGTCCAGATGAAGATGATCAGCACCAGCAGCCAGGCCTCGGCCGGCACGCTATTGGCCACCGCCGCCCACCCCAGCGCAGGAGGCATGGCGCCCGACAGCCCGCCGATGACGATGTTCTGCGGCGTGCGCGGCTTCAGGATGACGGTATAGATGATGGCGTAGCCGACGAAGGTGAAGAAGGTCAGCCACATGGTAAGCGGGTTGACGAGGGTATAGAGCACCAGCATGCCCAACCCGCCTACCACGCCTGACATCACGATGATCTGCAGGGCGCCGATGTCGCCCCGGGCCGTGGGCCGGTGCGCCGTCCGCGCCATCCGGGCGTCGACCTGCTCTTCGATCAGGCAATTGATGGCGAACGCAGCCGCCGCGAGCAGCCATATGCCGATCGTCGCCGCGATCACGGTACGCCAGGGCGGTACCGTGGGCGTCGCCAGAAACATGCCGATCACCGCGCAGAACACGGCCAGCTGCGTCACCCTGGGTTTGGTGAGCACCCAATATTGCCGAAGACGCAGACCGACGGTAGACACCCTGACACCATCCATGGAAAAACCCGTAACCTCAAGACGAACGCGGCTGGGCCGCAGACGCGCCCGGGACCCGCGACAACCTGACCAGAAGCGTAACGCACAAAAGGGTCAGGACGGCGGCGCCGCCATTGTGCAGGACGGCGATCACTATAGGCCATTGCAGGAAAATGCTGGTCAGGCCCGTCAGCAGCTGTACCGCCAGCATGGCCAGCAATGCGTGCGAAGGCCCCTGCAGGCCGGCGTGGCGCCGCAGCTTGAGTGCGAGCCATGCGAAATAGAGCAGCACGACGAAGGCGAAGTTGCGGTGGGTCCAGTGGATCGCCGTCAGCGCGTCTTGCGAGATGAGCTCGCCAGAAGGCAATTCACCCAAGCCCCGCATGACCGAGTACCCACTCCGGAAATCCATTTCCGGCAGCCACTGGCCATGGCAGGTGGGAAAATCCATGCAAGCCAGCGCAGCATAGTTGGTGCTGACCCAGCCCCCCAGCGCCAACTGCACGTAAAGCAGTACCAGGCCCAGTGCGACGTATGGACGCCACCTACGCACCCCGGCCGGGATCTCTGGCAGCACTTTCTGCCGGGCGGACAGCCACGTCAGCAGGGCCAGCAGGCTCATGCCGCCCAGCAAGTGCGCCGTCACGACGGCCGGCATGAGTTGATGGGTGACCGTCCAAGCCCCGAACGCGCCTTGCAGGCACACGGCCGGCAGGATCACCGTCGCCAGCCACGGCGACTGCGCCAGCACCTTGCGGTACCTCCACGCCGCCACCGTGATCGCGATGATGAGCAGGCCCAGCAAAGCGCCCACGTAGCGGTGGATCATCTCTATCCACGCCTTGGGCAGCGTGACCGGCCCCTCAGGCAACGCGGAGGCAGCCGCACGTATGTCGTCCAATGCCCCCAGCGGCGTGATCTGGCCATAACAGCCCGGCCAATCCGGGCAGCCCAACCCCGAATCGGTGAGCCGCACGAAGGCACCGAACATGATCAGGTCGAACGTCAGGAACATGGTGACCGCCACCAGCTTCGCGTAGCGTGCACGGATGCGATCGGTCCGGCCCGCGGCCGGCTGTGCCGTATTCATGACTGCCTACCCTACACGCGAAGCGTGCAGCAATTTGCCGATGTCCCCGCGAATACGCGTGGGATCGGGGTTTTCGGGAAAGCGCATCATTTGGTTACCCAGCGGATCAACCAACCAGATGTGCTGCCGCAGCGCCTGTGCAGTGGGACTCACGCCCGGGGGCAAGGCCAGGAAGCGCGCCACCTGCTCGGCGTTCGCCCGTACCATGTGCGTGCCCTCGTACGCGCGGATCACCACGGTAGGCACCGGCTCATCGTCGAGGATCAGCCACACGCGCTCCAGGCGGGTCACGTTCTTGCCCGTGCTGGCATGGGTCTGCCGCATGATGAACAGCTTCTTGGCGCACTCGTCCCCACAATCGCCGCTGTCTGCGGCAAGCATGACCCACTTTCCTTTCAAGCTGCGCAGGTCAAAGGGCGTGCCGTCGAGATCGGTCAACTGCAATTCCACCGCCTCCGGCACGGGGCGCTGCGGTTCGACGAGGTCCCCATAGTTGGTGGCGCCGGGACGCCATTCGAAGAAATAGGCCAGCGCCGCCGCCACGACGGGCGCAGCGCACACGGCGAGCACCGCATATAGCGAAAACAGGGAGCGCCGGCGGCGCTCGGGTCGCCTTGGGTCAGTGTGTCGAGCGGAAAGTTCGGACAAGGACAACTCCAAATGCGATGGCGGCTATCGCCGCAAAAGAAAACCACTGCAACGCGTATCCGCGGTGCGTACCCACATTCGCCGGGGGGCCTGCCCAGTCGCGGCCCAGCCCGTCCGGCGCTGCATCGGTCTGCTCCAGCACGACGGGCAGCAACGCCAGGCCTGCCGCGTGCCCGTAGGCAGCGAGGTCCAGGTTTTGCAGCCGCGGCGGCTCGCCCTTCGAACCGGGCCACTCGCTTGGCAAATCCTGCGCGCGCCCGCCGAATCGGGCGAGATCGAGCAGGCGCGGAATTTGCGAAAGTAGCACCCCGCGGACGGTGACTTCCCCCGCAGGCGTCTCGACCGCTACCGGCCCGTCGGGCATGGGCCTCGGCAGCCAACCACGCAGCACAGCGACTGCAGCACCGGAATCCAAGGCCAAGGGGGTCACCACCCAAAACCCTGGGCGGGAGCCGGACATGCGGTTTTCCAGCAGCACCGTGCGATCTGCCAGCCAATGCCCCGACGCCTCGGCCTGGCGCCAAGGCTTGAGATCGGCCGGACTCGAAGCGGACGAGAGGCGAAGCGGCGGCATCTGCCGTCCTGCTTCCTCCTGCTCCAGCAACGCTTGCTTCTCTTCGGCGCGGTTCAGCTGCCAGCGCCCCAGCGATGCCGTCACGGCGACCGCCATCGCGAGCAACACCAGCGCCGCCCAGGCCTTGCGCCGACCGGCCCGGGACGCCTCGAAGCGGGATGCCGTCAAAACTGCCTCCGTCACCGCCCCCCGCCTGCGATAATGGCAGGCAGAAGGAGAAATACGATGCGCTTCGTGGTCGCCATAGCCTTCATCGGCATTCTTTACAGTCTGGGTTCGGCAGTCGTTTTTCTGATGAAGGACACCGGCAACAGTAAACGCATGGCTTATGCGCTCACCGCGCGCATCAGCCTGTCCGTCCTGCTGTTCCTGTTCGTGCTGTTCGCCCACTGGATGGGCTGGATACAGGCGACCGGCTTCAATTGATCGACGAAGGCTGGCGCCAGGCGCCCGGAAACGAGGCGGAACCGCGAGACGCGCGCCGCGAACTGAAAGCATGGGCTTTCCGCCCACTATTTTGCCGTACCCACGAGGGAATGTGAGTACGGCAAAACGTCGCACCCCACCCGTCGCGGGCGGATACGGATCAGAACCAGTAGACGAACAGGTACAGGCCGAGCCAGACCACGTCGACGAAGTGCCAATACCAGGCGGCGCCTTCGAAACCGAAGTGGTTCGTAGGCGTGAAATCGCCCCGGATCAGCCGGCGCAGCATCACCGCCAGCATGATGGCGCCCATGGTGACGTGGAACCCGTGGAAGCCCGTCAGCATGTAGAAGGTCGACCCGAAGGCGCCGGAGCTGAGCTTGAGGTTCAGGTCGGTGTAGGCATGGATGTACTCATAGGCCTGGCATCCCATGAATATTGCACCCAACACGATGGTGATGAACAGCCACAGCGCCGCGCGGGACCGATGGTTGGCGAGCAGCGCATGGTGCGAGATCGTCAGCGTGACGCCGGAGGTGAGCAGCAGCGCGGTGTTGATGGTGGGAATCCAGAACGGCCCCATCGCGGTGAAGGGCTCGATCACGCCGGCCGGGCCGGTATTGGGCCAGGCGCCGGTGAAGTCCGGCCAAAGCAGCATGCGGTGGTCGAGGTCGGCCAACCACGGCGTGGTGTAGACCCGGGCATAGAACAGCGCGCCGAAGAAGGCCGCGAAGAACATGACTTCCGAAAAGATGAACCAGCTCATGCTCCAGCGGTAAGACACGTCGACGCGCTTGCTGTAGAGCCCGCCGTTGGACTCGGCGATTGCGTCCCCGAACCAGCGGTAGAGCACGAACAGGAAGCCGAGCACGCCGGCCAGCACGCACCACGGCCCGACTCCCACCCCGTTCACCCACAAGGCCATGCCCAGCAAGAAGAACAACAGCGACAAGCTCGCCGTGACCGGGTGCATGGACGGGGCAGGCACGAAGTAATAGGGTGCCTCCTTGCCGGAAACCGAGTGACTTGCACTCATCTCAACTCTCCTTCGCGAATTCCACAAAACCGCATGATTTGGAGACGGCCTTGGGGCCGTCCTTGTTCTTCTAGCTGACGACCGACTTGACGATCAGCAGCAACACCACGACAAACACCACCGCCATCAGCACCCCGGCGATGATGACGTAAACAGGATTGAGCTTTTCAGCATCGGCGCGATAGTCCGCGCCGCGCCGCAAGCCCGTGAACGACCACAGCACGGCCCCGAGCGTCTGGAAGAAATTGAGCTTGCGGCCTGCGGCCGACTTCAGGTCGTCGCTCAACTCCGGTCCTCCTCGCCTGCCGGACGTACGCCCGCAGACCGCCCACCCACTTCGAAGAAGGTGTACGACAGCGTGATCGTATGCACGTCTTTGGGCAACTTGGGATCCACCACGAACACCACCGGGAACTCACGCGTCTCACGCGCCTTCAGATCCTGCTGCGAAAAGCAGAAGCATTCGAGCTTCTTGAAATACTGCGCCGCCTGCATGGGCGCGTAGCTCGGAATGGCCTGCCCCGCCATTTCGCGATCCTGCTGGTTGGCGATCTCGTACACGATGGTGGCCAGCTCGCCAGGATGGACTTCCATCGAGCTCTGCACCGGGCGGAAACGCCACGGCCCCTGGATGTTCGCATCGAAGACGATCTTGATCGTGCGGCTGGTGTCGACCTGCGTGTTGCGGGCGAAGCGTGCGGCATCCTCGTCGACCTTGGTCAGCACGTTGATGCCGGTGACTTCGCAGATGGCCCGATAAAGCGGTACCATGGCGTAACCGAAGCCGAACATCAGCACGATGATGACGGCCAGCTTGGCCAACATCCGGCGATTGTCCATTCCCCGACCCGACTTTTCCATAAGCACCTGCCCTCTACCCAACGCCCCCTACGCTCCGGCAAGCCCTGCCTCCGGAACGCGGGAGCATGCCTACCCCATCCAGACCTTGCGCAGGACTACCGCCAGAAAGAACAAGGCGGCCAGCAGTGCCAGCGCGAGGCCGGTGCGCCGGTTGCGCCGGCGCTGTTCGGGGGTCTGCATTCACTTGACCACGGGCGGCGTTTCGAACGAATGGTACGGAGCCGGCGAAGGCAGCGTCCATTCGAGGCCGCCGTCTTCCGCACCCCAGGGGTTGGCCGGAGCCGGTTCGCCTTTGCCGCGATAGGCCTTGACCACGATATAGAGGAACAGCAGCTGCGACAGGCCGAACCAGAACGCACCAATGGTGGAGATCTGGTGGAAGTCGGTGAACTGCGCGGCGTAGTCGGCGTAGCGGCGCGGCATGCCGGCCAGGCCCAGGAAGTGCATGGGGAAGAACGTGACGTTGAACGAAATCAGCGAAGACCAGAAGTGGAGCTTGCCCAGCTTCTCGTCATACATGACGCCCGTCCACTTCGGCAGCCAGAAGTACGTGCCCCCAAACAGGGCGAACAGCGAGCCCGCCACCAGCACGTAGTGGAAATGCGCCACCACGTAGTAGGTGTCCTGAACCTGGATGTCGATCGGCGCCACGGCCAGGATCAGGCCGGTGAACCCGCCCATGGTGAACACGAAGATAAACCCGATGGCGAACAGCATCGGGGTCTCGAAGGTCATCGCCCCGCGCCACATCGTGGCCAGCCAGTTGAAGATCTTCACGCCCGTGGGCACGGCGATCAGCATGGTGGCATACATGAAGAACAGCTGGCCGGTGACGGGCATGCCGGTCGTGAACATGTGGTGGGCCCACACGATGAACGACAGGATGGCGATCGACGCAGTGGCATACACCATCGAGGCATAGCCGAACAGGCGCTTGCGGGCGAACACCGGCACGATCGACGAAATGATGCCGAACGCCGGCAGAATCATGATGTAGACCTCGGGGTGCCCGAAGAACCAGAAAATGTGCTGGTACATGACCGGATCACCGCCGCCTGCGGCATTGAAGAACGACGTGCCAAAGTGACGGTCGGTCAGCACCATGGTGATGGCGCCGGCGAGGACGGGCATCACCGCGATGAGCAGGTAGGCGGTGATGAGCCAGGTCCAGCAGAACAGCGGCATCTTCATCAGCGTCATGCCCGGAGCGCGCATGTTCAGGATCGTGACGATGATGTTGATCGCGCCCATGATGGACGAGGCGCCCATGATGTGGACTGCGAAGATCGCGAAGTCCATGCCGGGTCCCATCTGCACGGACAGCGGCGCATAGAGCGTCCAGCCTGCGGCCGTGGCGCCGCCCGGGACGAAGAACGAGATCGTCAGCAGGATCGCGGCGACCGGCAGCAGCCAGAAGCTGAAGTTGTTCATGCGCGCGAACGCCATGTCGGACGCACCGATCTGCAATGGGATCATCCAGTTCGCGAAGCCCACGAACGCAGGCATGATCGCGCCGAACACCATGATCAGCCCATGCATGGTGGTGAACTGGTTGAACAGCTCCGGCTGGAAGAACTGGATGCCGGGCTCGAACAACTCGGTACGCAACAATAGCGCGAGCAATCCTCCTTCCAGCAGCATCGCGAAGGAGAAGATCAAATACATCGTACCGATGTCTTTGTGGTTCGTGGCGAACAGCCAGCGCCGCCAGCCGGTCGGATGGGCGTGGGCGTGGTCGTCATGATCGTGCCCGTGGGCGTGATCGATCGCGGTGCTGCTCATGATGGCTCCTTGCTGCTCCGTACTACCGTCTTCGCTATCCTGACGAAGGCATCAATTGTGAAAACTGAACCGGTACTGCGTGGGCCGCCCGAGGCGGCCGCGCGAGATTCTCAGCGGGCGGATTTCACGTCCACCGGCTGCACGACGGGGTCTTCGCCCTTGCCCGCGTTGCTCCAGGCATGGCGGGTATAGGTGATGACGGCGGCGATTTCCACGTCTGACAGGTGGGCGAACGAAGCCATGGCGGTGCCGGGACGCCCCTTGAGGACGGTCTCGATCTGGGGGCCCTTGGGGCCCAACACGACCTGGGCGGCATCCAGCGGCGCGAAAGTACCGGGCACGCCCTTGCCGTTGGCCTGGTGGCAGGCCACGCAGTTGGACGCATACACTTTCTCGCCCCGGGTGCGCAACTCATCCGCCGTCCAGGTCTTGTTGGGATCGTCTGCCTCCGCGGCCATCTTGGCCTTCTGCTCCTCGACCCATTTACTATAGTCTTCCTGCGACACCACCTTCACCACGATGGGCATGTAGGCGTGGTCCTTGCCGCAGAGCTCCGCGCACTGCCCCCGGAACTCGCCGATTTTCTCGGCACGGAACCAGGTGTCGCGCACGAATCCGGGAATGGCGTCCTGCTTCACGCCGAAGGCCGGCACCATCCAGGCATGGATGACGTCGTTGGCGGTCGTAATGACGCGAACTTTCTTGTTGACCGGCACCACGAGGGGGTTGTCGACCTCCAGCAGGTAGTTGTCGCCGGGGGGCTCGGCACCGATGCGCTGCGCCATCGGGGTGGTCAGGTTGGACAGGAAGGAGATCCCCTCGCCCTCGCCGTTCAAGTAGTCGTAGCCCCATTTCCACTGGTACCCCGTGGCCTTGACGGTGAGGTCGGCGTTGGAGGTGTCCTTCATCTCGACCACGGTCTTGGTGGCGGGCAGGGCCATGCCGATGACGATCAGGAAAGGAATGACCGTCCAGGTGATTTCCACCCCTATGCTTTCATGGAACGAGGCCGGCTTGGCGCCGCGGGACTTCCGGTGAGCCCAGATGGAATAAAACATCACCGAAAACACGCCGACGAAGATGACTAGGCAGATGCCCAGCATCATCCAGTGCAGCCACTCGATTTGCGCGGCGATGCTGGTGACGGGCTCGTGCAGGTTGAGCTGATTGACTTTCGGACCGCCGGGACTGTCATTGACGGCAAGCGCAGCGCCGCTGGCCAGCACGTTGACCATCATCGCCCCCAACGACCCAACCAACCACTTCTTCATGTCCGACCTCGAAGAACAGCGTTAGTGTTATTCAGGCGGCCGAAACCGTGCGCGGTTTGCGCGGGTCCCCTTCCGCCACAAAACTCCTCGACCATGCGCCATTGGAAAATAATTATGTTGCGAGCGCATAGAATCGCAGGATTATACGGGTTGCCCAGCACCGCCAGCAACTTGCATTGCTTTGAGCTCGATCAAAGCGCTCTGCCGCGGCCGATCGACGAGATCGCGATGCGCGTCTCGCCCGGCGCCGCGCGGTAGGATGCTGCCCGCCACGCATGGCCGTACGCAACCTCCGCGCTGAGCCGAATCAAGCCGTCCGCGCCGCGGCCGGCCTCGAGCGCGTCGGCGAGCCGGCGCCGCCATGCGGGCGTGGCCAGGCCCTTCCGGCGGTCGCGCGCGGGGTTGCCGCCCAGGCGCCGCACGTCGTCGAGCAGGCTGTCCACATGGCGATACGTGAACGTGAGCGTTTCCTGGTCCATGACGGGATCGGCGAAACCGCTTTCGATCAGCAGATCGCCGAAATCGTGCATGTCCACGAAGCCCGGCGTGGCCGTCTCTAGCCCGGCCCGCGCCAGCGCGTCGCGCAATTCGCGGAACGTGCCCGGGCCAAGGCAGCTGAACATGACGAGCCCGCCCGTACGCAGCACGCGCCGCCACTCCGCCAGCACCGCATGCGGCTCGGGATGCCAGTGCAACGCCATATTGGACCAGACGAGGTCCTGGGATTCCGGCGGCAGGCCGGTCGCGCCCATGTCGGCCTCGATGAAAACGGGGGCCATCGCCGCGGGACGCCCCGCCAGCCGCGAAACCGACTGCCGCAGCCGCGCCCCCAGGGTCGGCAAGTACCGCCGACGGGCGTGGGCCAGCACGGCCCCGCTCAGGTCCAGGCCGGTATAGGCCGCGTCCGGATACCGCTCGCGCAACCGGGCAAAGGCGGCGGCCGCCCCGCAACCCGCATCGAGGATCGCCTTGGGTGCAAGCCGGATGTACTCGAGCCGCTCGAACATGCGGGCGCCGATCTCGCCGTATAGGAACTGCCCCGCCTCCAGGTCGCCGCGCCGGCCGAACTGGCGCACGACGTGCTCGCGCACCAGCGGCAGGGAAGGCAGGCGTTCCAGGTGGGAGTTTTCTGTCATTGGATACCGCACGAATATTCCAGGAATTCTTACACTGCCGCCTCGCCGCGGCGCATCCCGGGCATGGCAGATACGGCCACGGGTAGCGCCCGGGGCCGGCCAGCCGCCCAAGAGGGCGCCTCCTCGGCGCACATCCAGCCTCCATGATGCCACTGCCAGATTTTTCATGCCCAAGCTCCCTCGCCCGCCCTGGCCACCGTGGCCCGCCGCCCTCGCCATGCTGCGCGCGCTCGTCCCGTCCGACTGCCCCTTGTGCGGGGCCCGCAGCCGGGGCGGCCTGCTTTGCGAGACCTGCGAGGACGCCATATGCTGGGCAGCGCGCACGCCGGCCACCCTCGGCCTGCCCTGGCGATGCCGGCGCTGCGCGCTGCCCCTGCCCGCGCACGACGCGGCATGCCCCGACTGCGAAGGCCGGGAACCGGCCTTCGAACGCACCTTCATCGCCTTCGACTACGTTCCTCCGGCCGATGCACTGGTCCTGCAACTGAAAAACAGCCTGCGTTACGGACGGGCGGATCTACTCGGGAATCTGCTCGCCGAAGCGATTAGGCACCATGGCACCCCCCTGCATCCCGCCACGGTGCTGGTCCCCATTCCCGCCTCGGCCGCCTCGCTGCGGCGCCGCGGGTTCAACCCCGCGGGGGAGATCGCCCGGGCGGTCGGCCGGGACCTAGGCATGCCGGTGCGCCGCGACCTCTTGGCCCGAAACCGCGAACAAGCCAAGCAAAGCGGGCTCGGACGCCTCGAAAGGCGACGCGCCGCGCAAACGCTGTATGCTTCTTCTCCCCGCGCGCGCGGTATGCACGTCGCGCTGGTCGACGACGTCATGACCACGGGCAGCACCATGCATGCGGCGGCGACCGCGCTGCGCGCAGCCGGCGCGGCATCGGTAGTGGCGCTGGCCGTCGCCCGCGCTCCCGGCCATTTCCCGGCCGACCCGCCACATCGGCCGCGGGCGCAGTGGCGCAAGTAACGATTTCGATTCATTTCAATCCCACGTGCTCTTCAACACTTCGGGACGCAACTGGAATACCTTAGAGGGCGCCGCGCGCGGGGGCGTATTTCCCGGCCGGCGAGATTAAGCAAGCCTTTTCCGGAACCCCATGGCCGACACTCCTTCCCAGCCCGAGCGGGCACATCCTTCCTCACCGTCGAACAGCAAGAAAAAACGGCGCTGGCTTGGACTGGCGATCGTCGTCATATTGGCGGCCGCCGGCTACGGGTGGTGGCACGCCCACCGGGCGTCCTCGCCTCCCGCGGGCGGCGCCAGCGCACCCCGCGGGCCGGGCGCCCCAGGGGCGCCAACGCCCGGCGGCTTCCAGATGGCCACACCGGTACGCGTGGTGCCGGCGCAGGCCGAGGACATGAAGGTCTACATCAAGGCGCTCGGCACGGTCACGTCCTACAACACCGTTACCGTGCGCGCCAAGGTCGACGGCGAACTGCAGAAGGTATTCTTCCAGGAAGGGCAGCTGGTCAAGGCCGGCGACCTGCTGGTACAGATCGATCCGCGCCCCTATCAGGTCGCACTGGCCCAGGCCGAAGGCGTCCTGGAACAGAACCGCGCGCAATTGGACAATGCCCGCCGCGACCTCGCGCGTTACCAGACGCTATATGAGCAAGACTCCATCGCGCGCCAGCAGGTGGACACGCAAATCGCCCTGGTGCGCCAGTATGAAGGCACGCTCAAGACCAACCAAGCCGCGGTAGACAACGCCAAGCTGCAGCTCGATTACACCCGGGTCACGGCGCCCATTTCGGGACGCCTCGGCCTGCGCCAGGTCGACCAGGGCAATCTGGTCCGCAGCAGCGACGCCAACGGCCTGGTGATCATCACCCAGACCCAGCCCATTTCCGTCCTGTTCACCATTTCCGAAACCGAGCTGCCCGACGTGCTGGCGCAGCTGCGCGCCGGCAAGACCTTGTCGGTACAGGCCTACGACCGGGCCGACGTGCGCCATATCGCCGACGGCGTGCTGACGACGGTCGACAACCAGATCGACACCGCCACCGGCACGGTCAAGCTCAAGGCGCGTTTCGAGAACAAGGACGAAAGCCTCTTCCCCAACCAGTTCGTCAACGTGCGGCTGCACGTACGCACCCTCGAGCGCGCCACGGTCATTCCGACCACGGCGGTGCAGCGGGGCACGCCCGGGACCTTCGTGTACGTCGTCAAGGAAGACAACACAGTCGAGCTGCGCGTACTCAAGCTCGGCCAGGCGGACGGCGAACGCGTCGCCGTCCTCGAGGGCCTGCGGCCCGGCGAGCAAGTGGTGGTGGAAGGCGTGGATCGCCTACGCGATGGATCCCAGGTGCAGGTGGTGAAGGGACCCGACGCGGTGCCGGCGGCGGCCGGTAGCCAGCTGCAACGCGGCGCCAACCCGGGCAACCGCCGCCGTTCGCCGGGACGCGCCGCGCCATGAATCCGTCGCGGATATTCATCCTGCGGCCGGTCGCCACGACCCTGGCGATGCTGGCCATCCTGTTGTCCGGGCTGATCGCCTACAAAATGTTGCCGGTCTCGGCGCTGCCCGAGGTCGATTATCCGACCATCCAGGTGGTCACGCAGTACCCCGGCGCCAGCCCCGACGTCATGACCTCGCTCGTGACGGCTCCGCTCGAGCGCCAGTTCGGCCAGATGCCCGGGCTCAACCAGATGTCGTCGATCAGCTCCGGCGGCGCGTCGGTCATCACCCTCAAGTTCAACCTGGACCTGCCGCTGGACATCGCCGAACAAGAGGTGCAGGCGGCCATCAACGCCGCTGGGAACCTGCTGCCGAGCGACCTTCCCGCGCCCCCCATCTATAACAAGGTCAACCCGGCCGACACGCCGGTGCTCACCCTGGCGATCAGCTCGCCCACGTTGCCCCTCTACCAGGTGCGCGACCTGGTCGATACGCGCATGGCGCAAAAGATTTCGCAGGTCTCGGGCGTGGGCCTGGTCAGCATCGCAGGCGGCCAGCGGCCGGCCGTGCGCATCCGCGCCAATCCCCAGGCGCTCGCAGCGTACGGATTGAACCTGAGCAACATCCGCAGCGCGATCACCGGCGCCAATGTCAACCAGCCCAAGGGGAATTTCGACGGCCCGACCCGGGCAACCACGCTCGACGCCAACGACCAGCTCAAGACCATCGAGCAGTATCGCGACCTCATCATCGCCTATACCAACCAGGCGCCAGTCCGCCTCTCGGACGTCGCCGAGACGGTGCAGGACGCGGAGAACATCCGCCAGGCAGCCTGGGCCAACGGCAAACCGGCGATCCTGCTCAACGTGCAGCGCCAGCCCGGCGCCAACGTGATACAGGTCGTGGACAACATCCGGCGCATCCTGCCCAATCTCGAAGCGGCGCTGCCCAGCACGCTGGACGTCGCCGTGCTTTCAGACCGCACCGAATCCATACGCTCGTCGATCAAGGACGTGCAATTCGAACTGATGCTGGCGGTTGCACTGGTGGTCATGGTGACCTTCGTCTTCCTGCGCAACCTGACGGCCACCGTCATTCCCAGCGTCGTCGTGCCGCTGTCGCTGATCGGCACCTTCGGCATCATGTACCTGGCGGGCTTCAGCATCAACAACCTGACGTTGATGGCGCTGACGATCGCCACCGGCTTCGTGGTGGACGACGCGATCGTCATGATCGAGAACATCGCCCGGTACCTCGAGCAAGGCGAATCCCCGGTGCAGGCGGCACTCAAGGGCGCCGCTCAGATCGGCTTTACCCTCATCTCCCTGACCTTCTCCCTGATCGCCGTCCTCATTCCGCTGCTCTTCATGGGTGACGTGATCGGCCGGCTGTTCCGGGAGTTCGCCATCACCCTGGCGGTAGCCATCCTGATATCGCTCGTGGTGTCGCTGAGCCTGACGCCCATGATGTGCGCGAAATACCTGCGCCACGTCCCCGACGCCGAACAAGGCTGGTTCTACCGCAAGAGCGGCGAATGGTTCGACCGCCTGATCGCCGGCTACGACCACATGCTGCAACGCGTGCTCGCCCATCAGCCGCTGACGCTGCTTGTGGCGCTGGGCACGCTGCTGCTGACGATCCTCCTCTATGTGGCGATACCCAAAGGCTTCTTCCCCCAACAAGACACAGGCGTCATCCAGGCAATCAGCGAAAGCTCGCCCTCGGTATCGTTCGCGGCCATGGCCCGCCGCCAGCAGGCGGCGGCCGACATCATCCTGCGCGATCCGGACGTGGCCAGCGTGGCGTCCTTCATCGGCGTCGACGGCACCAATGCCACGCTCAACACCGGACGGCTGCAAATCAACCTGAAGCCGCACGCTGAGCGCACAAGCTCCGCCCAAGAGGTCATCGCCCGCCTGCAGGCCAGGCTCGACCAGCTGGAAGACATCCGCCTCTACATGCAACCGGTGCAAGACCTCTCCATCGAAGACACCGTCAGCCGCACGCAGTACAAGTTCACGCTGCAGGACCCCGACCTGGAGAATCTCAGCCTGTGGACCCGCAGGCTGGTGGAACACCTGCAAACGCTGCCGCAGCTGGCCGACGTCACGCATGACCTGCAGGACCGCGGCCTGCAAACCTATGTCGAAATCGACCGCAACGCAGCTTCGCGGCTCGGCATCACGGCCAGCGACATCAACAACGCCCTGTACGACGCGCTGGGCCAGCGGCTGATTTCGACCATCTTCACCCAGGCCAACCAATACCGGGTGGTGCTGGAAGTCGCGCCCCAGTTCCGGCAGGATCCGTCGTCGCTGTCACAGATCTATGTCCGCACGTCCGACGGCAAGCAAGTACCGCTGACCAACGTAGTCAGCGTTTCGGAGCGGACCGCTCCGCTGTCGATCAACCACCTGGGGCAATTTCCCGCCGCTACCGTCTCCTTCAACCTGGCGCCCGGCGCTTCGTTGAGCAGCGCGGTAGAGGCCATCCTGCAGGCCGAGCGCGACATCGGCATGCCGCTGGGCATACAAACCAGTTTCCAAGGCGCGGCCCAAGCCTTCCAGGCTTCGCTCAATAGCACGCTGCTGCTCATCCTGGCGGCGATCGCCACGATGTACATCGTGCTGGGCATCCTGTATGAGAGCTACATTCACCCCATCACGATCCTCTCCACGCTACCCTCGGCAGGCGTGGGAGCGCTGCTGGCGCTGATGCTTGCCGGCCACGATCTCGACATGATCGGGATCATCGGCATCATCCTCTTGATCGGCATCGTCAAGAAGAACGCGATCATGATGATCGACTTCGCGCTCGACGCCGAGCGCAAGCAGGGCATGGCGCCGCGCGACGCCATCCACCAGGCGGCGCTGCTGCGCTTCCGCCCCATCCTGATGACGACCTTCGCCGCCCTGTTCGGCGCCGTCCCGCTGATGCTCAGCACAGGCAGCGGCGCCGAGCTGCGCCAGCCGCTGGGCATCGTCATGGTGGGCGGGCTGCTGGTGAGCCAACTGCTCACCTTGTTCACCACGCCCGTCATCTACCTGATGTTTGACCGGCTTGGCCACGCGATGCGACGCAGGCGCAGCAGCCGCAACATCGCCATGGGCCATTCGGGCGGCGGGTCATGAACATCTCGGCGCCGTTCATCATGCGTCCGGTCGCCACAGTGCTGCTGGCGATCGCCGTCGTCCTCGCGGGCGCGCTCGCCTTCGTCAAATTGCCCGTTGCGCCGCTGCCGCAGGTGGATTTCCCGACCATATCGGTGCGGGCCAGCCTGCCCGGCGCCAGCCCCGAAACCATGGCGTCGAGCGTGGCGACGCCGCTGGAACGCGCCCTCGGTAGCATTGCTGGCATCACCGAGATGACATCCCGCAGCACGCAGGGCTCGACCAGCATCACGCTGCAATTCGACCTGAGCCGCGACATCGACGGCGCGGCCCGCGACGTCCAGGCCGCCATCAACGCCGCCCGCAACATGCTGCCTTCTGCGCTGCGCAGCAACCCCACGTATACCAAGCGCAACCCCGCTTCGGCGCCCATCATGGTGCTCGCGCTGACCTCCAAGACGCTGGACCAGGGCCAGCTTTACGACGTCGGTTCGACCATCTTGGCCCAGCGCATCGCCCAGATCAAGGGCGTCAGCGACGTGCAAGTAGGAGGCAGCTCGCTGCCGGCCGTGCGGGTGGAGCTGAATCCCACCGCGCTAAACCAGTACGGCATCGCACTCGACGAAGTGCGCACTGCATTGGCCAACGCCAATGCGCGCGGGCCCAAAGGCATGCTGGAGAACGACAAAACCAGCTGGCTGGTCGCCACCAACGATCAACTGCGCAAGGCCAGCGAATACAGTTCGCTGGTCGTCGCCTACCGCAACGGCTCGCCGGTGCTGCTGAGCGACGTCGCGCGAGTCGAAGACTCGGTGGAAGACCTGTTCAACATGGGTTTCTTCAACAATAGCCCGGCCATCCTGCTCGTCGTGGGGCGGCAGGCCAATGCCAACATCATCGAGACGGTAGACCGGATCCACGAAGCGCTGCCGCAGATGCGCGCAATGCTGCCGGGAGACGTGACGCTCACCGTGGCCCAGGACCGCACCCCCAGTATCCGCGCTTCGCTGGCCGAAGCCGAACAAACGCTCATCATCGCGGTCATCCTGGTCATCCTGGTGGTGCTGCTCTTCCTTCGGAACCTACGCGCCGCACTCATCCCGAGCGTGGCGGTGCCGGTCTCGCTCATTGCCACCTTCGCGGTGATGTACCTCTGCGGATATTCGCTCAACACCATGTCGCTGATGGCCCTGATCGTGGCGACCGGCTTCGTGGTCGACGATGCGATCGTGGTGCTCGAGAACATCGCGCGTCACCTCGAAGCCGGCATGTCGCCGCTGCGCGCGGCATTGCTGGGTTCGCGCGAGGTAGGGTTCACCGTACTGTCGATGAGCCTGTCGCTGGTGGCTGTCTTCATCCCCATCCTATTGATGGGCGATATCGTGGGACGCCTCTTCCGGGAGTTCTCCATCACGCTGTCGGCGGCCATTCTGATTTCGCTGGTCGTCTCGGTGACCCTCACGCCCATGATGTGCGCCCGCATGCTGCGGCCGGTGCGCGAGGCGCGCCGCCCGGGACGCATTTCGCGGGCGATCGAGGCGTTCCTCGCGTGGCTCACCCGCGGCTACGGAGCCGCCCTGGACTGGGTGCTGCGGCACTCGCTGCTCACGCTCGTCGTCCTACTGGTCGTCATCGGCCTGAACGGCTACATGTACGTGAAGATTCCCAAGGGCTTCTTCCCGCAGCAGGACACCGGGCAGCTGATGGCCTTCATCCGCGCCGACCAGGGCACCTCGTTCCAGGCCATGCGCCCCAAGCTGGAGTATTTCCGCAAGGTCGTCCTCGAAGACCCGGCGGTCGAAAGCATGGCCGGATACAGCAGCGGTCGCGGCGGCAGCAATACCAGTTTCATGATGATCCAGCTCAAGCCACTATCCGAGCGCAAGGTCTCGGTCGACGAAGTCATGAACCGCCTGCGCGGCAAATTGAGCAACGTGCCGGGCGCGCGCATGTTCCTGATGCCCAACCAAGACATACGCATCGGCGCGCGCATGTCCAACTCCGGTTACCAGTACTCGCTGATGGCCTCCGAGCTCTCCGTGCTGCGCACCTGGATGCCCCGGGTATCGCGCGCCCTGGCCGCCCTGCCCGAGCTGACCGACATCGACCTAGACGTGGAAGACAAAGGCCGGCAGGTCTCGCTCGAAATCGACCGTGAAACTGCGACCCGGCTGGGCGTGAACATGTCCATGATCGCGGCCGTGCTCAACAACTCGTTCAGCCAGCGCCAGATCTCGGTCATCTACAACCCCCTCAATCAATACCGCGTGGTGATGGAGGTCGCCCCCCGGTTCGCCCAGGATCCCAGCGCACTGGAGAAGGTGTATGTCATTACGTCCGAAGGCAATCGGGTCCCGCTCTCGGCCTTCGCCAAATGGCGCATGACCAATGCCCCCCTCAGCGTCTCGCACGAAAGCCAGTTTGCCGCCGACACCATCTCCTTCAATTTGGCACCCGGGGTCTCGCTAGAGCAGGCCACGCGCGCCATCAATGAAGCGGTGGCGCGCATCAACCTCCCCACCACCGAAATCCAGGCCGGATTCTCGGGCAGCGCCAAGGCGATGCAGTCGGCGCTCAGCGCACAGCCGTGGCTGATCCTGGCGGCGCTCGTGACGATGTACCTCGTGCTGGGCATGCTCTACGAGAGCTACATCCACCCGCTGACCATCCTCTCGACCCTGCCTTCGGCAGGACTGGGGGCGCTGCTTGCCCTCATGATGTTGGGCCACGAGTTCACGCTCATCGCGCTGATCGGCGTATTCCTGCTCATCGGGATCGTCAAGAAGAACGCCATCATGATGGTGGACTTCGCGCTGGATGCGCAGCGCAGGCACGGCCTGGGTTCGCGCGAGGCCATCTACGAGGCATGCCTGAAGCGGTTCCGCCCCATCCTCATGACTACGATGGCCGCCATCCTGGGCGCAGTGCCGCTAGTCATTAGCACCGGCGCCGGCGCCGAGTTGCGCCAGCCCCTGGGCATCACCATCGTGGGCGGGCTCGTGGTCAGCCAAATCTTGACGCTATTCACCACGCCCGTGGTGTACCTGTATCTCGACCGCCTGCACCGGCGGGCGCAACGGCGCTGGAGCCGTCCGCGGTCCGCGGGCATGGCGCTACCCGGAGACAACTTATGAGCAAGACGTTGCCCGCACGATCGGGCGCGCCCCTCTTTTTCTCGAGCTCCTGCCGCCGCGCTGGGACGGCGGTCGGCATCGTCCTCGCCGCCATGCTCGGCGGGTGCGCGATGGGCCCTGATTATGTACGGCCGACTGTCGCTACCGGCACCGCCTTCAAGGAAGCCGCCGGCTGGAAGGCCGCCGAACCGCGCGACCACGAGCAACGCGGCCCCTGGTGGGAAGTGTTCGGAGACCCGGTCTTGTCAGGCCTCATGGAGCAGGTTGCGACGGCCAACCAGACCATCGCCCAGGCCGAAGCGCAGTATCGCCAGGCCGCGGCCGTCCTGCGTGCGACACGCTCCGAGCTGTTCCCCAGCGTCACGGGCAACGCCTCGGCCACGCGCACCGGCACCGGCTCACGCAGCAGCGTCACTACGAACAGCAACGGCGTGGTGACCAATCAAGGCGGTTCCCAAAGCATACGCAACCAGTACAACATGAATGCCTCGGTCAGTTGGGAGGTCGACCTCTGGGGGCGCATCCGCCGCAGCCTCGAAGCCGACGCCGCCAGCGTCGAGGCCAGCGCCGCCAACCTGGCCAACGCCCACCTGAGCGCCCAGGCCGAACTGGCGCGCACCTATTTCCAGTTGCGGATCCTGGACGAGCAGCAGCGCCTGCTGGATGAGACGATCAAGGTCTACGAGCGCTCGCTGCGACTGAACGAAAACCGCTACGCGGTGGGCGTGGCAGCCAAGGCCGAGATCGCCCAGGCCCGCACCCAACTGGAATCCACCCGCGCGCAGGCTGTCGACCTGCGCTGGCAGCGTTCGCAGCTGGAGCACGCGATCGCCATCCTGGTCGGGCAGCCGCCGTCCGAATTCAGCCTGCCACCGGCTGCGTTCCGGCCCGTACTCCCCGCCATACCCGTTGGCCTGCCATCGGAACTCCTGGAAAGGCGCCCCGACATCGCGGCCGCCGAACGCCAAGTCCAGGCCGCCAATGCACGCATCGGGGTTGCGCAGACGGCCTACTTCCCTTCCCTGACGTTGTCGGCCTCGCTCGGCTACCGCAGCTCCCAATTTTCCGACTGGCTGACCGCCCCCGCCCGCTTCTGGTCGCTCGGCCCTGCGCTCGCCGCGCCACTCTTCGACGCCGGTCTTCGCCGCGCCCAGGCGCAGCAAGCGCAGGCCGCTTATGACCAGCAGGTCGCAGCGTACCGGCAGACCGTGCTGTCGGCCCTGGCCGAGGTGGAGAACTATTTGTCGCAGCTTCGCGTCATGGAAGAAGAGCAGGCCGTGCAACAGCGCGCGTTGGACGCAGCCCGGGAATCCTTGCGGCTGACCACCAATCAGTTCGAATCCGGATTGATCGACTACCTGAGCGTGGTCTCGGTGCAGACCGCAGCGCTGAACAACGAACGCACGGCGCTGTCGCTGCTCGGAAACCGCCTGACGGCCAGCGTCAACCTCATCGCCGCGCTGGGGGGAGGATGGCACGTCGATGCACTCGCCTCGGCTGGCGGCAAGGCCGCCGAGGCGCCCGAGCGAAGCGAGACCCAATGAAACCGGGCCGCCCGATGGCCGGACGCGTTATACGTCGAGGATAGGCGCGAAACCGCCGAAGATCATGCGCTTGCCGTCAAAAGGCATGCTCTCTCCCATGCGTTGCAAGCGCGGATCAGACGTCATCTTCGCGTTGGCGGCGTCGCGCACTTCCTTGGACGGATACTCGAACCAGGAAAACACGACTGCTTCGTCCTCCTTGGCCTGCACGGCTCGGCGGAAATCCGTGAGCTTCCCGTCGGGAACGTCGTCTTCCCAGCACTCGACCATGCGCGTCACGCCGAACTCCTTGAAAAGCGGTGCGGCCTGCGCCGCGTGCTGGAGATAAAGCTCCTTGTTGGCCCGGGGCACCGCTACGAGAAACCCTTCGACGTACTTCATCATCGGTCTCCCTGAAAGATGAAAAAACGGAATGGCGCCACGTCAGGCAGCAGTGAGACTTGCCCTTTACGTTGATATCAACATAATTGGAACATCATGTCAAAGAAAATTCCATACTCCGCCACGCTCGAAGTCCGGGACGCCTGCCTGTGCCTGCACGTGCAGCGAGCCGCGCGGGCGTTGGGCAAGCGCTTCGACGAAGCACTCCGGCCGGTCGGCCTGACCAACGGCCAGTTCTCGCTGCTAATGGCGCTCAACCGCCCCGAGCCCCCCACCATGGGCCCCGTCGCCCAACTGCTGGGCATGGACAGGACCACCCTCACGGCCGCGCTAAAGCCGCTCGAGCGCGAAGGCCTGGTACGCGTGGAAGCCGACCCGGGCAACCGCCGCAGTCGCCTATTGTTCCTGACCGAAAAAGGACACGCGGCACTGAGAAAAGCGCTGCCGGCCTGGCGCACGACGCATGCGGAGATCGAGTCCGCCCTGGGCGAAGATGCAGCGCAAGCGCTGCGGACGACGCTAGCTGCACTCAGCTGAACGGTCCGCCTGCGTCCCGGCTACAAGAAGCCTATCCATCGGCCCGCCACCACGGCAGCCAACCACAGCAGCATGGAAACTGCGGCATGGGCGCGGACAGCCGGCTGTGGCGAAGTGGCCGACAGCGCCCGACGCCATGCACCGCTCCCATGCACGATCGCTGCATTCAGCACCGCGGCTCCCACGATGCCCAGCTTGGCGAGGAACGCCGGATTGGCGGCATATTCCGAGGCCCGCACCGAAAACAGCCAGCCCCCTGTCAGCACCGCCAGGGCGAGGCCCACGACCGCCACCCGGCTGAGGTACGGTCCCGCCGCAGCCAGCGGAACGACCCGGGCAAACCCGAGCAAACACAGGTCGAGCGCCACAATGCTTCCCAACAGCAGGCCAATCGAGGCGATGTGCGCCGCGCTGACGAACAGATACGCCGTGCCTGAATGCCGCAGCACAAGTGCGTGAGGCAGGCCCTCCAGCCACTCGAGCATCAGCGTTCAGCGGCGGATGCGTTCGGGATAGATATCGTAGGTCTTGCCGCCCACGGATATCTGCACCGCCTTCATGCGCTTCTCGTTGCGGTCCTGCGAACGGTTGCCGGTCGCGACGATTTCGTCCCCCGGCTTGGCGGATCCCTCGACGAACCCGGCACGCCGGGTTTGCGAGGGATTGCCGAGCTCCACGCGCCACAGGCCGTCCTCGGCCGTCTGCACATCGAGCCAAGGGTGGGGAGGAGCAATCTGCACCTGCCGGACGACACCGCGAAGCTGCATCTGCTCGGCCTCGGCCCAGGACCAACCATGATGGGACCAGGCCGTACCGCTGGCCGCGGCGGCTAGCGCTAGCGCGGCCCAAGCCACCGATTTCCCAGACATAGGCGCCTCCTGACGGATTGAAGGACACGCACCCACTATAGCGGCAAGCAAAGACGCAAGATAGCGCCGCGCTTTGCGTAACATATTGTTCTTTAAGCCAATCCGGACGCCCCATGGCCAGCAAGCTTTCCGCCGCCCCTACCTCCGTCCCCAAACC
>NZ_JADGHH010000219.1 GCF_019689535.1 Pigmentiphaga sp.
AGGTTACACCCCGCGTGCTGGGACCTAGGGTGAACCCTAGCCCCCCTCACCGGGCGCAGCCACGAGGGCGGCCCGCGCACGGTGCCACCCCGCCCTCCTGCAGACCGACTAAAATCCTGGGTATGAATATCGTATTGAATGGGGAATCGCGCACGATCGAGGCCCCCTCCTCGGTGGCCGATCTGATCCAGGCGCTCGGGTACGCAGGCAAGCGCGTGGCCGTGGAGCGCAACGGAGAAATCGTTCCGCGCAGCGCGCATGAGCATGTCCTGCTGGCCGACGGCGATCGCATCGAGATCGTCGTCGCGGTCGGCGGAGGCTAAGACCACGATGAACATGACTACCCCATCTCCCGCTTTGCCCGACCCGCCGGCCGAGCTCGCGCCGCCGGTTGCGGAATCGGCAAAGCCAGCGCGCCCCGGCACGCACATCCGCAGCTTCGTCAACCGCCGCGGCCACATCACCCTCAGCCAGAAGGAAGCGCTGGAGACGCTGGCCGGCGCCTGGTGCCTTCCTTATGCCGCCCGGCGCCTCTCCTTCGCCCAGGTGTTCGGCCGGGAAGCGCCGACGATCCTGGAGATCGGCTTCGGCATGGGCGAAACGACCGAGAAGATCGCGCTCGCCCAACCCGAGCGCAATTTCCTGGGCGTGGAAGTCTTCAATGCGGGCGTCGGCGCCATGCTCCGGCGCATCGAAAACTCCGGCCTGCGCAACGTCCGGATCATCCAGCACGACGCCGTGGAAGTCGTGCGCGACATGATCCCGCCCGACTCCCTGGCGGGGGTGCACATCTACTTCCCCGACCCCTGGCCCAAGAAGCGTCACCACAAGCGCCGCCTGATCCAGCCGCCCTTCGTGCAGCTGCTCGCGAGCCGCATCGCGCCGGGCGGGTACTTGCATTGCGCCACCGATTGGCAGCCCTATGCGGAGCAAATGCTCGAGGTCCTGGGCGGCGAGCCGCAACTGGCCAACACCTGCCAAGGCTATGCCGAGCGCCCGGCCTGGCGGCCGCAAACCAAGTTCGAAACGCGGGGCCTGAGGCTGGGGCACGGTGTCTGGGACCTGATCTTCGCACGCGTGCCCGCAGAGGGATCGCCGGCCGCTGGCGCGTGAGGCGCAGCCGGCCCGGCGCCACGCTCATGCATAGGCCGTCTCGATGATACGTTCGGTTTCTCGCGCGCTACTGGTGCTGCGCGCCCTGAACGGACGCATGCATTCGACGCTGGCCGAACTGCACCGCGACACGGGCCTGCCCAAGCCGACGGTGTATCGCATCCTCGAAACCCTGCGTGCCGACGGCTACGTGCGCGAAGTGGACGGGCGGGGCAGTTATCAGCTGACGGCGAAGGTACGCGAACTGAGCGACGGGTGTTCGGAGCGCCTGTTGATCGTGGACGCCGCCATACCCTGCATGATCGACGCCACCCGCCGCATCAAATGGCCGCTGGGCCTCTCCACGCTCGACGGCGACCGCATGGCGGTGCGTTACAGCACCATGCCATACAGCCCCCTCGCCTACCTGCCCACCACGTACGGGCGCAGGCACCCGGTGACCGAATCCTGCGTCGGGATCGCCTACCTCTCGTTCTGTTCAGAGCCAGAGCGCCGCTTCCTGCTGCCGGACGGCGTGCCGCCCCGCCTGGAATCGATACTGGAGGCAACGCGCCAGCGCGGCTACGCGGTGCGGCAGCCGGCCACGCCCGGGGACAGCGCGACTTGCGCGGTCCCGCTGCGCGCAGGCGATGAGCTGCTCGCCGTGCTCAGCATGACCACTTTCGGCAGCACCATGACGGCGTCTTTCCAGAAGCGGCATGTGCCGGTGCTCTGGGAGACCGCGGACGCCATCCTCCAGGCCTATCGGCAGCTCCGGGACAATCAGCGCGGCGTTCCCAGCACGCCCGACGCGGAGAGCGACTCGATTTCCTCGGGCGTATAGCCCGCTTCGGCCAGGATCTCGGCCCCGTGCTGGCCCAGCGTGGGGGCGGGCCGCAGCTCGACCTCCCCGCGCGCACTCATGTAGGTCGGGTCGGACAGGTCCCACATGCGCCCTTCCGTCGGGTGCTCGGCCGCGCGCAATACCCCGGCGGCCTGGATGTGCGGATCGACCACCAGGCTGTCCAGCGTGTTGTAGGGCATGGCGGGGATGTCGGCCTCCTTGAGCAAGGCCAGCCATTCCGCCGTCGTGCGCTTGGCCATTTCCTGCGCGCGGATGCTGAAATATTCCCGGCTGTGCGCTGCCCGCGCCTGCTTGGTGGAAAAGCGCGGGTCCGTCTGCATCTCGGGACGTCCCATGACGCGCATCAAGGCGAAAGCCTGGGCGTCAGTGTTGGTGGTCAGGCAGATATATCCGTCCAGCGTCTTGACGGGCTTGGCCTCGGGATCGATCAGGCGCAGGTCGCCCGGGGGCGACAAGGGCGGATCGAAAGTGGAGCCGTAAAGGTGCTCGCTCAGCACCAGGGCCGCCATGTTCTCGAACATCGGCACTTCGATCTGCTGGCCGGCCCCCGTCCGCTCCCGCTGCAATAGCGCCATGAGGACGGCATTGAGGGCCATCAGCCCCACCGTGCGGTCGGCCACGACATAGGGCACGTACCGGGGTTCGCCAGTGGCCATTTCTGAGAGCGCAGCCACGCCGGTTCCCCCTTGGATGATGGAGTCGTAGGCCGGGGTATCCCGATAGGGGCCGGGCCCGAACCCCACCATGGCGCAGTACACCAGGCGCGGATTGACGCGCGAGACGTTCTCATAAGCCAGGCCCAAGCGCTCCACCGCCTTGGGACGCATGTTGATCAAGAGCACGTCGGACTGGGCGACGAGGCGCATGACGGCCTCGCGCCCTTCCGCTTTCTTGAGGTCCAACACGATGCTGCGCTTGCCCCGGTTCAGGTGGAGGAACTTGCCCGACATGCCGGGCGTGGGCGACGGTCCGGCGATCCAACGGATGACGTCGCCATCGCTGGATTCGACCTTGATCACGTCCGCCCCGTTGTCGGCCATGATCTTGGACGCATACGGGCCGACCACTGCCGAGGTAAGGTCGAGAACGCGAATGCCGGCCAACGCGCCGGCGCCTGATGCGGAATGTTGAGACATGACTGCTGAAGCCGATACAAACCAGGACAATGAACGCCGCAGCATAGCCTCATGCGGGCGGCGAAGGACGAGGAATCTTAAACCGTTTCGACAGACGAAACGCAAAGGACCGCGCGCGGCGGTCCTTTGCGGGAAGACACCGGCCCGTGGGCGTTAGCGGTTCAATGGGCAGCCCACTGAATGGAATTCAGGTCTATGCCCTCCTGGTACATCTCCCAGAGGGGGCTGAGCTCGCGCAGCTTGGCGACCTTGGCCTTGACCAGGTCGACCACGAAATCCACTTCCTGCTCGGTGGTGAAGCGCCCGAGCGTGAAGCGGATGGAACTGTGGGCCAGCTCGTCGCTGCGGCCCAGGGCGCGCAGCACGAAAGAAGGTTCGAGCGACGCGGAGGTGCAGGCCGACCCCGACGATACCGCCACATCCTTGATCGCCATGATGAGCGACTCGCCTTCAACGAAGTTGAAGCTCATATTCAAGTTGTGCGGCACCCGGTGCTCGAGGCTGCCGTTGACATAGACCTCGGGAATTTCCATGAGGCCAGCCAGCAGCTTGTCGCGGAGCTTGCCCACGCGCGCAGACTCCAGCGGCATCTCGAGCTTGGCGAGCCGGAAGGCCTCGCCCATGCCCACGATCTGGTGCGTGGCCAACGTGCCGGAGCGCATGCCCCGCTCATGGCCGCCGCCGTGCATCTGGGCGTTGAGGCGAACGCGCGGCTTGCGGCGCACGTACAGCGCGCCGATGCCCTTGGGGCCGTAGAGCTTGTGTGCGGTGACGGTCAGCAGGTCGACCGGGAAGGACTGCACATCGATGGGGATCTTGCCCGCCGCCTGGACCGCATCGCAATGGTAGATGACGCCGCGCTCGCGACACAGCTTGGCGATGGCCTCCACGTCCTGGATGACGCCGATCTCATTGTTGACCAACATGACGGACACCAGGATCGTGTCTGGGCGCATGGCGGCCTCCAAGCGCTCGATGGGCAGCATGCCGTCGCTGTCCACGTCGAGATAGGTCGCTTCGAACCCCTGGCGCTCGAGCTCGCGGAAAGTGTCGAGCACGGCCTTGTGCTCGGTCTTGACGGTGATGATGTGCTTGCCGCGCTCGGCATAGAACTGCGCGGCGCCCTTGATGGCGAGGTTGTTGCCCTCCGTGGCGCCGGACGTCCAGACGATTTCCCGCGGATCGGCGTTGATCAGGGCCGCCACGTGGGCGCGTGCAGTTTCCACCGCCTCCTCCGCCTCCCACCCGTAGGCATGGCTGCGAGAAGCGGGATTACCGAATTTTTCGTACAGGTAGGGGACCATGGCATCGACCACGCGTGGGTCGACGGGCGTCGTCGCGCTATAGTCCATATAGACCGGCAAGCGCATCGGGGTTGAAGGCATGTTCAGCTCCTGAAACTGACAAATACGGCAACACGGTATTAATCCAATAGTAGCCCGCACGCCTGCCGCATCAGCCAATACCCCGGCCGCCAACATTGAAAAGGGGCCTGCCGGGGCTGGCCCGGGGCGGCCTACGCCCTACAGGCTAGAGCAAACCGCCGGGCCTGCGGCGATAATAAAGAAAACCTCGCGGCATGCGCGCCGCCCCTTCCCCATCCTGACCCCGATGATTTCTCGTCTAACCGCCTTCGTCGGCTGGAAGCCGCTGTTTTGGGCCACGGTGCTGGGCATACTCGTGCTCTCGCTACTGCCTTCCACCACGCCCATGCCCACGACGGGCTGGGACAAGACCAATCATCTATTGGGATTCACCACGCTTACGGTGCTCGCGCGCCTCGCATATCCTGCGGGACGCTTCTGGCCCAAGGCGCTGGGTTTGCTGGGCTTTGGCGTCTTGATCGAGCTCCTGCAGTCGCTCACGCCCACGCGCTCGGCCGGGGGGGCGGACGTCGTGGCGGACGGAATCGGCATCGCCATCGGCTGGGGGCTGGCCTGGCTGGCGACCACCCGCGCTCAACGCCGCGCCTGACCTGCGCCGCGAATTTGAGGGCAAGCGCCGGGGTGAACGCCGCCGACTGGGGCGCTACAGTTCCTCCATGACCAGAAGAATGGAAACCGCCATGACGTCCGCCCCCTCGCCCACGACGCCGCTCCCGGCCGATGC
>NZ_JADGHH010000220.1 GCF_019689535.1 Pigmentiphaga sp.
TGCCCCGCCCCCCAGCCCGCGTATCCGAGCGTGACCAGCATCTGCCCCGGCCCCTGCCCTTCTGCCACGGCCTGGAGCACGTCGCGGGACGTCGTCAGGGCGAGGTCACCCACCTTGATGGACGAGGTGTATTGGCCCACGGGCGCATGGAGCACGAAGCCGCGGTCGGTCTGTACCGGGCCGCCGAAGTAGACCGGCGCGCCCGCCCGCTCGGGATCGTTCAGGGGCAGCTCGATGCGCTCGAACAGGGCCGCCAAAGTGAGGTCGGTGGGCCGGTTGATCACCAGGCCGAGCGCGCCTTTGGGCGTATGTTCGCAAACGTAGATGACGGCGCCGGCAAAATTCGGATCCGCCATGCCGGGCATGGCGATCAGGAACTGATTCGTGAGATCGAAATTGGCGCGTTCGCTCATAGCCGGATTGTAATCGTCACGGAACGAGGTCAGATCTCGACCATCTCAAAATCTTCCTTGCGTGCCCCGCACTCGGGACACACCCAATTCGGCGGCACGTCTTCCCACTTGGTGCCGGGCGGAATGCCCTCCTCCGGCAACCCCGCGGCTTCATCATAGATCCAGCCGCAAATCAGACACATCCAGGTACGCATTGTTTTCAATTAATTATTACTGGGCCCGTTCCCGCAACCGGGAACTAACAGGCATCTATTAGAATCTCGCATCTTACCGAAACACCGTGGGCCGCGCCTGATCCTATGCCGGCGGGCCCGCTTTCCGGGATTTTTTTCGTTGCCAGCGCCCACGCCACCCCTCGTCCTGACGTTCGCCCCTTCCGATCCCAGCGGAGGTGGAGGCATCCAGGCGGATTTGATTACCTGCGCCAGCATGGGCTGCCATACGCTGACCGTGCTGACCGGTTTCACCGTGCAGGACTCGGTCAGCCTGGAAGATGCCGAAGCCCTCGGGCCGGAATGGATCGATGACCAGGCGCGCAGCCTCCTGGAAGACATGCCCGTGCGCGCATTCAAGGTGGGCGGGCTGTTCTCTGCCGAGGGCGTGGCGGCCGTGGCCGAGATCCTGGCCGACTACTCGGCCGTGCCCGTGGTGCTCCACCTGGGTGCCGACCCGCTCGACGCGGATGACGCGGAGACCGAAGATTCAGCCGAAGAAGTGATGGCGGCCACGATCGAGCTGCTCGTGCCGCAGGCCACGATCGTGGTGGCGGACAGCTTGCGCCTGGCGCAAGTCGCGTCCGACGGCCTGCTCGAGGCCGACGGCGAAGACCCGGCCCAGGCGCTGATGCGCCGTGGTGCGGCGTGGGTGCTCGCTACCGGCCTGCACCAGCCGGGAACGGTGGTCGTCAACACCCTGCGCGGGAGCGGCGACTCGGCGGAGCAGCCTACGGCCGAGTATCGCTGGCCGCGCCTGCCCGGCAGCTTCCGCGGTGCGGGCTCCACGCTATCGGCGGCGCTGGCGGCGTTGCTTGCCAACGGCATGGAAGTGCGCGACGCCGTTCCGGAGGCTCAGGAATACGTTTGGCGCGCCTTGGCCGCGGGATTCCAGCCCGGCATGGGCCGCCAGCTGCCCGACCGCTTCTTCTGGGCTCGCCAAGGCAACAGCTCGGCCACCGCCACCCACTGCCCCGCCAGGAGCTCCCCGGCGAAGGACGAGACATGACGCCTGCCCCCGACGCTGCTCCCGCGCTCGCCAGCCCCATGCGCGGACTGTATGGCATCACCCCCGAATGGGATGACACCGACCGGCTGGTGGCCGCGGTGCAGGCTGCCGCGCGCGGCGGCATGCGGGCCGTGCAGCTGCGCCGCAAACATGCCGGCCGCACCAAGCGCCTGGAACAGGCGCGCGCGCTGCGGGCGGCGTGCGACAGGCTCGGCGTGCTGCTCATCATCAACGACGATTGGCGCCTGGCGCTGGAGGCCGGGGCCGACGGGGTCCATCTTGGCCGCGACGACGGCGACATCGCCGAAGCCCGCCGGGCCGGCGGCCCCGCGCTGCTGATCGGCGCATCCTGCTACAACGAGCCCGAACGCGCCCGCGCGGCGCTAGAAGCCGGCGCCGACCACGTAGCCTTCGGCGCGGTGTTCGCCTCGCCCACCAAGCCTGCGGCCGTGCGTGCCCCCCTCTCCTGCCTGGAACAGGCGCGGGCCCTGCGCCTGCCCCGAACCGAGGAGCCGACCCGGCCCGCCATCGTGGCCATCGGCGGCATCACGCCAGACAACGCCCGCCAAGCCGTGGCCGCGGGGGCGGACGCCCTGGCCGTCATCACCGCGCTGTTCGGCGCGGAAGACATCGAAGCCGCGGCACGCGCCTTCGGACGCGCCTGGCCCCACGGCCACGACGCCAACCCATCTAGCAAGGCATGACCATGACACGCAATGCAGAACTCTTCGAGCGCGCCTGCCGGACCATTCCGGGCGGCGTCAACTCGCCGGTACGCGCTTTCCGTTCCGTGGGCGGCACGCCGCCTTTCATCCGGCGCGGCGCGGGCCCGTACATCTGGGATGCCGAAGGCAAGCAATACATCGACTACGTCGGCTCGTGGGGTCCGGCCATCCTGGGCCATGCCCACCCGGACGTGATCCGGGCCGTGCAGGCGGCGGCAGCCGACGGGCTGTCCTTCGGCGCCCCGACGGAGGCTGAGGTCGAGCTGGCCGAAATGCTGGCGCAGCGGCTCCCCTCCATCGAGCAGGTGCGGCTGGTGAGCTCGGGCACCGAAGCCACCATGAGCGCGATCCGCCTGGCGCGCGGCTTTACCGGCCGCGCCAAGATCGTCAAGTTCGAAGGCTGTTACCATGGCCATGCCGACAGCCTGTTGGTGAAGGCGGGCTCGGGGCTGCTGACCTTCGGCAATCCGACTTCCGCGGGCGTGCCGCCCGAATTCGCCGCCCACACGCTGGTGCTGGACTACAACGACATCGCGGGCGTGGAGGCCGCCTTCAAGCAATATGGCGACGAGATCGCCTGCGTGATCGTCGAGCCGGTGGCGGGGAACATGAACCTCGTGCAGCCGGTGCCGGGTTTCCTGCAGACGCTGCGCGACCAATGCACGCGCTACGGCGCCGTGCTCATCTTCGACGAGGTCATGACCGGTTTCCGCGTGGGGCCCCAGGGCGTGCAGGGCCGCACGGGCATCGTGCCGGACCTGACGACGCTCGCCAAGGTCATAGGCGGCGGCATGCCCATTGGCGCATTCGGCGGCCGGCGCGACATCATGGCGCACATCGCGCCGCTGGGGCCCGTCTACCAAGCCGGCACGCTGTCCGGCAACCCGGTGGCGGTCGCAGCCGGCATCGCGACGCTGCGCCTGCTGGACGAACCCGGCTTTTATGAACGGCTGGAAGCGCAAACGCGCAAGCTGGTCGAAGGGCTGCGCAACGCCGCCGCGCGCGCCGGCGTGCCGTTCACCGCCGACCACGTGGGCGGGATGTTCGGCCTGTATTTCCGCGACAGCGTGCCGACCTCGCTGGCCGAAGTATCGACTTCCGACACCCAGGCGTTCAACCAGTTCTTCCACGCGGCGCTGGCGCGCGGCGTCAACTTCGCGCCGTCGGCGTTCGAGGCAGGCTTCGTTTCGATCGCGCACGACGACGACGTGATCGAGCGCACCATCGCCATCGCCGGCGAGGCTTTCGCCGAACTCAAACGCTAACGCGCCGGCACGGCATCTCCCAGCCGGCGCCCCCTACCTTCGATCCGCGAGGACACCCATGGCCGTCAATCTTCCCATTCCCGCTCCCGATCAGGTCTTTCCCGTGGACGGCGTCGAAATCGGCGTCACCGAGGCCGGCATCCGCAAGGCCGGCCGACGCGACCTGACGGTCTTCCGCCTGGCCGAAGGCACCCAGGTGGCCGGCGTCTTCACGCGCAACCGTTTCCGCGCCGCCCCCGTGCAAGTGTGCGAAGCGCATCTCGCGCAAGGCCTTCCGATCCGCGCCATGGTCGTCAACACAGGCAACGCCAACGCCGGCACGGGCGAACCCGGGCTCGCCGCGGCGCGCGCCACATGCGAGGCGCTCGCGCGCCTGCTGCAGGTCGATCCGCGCCAAGTCCTGCCGTTCTCGACCGGCGTCATCCTGGAGCCGCTGCCGGTGGACCGCATCGAAGCCGGCCTGCCCGCGGCCGTGCAGGCGCTCGCCCCGGGCAACTGGACCGAAGCCGCGTACGGCATCATGACCACCGACACGTTGCCCAAGATCGTATCGACCAAGGCCACGATAGGCGGACACCAGATCACCATCACCGGCATCAGCAAGGGCGCGGGCATGATCCGGCCCAACATGGCCACCATGCTGGGCTTCCTGGCAACCGACGCCGCCATCGACGGCGCGCTGCTCCAGCGCATGGTGGGCCAGATCGCGGACGTCTCGTTCAACCGCATCACGGTGGATGGCGACACCTCGACCAACGACTCCTTCATGCTCGTGGCGACGGGCCGCGCCGGGCTGCGCGTCGAATCGGAAACGGACCCGCTCTATCCGGAGCTCCTGGCCACGCTCAAGGCCGCGGCCACCCATCTCGCACAGCTGATCGTGCGCGACGCCGAAGGCGCGACCAAGTTCATTACCATCCGGGTGGAGGATGCCGGCACGCAGGAGGAGGCCCTCAAGGTTGCCTATTCCGTCGCGCACTCGCCGTTGGTCAAGACAGCCTTCTATGCATCCGACCCCAACCTGGGCCGCATCCTGGCCGCCATCGGCTACGCCGGCATCGAGGACCTCGACGTCGGGCAGGTGAACCTGTGGCTGGATGACGTATGGGTGGCGAAGAACGGAGGCCGCAACCCTGACTACCAGGAAGAGGACGGCCAGCGCGTGATGAAGCAGGCCGAAATCGGGGTGCGGATCTCGCTGGGCCGCGGCAACGTGGCCGAAACGGTGTACACCTGCGACTTCTCGCACGAATACGTGAGCATCAACGCGGACTACCGCTCCTGAGCCGCCAAGAACACGATCCGGGGCCGGCCGGCCCCGGCCGACGATAGGAACGCTACTGTGCCGAACGAGTCTTCTCCTTCCATCGATCTCGCTTCCTTCCTGAAACGCGCCGAAGGCGTCCTGGCGCAACTCGAAGCCTGGCTCCCCCCCGCGCCCCCGCCCATAGACTGGAATGCCCATGCCTTCCGCTGGCGCAAGCGGAGCACGCGCGGCTGGCTGGAGCCGGTGCGGCACATCGCCCGCATCCACCTCGATGACCTGCAGCACAT
>NZ_JADGHH010000031.1 GCF_019689535.1 Pigmentiphaga sp.
GACTGGGCTCCTGGACCGAACGAACCCGAAGCATGGCCGAGCCCACGACGATTTCGTCCTCGGGCAACAGTGGGCCGTACTGCAAGATGCGCCGGCCATTGACGTGCGTGCCCCCCAGCGAGCCAAGGTCTTCCACGAATACGCCTTGCGGGCGTTCGAACAGGCGCGCATGTTGGCGTGCGACGCGCCAATGTCGCAGGCGTATCGGACACTCTTCACCGCGCCCAATCAGCGCCGGAGACGCCACGGCACGAACGCAGCGATCGCTCCCCTCGATCAGAATCTCTACTTCCAGCATCAGTGCTCCATGAAAGACACGTCCGGCCGTACCGGCACGTTCAACCTCTCCGGTCCGAAAGTCTCTTGCAGCAAGCGCTCGCTGCGACCAATGCGCTCGAGCAGGCCGGGATTGCGCTGCGTCACCACGGTAGGCGTCACGAATATGGCAAGCTCCGTTTCCCGCCGCTGGAAACGGCGGGAGCCGAACAGCGGCCCGAGAATCGGTAATTGCGATAGCCCTGGGAGCCCGTCGAGGTCCTCTGACTGCTCCCGGGAGAGAAAACCGCTCAACACCAGCGTCTCGCCCGACCGCACGTTGAACTCTGTCGAGGTGCGGCGCACCTTCAGAGCAGGGCCACCGCTGGCAACGAGGGAAGGATCGACGGCACTGACCTCGACGTCGATGACCGAGCGCACGGTGCCGCTCGCATCCACCCTGGGCGCGATTTCCAGGGTGACGCCGTAGGGCTTGAAGGTCGTGTTCGTCGCTCCATTTTTGTCCACGGTCGCATACGGCACCTCGCCGCCCGCCAGGAACCGGGCGGTTGAACCGCTGCGCGCCGAGAGCTGGGGCTGGGCGAGAATCACGGCTTCGCCACTTTGGGCCAGGGCCTGGAGGCGAGCGGACAATAGCGCATTCACGCCCAAATACCCCGCGGGCGAGGTCACCGGAAACGGCAGTTCGATGGGGCTGTCCCCGGGGCGCATCGCTGAATCGCCCGCTGCGGCGCGCAATGGCCGTCCCACCGCCGCGTCCCATGCCAACCCCGCGTTCAGGCCGCCGGTGGTCGCGCCATCCCAGCGCACGCCAAGCTCGCGCAGCCTGGCGCGCGGCATTTCGACCACCTTGACGTCCATCATTACCATGCGCTCCCAGCCGAGCTGGCCCGTGAAATCGACGACTTGGGGATAGCGGCGGGCCAGCGCGGCCACCTTGGCTTGGTCGGCATCGCTCAAGTCGTCGCCTTCGACGATGACCTTGTCGCCTACGACGCGACTACGCACGGATGGAATGGAATCGAGGAAGGCCGCGATTTCCTGCTGCACGCGCGCGGAATGCCCCGGCACGACGGTGATCCGCATGCGCTGCATGGAACCGTCGCGGTCCCAAATGACCAACGAAGACGTGCCCGTGGCATTGGCGAACACCACCACTTCGCGATCGTCCGCGGTAGCGGCGCTGATGACCCGGCCGTTGCCCACCGCGATCCGCGCCACATTGGGCGCCGGAAAGACCTGGGTTTCTCCGACGAACATTTCGACGTCCGGCAAATCCTGCGCAACCGAGATGCCCGGCTGCGCTTCGCCATCCTCCCGCAGCCAGGCCGGCCACGCAGCAGGCGGCGCCTCGGAGCGCGAGACAACCGGCCACGCCAACAACACAAGCATTGCGACAAGCGCACGCTTTTCCCGGGCACCGCAGGTCATGGCCGTCCGGACGCCTCCGTGATCGTACCGCCGCCCGGGCCGGGGCTCGCTTCCGCACGAACGCTCTGCGACCACCTAGCGGAGTTGTCATACGTCGTTTCCCCCCCATCCGTCCACTCGCCCTCCGGGGCGGCCCCGACGCCATGCGGTTCATCCAGGCGAGGAATGCTGCGTGGTGCTTTGTCGCCATAGATCACCGCCACGCTGGACGACGGACGCCGCGGTTTCGGCGCAGGCGCCTTGAGGCCCAGCAATGCGGGGAGATCGCCTGCGGGCTTGGGGGGTGAGGAACTTCCGTCGCCGGGCCGGCGCAGCATCGCGGTCAGCACCCCCCCGTCACGCGCGGCGATGAGCTTGACCGCCTCGTCCGGGGTCGCGTCCAGGGTCACGGTGGAGAAACCACTCCGCCCGGATTCCCCTTCCGGACCGGAAGAGTCGGTATGGTGTCCAGTCGCCAAGACACGCATGCGCTGCAACAGCGGCACGGTCACGCGCTTTCCGCGATGATCCAAGGAAACGTATAAATCGATGACGTCGCCCGGTTGCAGCAAACCGGAGACGGAGCTGATTTCATCGACCGGGATGGTGACCGCCCGGCGGCCTTCTGCAAGCCGATCGGACAGCGCGGCGGGGCGGTCCGGCGCCAGGTATGCCCAAAGAATGGGGTCGCCGGCCCGCACAGGATGCGCCAGCACGCCACCCTCGACTTGCGCAAACCGCTCCGGCGCAATGAAGCCTGAAGGCAGCCATTCACCTGGAATATCCCGCACGGCGACCGTTTCGATCGTTACGACCTGCCCCGGCCGCAAGTCGACCGACGCCACGACAGCAGGGGTACGCGCTGCCAACGCTTCGGCTTCGATGGCCTCGATCCGGCCCTGAATGTGCCGCTGGCTGAGCCATGCCGCGGCGGTGCCCGCTCCCAAGGCCACGGCGAGCATCCACCACTTCCTGTCTACGCGCAACCGCAGGACTGCGAGCTTCATAGCGGCATTGCCACCGATGCGGCAAACCGCCTGTGGAACCCAGCCAAGGCATCGAGCAGCCATCCGAGCAAACCGCCGCCTTCGCCCAGGAACCCCAAGCCCGCCAACGCGATCACCGCTGCGGCCAGGACGATGTATTCCACGGCGGATTGACCGGCCTGCCGACGAAAAGCCCCGAACGAACGAGGCACGCTCATTGCAGCCTCCACCCAGACATCCTCCCCACGATTTCGATGCTCACCACGGCGCTACCGGCGCCGCTCTCCACGACGAGCAGCTGCAAGAGCCTGCCTGCCCGCCGCCATTGGCTTGCCGCTCCCGCGCTCGCGCTGGTTCGCCTCCAACCACCCCTGCGCAGTGCTGCATCCAAGGCCCGTGCCAAGGACACGGCGTCGTCCGGGTAGCCACAAACCTGCTGCACGACCTTGACCCCGTCTTCCACGGACTCGACGTCTAGCCACAGCTCGCCGCCTTCCGGCAGCCACGGCGCGCGCACTGGAGCAAACGGACGGGTGCTTTGCGCGATCGCGACCACCCCTGCCGAAACCTGTGGCCCTGCCTGGCGCAACTGCACCAGCCAGGGGCGAACGCCATCAGCGCCCGTCAACATGACGCCGTCTGGCAGGGGCAACAGCCACGCGCTCCGGCCGACTTGCCGCGCCATGGCAGCGCCCACGGCAAGCGGAGAACCCGGGGCACGAAACAGGCGAACATTCATGTCGGCGCCGTTGATCCGCATCCGGCCGCCCCACCCCAGGTCCTTCGCACCCGGCGGCAGGGATGGCGCAGCAGCATGCGCACGGCTGGGCACGGCCGCGCCAACGAACAGCGCGACGACGCAGCCCGACGCCAAGCGCGCCCACCGGATGAGTGCCAGGCGATACGGGTACATCACCGAACCTCATCCAGGCGATCCGCCGGCACCAGGCCGGACCATGCGGAGAGCCAGTCGTATTGCGGCAGGGGCCGATTCCAGGCAGCATCCACCCTTCCCGTGGCCGACTCCACCCGCTTCCCCGCGCGCGCAGTAGCTTGCGCGGCCCTGCCCCAAGCGTGAGGCGACGCATCGATGCGCGCTTGGGCGTCGGGGTCGCTGTCGGCATGCCCCGCACCGGCGAGGATGGCAAACCGGCTCGACAATACCCCGCGCCCGGGTAAAGAAAAGTTGCGAGCAGCAGTAGAGAGCCGAGGCTCCGTCGACACCTCCCCGGATACGATGCCCGGGTAATCGTGCAACAGTTCTGTTCGCAAAACGGTTAGAGACGCCCCGCCCACTTGCGCGCTCTCGGAGAGATCCTTCCTCGAAAAAGCCGCCCGCGTCCATTGGCCTTCACCGCCCGAACCCAACAGCGGGGCCCCGTCGTGATTGCGCCATTGGCGCGCATGCGCGCTGAAAAAATACGCCGGCGCCCTCGCGCGTTCGACCGGCGGTGACTCTTGGGCCGCGACGAATGCCATGTGCCGGCCGGCAAACTCCGTTTGCAGGGCAAGGTCCTGCAAGTGGCCCACGAGAGTCCCCAAGAGCCATATCAATGCGACGGCGCCCAGGGCCAACACGGCTTCCACCGCCGCTTGGCCGTCATGACGCGATCGGGCCGCCGCCTTCACTTCCCCGCTCCCTGCCGGTGCCACGCTTGGGCGCGCTCAGGCGGGTCGACCAGACTCAGGCGCGCTTGCCAGTACGGCATGAAAAGACTGGGCCTTTCCTCGCGCCTGTCGCTGCGAGGATGGGGCCGCCGAAAATAGGTTTCCGCCGCTGCGACCGCCGCCATGGCATTTCCGGGAAACTGGGTGCCGAACCACAGCCTTCCTGCGCCGGCACGCGGACCTTTGCCATCAGTGGTCGCCATCGTTGCGGCAGGCTTGACGGCACGGACGGCGAACCGCAAGGCCACCTCGCCATCCTCAGGCCTTCCGGCCTGCGCAATCTCGGCAAACGAGGGCAACCCCCGTCCGGGCCATGCGACCGACTCCGACATCGCACAGGAATTCGCGAGCGGGTTGGCATCGCCGTCGAGCAGGTCCCAATTCGTATGCCTGCGTACCCAACGCCAGAAATCCTCATCTGCAAAATCGGCGGGGGGATCCTCGACATGGGGGAGGTCATCGTCGGGCTGCTGTGGATCGCCCTTCGCGGCCCCCCAACCCATGGGGTACTCGCGGTAGTAGCACCCTATCCACCGATTCGAGCGCAATGCGTGAAACGACTCGGTATCGACGGACCGCCATACGCCCAGGTCCAGCAGCGAGGTTGCCCCCCGCCGCCGCAGCTCATGCTGCAACCATGGGCAGCGCCACTCCGACGGCAACAAGGCGCGACGCGTCGCATTGCGCGGAGCCAGGAACCCATGGCGTGAAGCGGCATCTTCGACCATGCCCTTGAGGCGTCCTCTGGCCTGCCCCCCGTAACGGACGACGAACCCCGGCAAGGTATCGGCCAATAAGGAGCTGTCGAGTTCGGCCTCCGCACCGGGGAAGTGCGCCGCGAATACTTCGCGCATTGCTTGCATGCGCGACGCGGCGAGTGTCTTCTGCACCGTGGCTTGCGCGCGAACCAGCACGTCGTGCACGATGCGGTCATGTTCGGCAAAAGCTCTTGCCAATGCGCCGTCCGGCCAAGCAGCGTGCGTGCCGGCGCCGGCTGCCGCTGCCGCGCTGCGATAGGCCTGGCCGTGGGACCGACCGAACAACCCACCGATCAACGAGGCCGGAGGATTGGCACGCGCCAGCTGTCGCGCCTGGGCGTCGCCGAACTTTGCCCATGAAGCCAAGGTGACGGCATGCGCCATCGCAATCTGGTGGGCGACGAGTGCGCGGTTGGTGTAGGCGAGGAAATTGAGGCCTCGTGCCTGGACCAATGCCCCGCTGTATGCCGCGGCATCCAGCGCGCTCGACAACCGCACTTTTTCTCGCAGCAGTTGGCCGCCGTTGAACGATTGGACCAGCCCGGCAGCCACCGCGGCGAGCAACACGAGGGCCAGGGCCAACGATTGTCCGGATTGCACGCGCGCCATGGCGTCGACTCAATGCGCGCCTGCCTGCGCCGCGTTACCGGTGAACGACTTGAGCGAGCGCGCGGCCGTTTGAGACCTAGCGCTCTTGGCGGCGCTCTGCGCGGCCCGGGACTCGGCAGAGCCGTCCTCGCCCGCGATCTCGCGGGCCATGGCCGCGGTCTGCGAGCGCACCACCTGGCCAAACAATTGATAGACGGCGATTGCTGCGACGGCCACCAAAGCGACGATGATGACGTATTCCACCATCGATTGGCCGCGCTGACGGATGCGGAAACTCGAACGGGAATGGACAGGCATGACGAGGCTCCCGCCCCGCGCGCCGGGCACCTGCCCGGCCGTCCGCGGAACGTCCCGTCAGTTTTCCGGGAGGGCCCCGCCCCCGCAATGCGAGGATCCCGTGACGGACAGAGATGTCATCCCCGCAAGTGGGAGAAAGGGCGCGCGGTCACCGGCGGCAGCCGCGCCGCCCGCCCATCGTTTCTTTCTCCTAAAGATCGAGCTTGCTGATCTTGGTGCCTTCCACCGAAAGATTGGCCATGAGCCCCGCGTTGGTGATTGCGAACGCCACGACGGGAGCACGCGCGGTGTTGGTGTCGATGGACGCGTTGATGCCGGCCTTCACCACGGCAACCGATCCGTCCACGCCTGCGGTCCAGCCGCTGCCGGACTTGAAGCGATCGAGCTCGGCCTGGTTCATGAACATGAAGATGAGCGCCTTGGACTGCGCGCCGGCCTGGAAGCCGAAGGAGCCGCTGGCGGTACTGTAATAGCCGGTGGTGCGCCCGCCCTCGCGCAGCGCGCCCTCGCCGTACTCGCCGCCCACGATGAATCCTGCCGCGACCACATTGGGAAACACCAGGATGCCGCGCGCCTTGTTTCCGAGTTCACGCGAACCCTGCACCGTGCTGTAGAGCCGGTTGAGCGCTTCGTCGACCCCGGCGTCGATGCGGGCTCGTTTGGCGGCAGGCGAGCCGTCGCCTTTCTGGGGGTCCGTAGTCGTGCACCCCGCCGCAGCGAGCAAGCTCCCGGCCAAACCGGCGTAGACGAACTGACGACGTTTCATGTGCTGTCTCCTTGGGTGGTCCTGCCGTCGAGCGGCGTGCGGAAGGCTGCGGCAAGCGTTACGATTCTGCCGCATAAGCGGCGAAACGGGAACAATGCGCCAACCCTTCGTCTTATCCGCCACACCCCCCTGCCCGGCACCCGCATGGGCGAAGACAAGACCCATTTGCGCGAATATCGCAGCGACGCGATGACCCTGCCATTTTTACGGCGCCGCACGGCCCGCCGAACGTAAACAATGGACAAAACGTACAAAATGTTGCCGTTAGGCTGCCCTTGTCGGGGCTAAGATCGCCTAGCGTAAGCGTTGTCGATGCATAACTAGAATGTTCACTGCACAACGACGCCTGATATCGGTTACACCAGGAGGTAAATATGAAAACAAGCACTCTCCCGAAAGTTGCCCTGGTAGCGGTGCTCGGCGCCTTCGTCGCCGGCTGCGCTACCCAGCAGCAAACCAATACGGCGATCGGCGCGGGCGGCGGAGCGGCTGTCGGAGCCGGCCTGGGCGCGCTGATCGGCAACACCCGCGGGGCGGCCATCGGAGCGGGCCTGGGCGCGGTTGCTGGCGGCCTGATCGGCTACAACTGGTCGAAGGTCAAGCAGAATGTCGAGCAGTCCGGATCCAAGGAACTGGGCATCGACATGACAGAGCAGCCCGACGGCTCGCTCAAGGTCAACGTGCCCAGCAGCGTGTCGTTCGACACCGGCAGCTACGCGCTGAAACCGGACCTGTTGCCCGTGCTGGACAGCGTGGCCAAGACGCTGAATGAGCATCCTGAATTGCGCGTGAAAGCCGTCGGCCATACCGACAACACCGGCCAGCTGTCGCTGAACGAAACGCTTTCGCGCAACCGGGCCCAGGCCGTCGCCAATTACCTGATCGGCAAGGGTGTAGCCGCCTCGCGGGTGACGACCGAAGGACGCGGACCGCATGACCCCATCGCTAGCAACGACACGGTGGAGGGTCGCGCGGCGAACCGGCGCACCGAGATTTACCTCTACGCGGTCAAGGGCTGACCGGGCGCACGCGCGCCGCGCCGCAACCATGCGCGAGCCGGCGGGCGCCCATGCCGGGTGCCCGCCGGCTTTTTCGTGCACGCGCGGTCAAACCTGCCTCAGCAGCGGTCTTCTTGGGTAAATTACGGGTTCCTTGCTGCCCGTCAACAACGTTGCCATGTCCCAATCAGCCCCCGCTGCCGCGTCGACGCTCATCGTGCGCGACGCTACCGAAGCCGACATGCCAGCCGTCCAGGCCATCTACGCCTTCCACGTGCTGCACGGTGACGCGAGCTTCGAAGAAATCCCCCCCTCCGTGGAGGAAATGTGCCGGCGACGCGAGACCGTGCTCGGCATGGGTTTGCCCTATCTCGTCGCCGAACAGGACGGGGCCGTCGTCGGCTACAGCTACGCCGGCAGTTATCGCACCCGCCCGGCCTATCGCTACACCGTCGAGAACTCAGTCTATGTTGCCAGCGATTCCGGTAGACGCGGCATTGGCTTTGCGTTGATGAGGGCCCTCATCGCCCGTTGTGAAACGGGCCCCTGGCGCCAGATGATCGCCGTGATCGGCGACAGTGGCAACGCCGCATCCATCGCCCTGCACCGCAAACTGGGCTTCGAGCACAAAGGCATACTCCGCAGCGTCGGCTACAAGCACGGCCGCTGGGTCGACTCCGTCCTGATGCAGCGCCCGCTTGGCGAAGGCGACCGCACCCCGCCACATCCGGCATGAGCGACATTCGCATAGGCATCTCCGGTTGGCGCTACGCGCCTTGGCGAGGGATCTTCTACCCCAAGGATCTCCCGCAGAAACAGGAGCTTGCCTATGCTTCGCGCGAATTCTCCACCATCGAGCTAAACGGTAAACGGCTCGTTCTACGCCCTGCAAACGCCCGAGCGCTATGCTCGCTGGTACGCGGATACGCCGCGCGGTTTCCTGTTCAGCGTCAAGGGGCCTCGCCTGCTCACGCACATGCTGCGGCTCAAAGCCGTGCAGGAGCCGCTCGCCAACTTCCTTGCCTCCGGCCTGCTCGAACTCAGGGAAAAGCTCGGCCCCATCCTGTGGCAGTTTCCGCCCAGCATGCGCTTCGATCCGGACCGATTTGCGTCCTTCTTCGAGGCCTTGCCGCGCGCCACGAATCAAGCCCGTGCGCTGGCCCGAGGCTGCGGCGCGCGGCTCGGAGCCCCGGGACGCCATCCGCATGGATGGCAAAGCCCGGCGAAGCACCGGCCGCGACGTATTCTGCTACTTTGACAATGACGTCAAGGTGCAAGCCCCGCGCAATGCCAAGACGCTGATGGCCAAGCTCAAGCTGCCCATGCAGGCCGCCTAAGCAAACCGGGCCGCACAGGGTACGCTACGCCTTGGGAAAAGGCCGGCTCAAGAAACGCGAGCCGGCCAAGCCGAAACGCCACGGTACGTCCCGCGCCTTGGTGATGCCTATCCGCGGCCCCGTGACGATGGGAGGCTCCTCCTCACGGGGATGCAATACGAATGGCGGACTATCCAGCGCCAGGCCGTCGAACCCCCGGTCTATGCCAAGCGCCTGTCCTACCCGGCCGGGCCCCGAACACAGCAGCCGCACGTCCTCCACGCCGCGACGGGCCTTCATGCGCGCTATCCCGTGGGTGGGCTCGAGGGCGCGAATCAACACGCCCGCCCCGTGGCCGGCTTCCCGGCACACGAAGTTGAGGCACCAATGGATGCCGTACGAGCGATACACGTAGGCCCGTCCAGGCGTACCGAACATCGACGCGTTGCGGGGAGTCGGCCCGGAAAAGCTGTGCGAGGCGGGATCTTCCCGATCGTAGGCTTCGGCCTCGACGATCCGTCCGCCTACGCCGTCGACCAATACGGTCACGCCGATCAGCTGGCGGGCCACTTCCGGGGCAGGAGCGTGGAAATCAATATGGGCGAGCAAATACGTGGGACGCATTGCGCCAATTTTGCCAAGACTTCCGCGTTCTTGACCTACACGGTACGCCAGGGCTGCGCGTCACTCGACCAACGCCTCCCCTTTCGCTTCGGTGGTAGCCACCGCGCGCAGCGCATCCTCGACGGTCTCGAGGAAAATGAACTGCAGCTGCTTGCGCGAATCCTCAGGAATATCGTCCACGTCCTTGCGGTTGCGGGCCGGCAGCATGACGGTCTTGATGCCGGCGCGCAGGGCCGCCAACACCTTCTCTTTGATGCCCCCCACCGGCAGCACCAGCCCGCGCAGGCTGATCTCTCCGGTCATGGCGCGGTCGGGCGGCACTGGGGTGTCCGTCATCAAGGAAGAGAGCGCGATGAACATGGCTACCCCCGCGCTCGGGCCATCTTTGGGAATGGCGCCTGCCGGCACGTGGACATGGATGTCGTTGCGCTCGAATAGCGAGGCATCGATGTTGAGGGACGCCGCGCGCGCCTTCAGCAGGGTGAGCGCCGCCTGCGCGCTCTCGCGCATGACCTCGCCTAACTGCCCCGTCAGGATCAGCTTGCCACTGCCTGGCGTCCGGCTCGCCTCGATGAAGAGAATGTCGCCGCCCACTGGCGTCCAGGCGAGCCCGGTCGCGACGCCCGGCAAGCCGGTACGCATGGCGATCTCGCTCTCGTAACGCCTGGGCCCCAACACGGTATGAAGATCGGCGACGTCGATGCGCACGTGTTCCGCCGTCCCCTCCGCGATGCTCATGGCGGCATGGCGGAAGGCGCTGCCGATCTCCCGCTCCAGGTTGCGAACGCCCGCCTCGCGCGTATAGCCGTTGATCACTTCCCGAATCGCGGCATCCGTGATCTCGCACTGTTCCGCCCGCAAGCCGTTTGCCTCCAGCTGCCTGGGCACCAGGTAGCGACGCGCGATCTGCGCTTTTTCCTCCTCGGTATAGCCTGGCAGCGAGATGACCTCCATGCGATCGCGCAAAGGCCCCGGGATCGAATCGAGCACGTTGGCCGTCGCGATGAACAACACCCGCGAGAGGTCGAACGGCACACCAAGGTAGTTGTCGCGGAAAGTGTTGTTCTGCTCGGGGTCGAGCACCTCGAGCAAGGCCGCGGCCGGGTCGCCCTGCACACTGGCGCCGAGCTTGTCGACTTCGTCCAGCATCATCACGCAATTGTTGGCGCCGGCCTTGTGAAGCGCCTGGATCACGTTGCCCGGCAAGGCGCCGATATAGGTGCGGCGGTGGCCGCGGATCTCTGCCTCGTCGTGCACGCCGCCCAGGCTCAGGCGCACGAATTTGCGTCCCGTGGCTTTGGCGATGCTCTGCCCGAGCGAGGTCTTGCCCACCCCCGGCGGACCGGCAAAACACAGGACCGGGCTCTTGCCGTTCGGATTGAGCTTGCGCACCGCCAGATATTCCAGGATGCGGCGCTTGATCTTCTCAAGGCCGTAATGGTCTTCGTCTAGGATGCGGCGCGCCTCTGCAATGTCTATCCTGTCTTCCGTGGACACCGACCACGGCAATTCGATCAGCCAATCGAGATACGTCCGGATCATCGAGTACTCGGTGGAAGCCTCCGGGATGCGCTCCAGGCGCTTGAGCTCCTTGCGCGCCTGTTTCTCCGCCTCTTCGGGCATCTGCGCTTTGGTGATCCGCTCGCTCAGTTCCGCCAATTCAGCGCTGTTGCCGTCCACTTCACCCAGTTCTTGCTGGATGGTCTTGAGCTGCTCGCGCAGCATGACTTCGCGCTGGCGGTCCTCAAAGCGCGCCTTGGTTTGCTGATCGATGTCGCGGCTGATGCGCAGGACCTCGATCTGGTGCGCCAATAGCGCGAGCACTTTGTCCGCCCGCGCGATGACGTCCACGGTCTCGAGCACCTCCTGCTTTTCCTGCGGCTTGATCTCCATCAGCCCTGCGATGAAGTCGGACAACACCGGGGTCGACGTCATGTTTTGAATCGACGCCGACAGCTCCGCAGGTGCCTGGGGAAGCAGCTGCAACACTTCCTGCGATTTCGTCTTGAGCTGGATCAGGCGTGCCTCGATCTCGGAGGTCGTGATCTCGGGATCCTCGAAACGCTGCACGCGCGCAACGAGGAACGGGAACCCCTCGAGCAGCTCGATGATGCGAAAGCGCTGCACGCCCTGGCAGATCACATGATGGGCGCCGTCCGGCGTCGTGACATAGCGAAGGATGTTCGCGACCGTTCCGAATTCGTGCAGGTCGCTGCCCTGGGGCTCTTCGACGTCTGGACTGCGCTGCAGGATGACGCCGACCTGGCGGTTGGTCCGGGCAGCATTCTGCGCAGCGCGCACCGACCCTTCAAGGCCGACCGCTATCGGCGCCACCAACCCCGGGAAGAGCACGAGGTTGCGCACGGGGATGAGCGCAAGGGCATCGCTGGGAAGCTCGATGGTCGCCGCCCCGCTCGACGCGGAGGCCGGGGCGCCTGCGGACTGCGCAGGCGCTTCCTGTTCCGGCTGACGATCCCGAAATTCGTTTTCCATGGCTTTCACCTGTCCCGGTTCACGTTACAGCTATCCCAGCTTGAGCAAGGTCAGCACCAAGCAACCGTCTACCAGACGGGATTCGCGGATCTCGAACGCGCCGGGCGGCAACGTGATGCGGCGCTCGAAGCGCCCGTAGGGAATCTCGATCCGGCGGATGTGCGCCTCGGAAGGCGCTGGCAAGACGCGCTCGCCCACCACCGACAGTGTGGCGCCTTCGATCAAGACCTGCACCTGGTCGGCGGACACACCGGGCAACGCGACCACCACGGACAAGGCCCGCCCGGTCTCGAAAATATCGATCGGAGGTTCCCAGGTCGGCCCGCTCGCACTGCCCTGGCTCAGGCGGAAAAACTGCCGGTGGAGGTTGTCGGCCTGCTCCAGCAGTTTGACCGCATCGATCCACATGGTGTTGGACGGTTTGCGATAAATCATGGTCCTAGTCCTTGCACGAGCCTCGCCCCATGCCTCCAAGTTAAGGCGGCCGCCCGCGTCTGGCAATAGGGGCGACGATGCGTTCGCCGCCCGCGTCGGCTTGGGCGAGGCAGCACGGGATGGACGATTTGCTAACAAATGTGTCCCAAGGAAGGTGCGGGCGAACGCCTCGGTTTCAAGGCTCCGTGTCGATGCCGGGGCGGGCTGCAAGAGGCGTACGCAGCGACGCCCCTCCCTGCAGTTGCGGCGCCACGCCTTGCCCTCATATAGTCAAGCATGCTTCGCGCGCCCACCTCCCCCGACCCGTTGCAGGGCTTTCACCCGGCGGTCGCTACCTGGTTCCGCCGCGCATTCGAGGCTGCAACGCCCGCCCAGCGCCTTGCCTGGCCGTCCATCCGGGCCGGCCGGCCCACGCTCGTGGCGGCACCGACCGGTTCAGGCAAGACGCTCACCGCCTTCCTGGCCGCCATCGACGAGTTGGTGCGCATGGGCGTGGATGCCGGTGGCGCACTGCCCGACGCGACGATGGTGGTGTATGTCTCGCCGCTGAAAGCGCTCTCCAACGACATCCGCGCCAACCTGGAGGCACCGCTCGAAGGCATCACCCGCGAACTGGAACGACTGGGGTGCCCGGCACCGGTCATCCGCACGGCGGTGCGCACCGGCGATACGGCGCCCCAGGCCAGGCAGGCCATGCGCAAGCGCCCGCCCCACATCCTCGTGACCACGCCCGAATCGCTGTACGTCCTGTTGGGCTCGGAGGGCGGGCGGAACATGCTGACGGGCGTCCGAACCGTGATCGTGGACGAAATCCATGCGCTGGCGGGGAACAAGCGCGGCTGTCATCTCGCGCTGAGCCTGGAAAGGCTCGACGCGCTGTGCAGCCGGCGGCCCACGCGGATCGGGCTCTCGGCTACCCAGAGACCACTAGAGGTGGTCGCTCGCTTCCTGGTCGGGCGTGCCCGCGCAGGCGAGTGCGAGGTGGTGGACATCGGCCATGGCAAGCGTCGTGACCTCGACATCGAGCTGCCCCCCGTTCCGCTGGAGCCGGTCATGGCCAACGACGTCTGGGAGCGGGTCTACGACCGGATGGCGGAATTGGCGTCGCAGCACCGGACCACGCTGATCTTCGTCAATACGCGCCGCATGGCCGAACGGGCTGCCCGGCACCTGGCCGAACGCCTGGGCCCGGACGCCGTCGCGGCACATCACGGTAGCCTGTCGAAAGAGCATCGGCTCGAAGCCGAGCAACGGCTCAAGCAAGGCAGGCTGCGTGTGCTGGTCGCGACCGCCTCGCTGGAGTTGGGCATAGACATCGGCGAGGTGGACCTCGTCTGCCAGGTCGGATCGCCGCGCAGCATCTCGGCCCTCCTGCAGCGCGTGGGCCGCTCGGGACACCATGTAGGCGGGGTTCCCAAGGGGCGCCTGTTCCCGACCTCCCGCGACGACCTGGTCGAATGCGCGGCACTGCTGGATTGCGTACGCCGGGGCGAGCTCGACGCGCTGCGGCTTCCGAAAGCGCCGCTCGACGTGCTCGCACAACAATTGGTCGCCGAGGTCGCATCCCGGGAATGGAGCGAGGACGCGCTGTACGAGATGGCTCGCGGCGCCGAACCGTACGCGGACCTGGAACGCCCGGCATTCGACGCCGTGCTTCGCATGCTGGCCGAGGGATACGGCAGCAGCCGCGGCGTACGCGCCGCGTATCTTCACCGCGACCGGGTAACCGGCACCGTGCGGGGCCGACGTGGCGCCCGCCTCACCGCCGTCACCTCCGGCGGAACCATTCCGGACAATGCCGACTACACGGTACTTCTCGAGCCCCAGGGCTTGATGATAGGCACGGTGAACGAAGATTTCGCGGTGGAAAGCCTCGCCGGCGACGTGTTCCAGCTCGGCAATGCGTCATATCGCATCCTCCGCGTGGAAACCGGACGCGTGCGCGTCGAGGATGCACACGGCGCAGCGCCCAGCATTCCCTTCTGGCTCGGCGAGGCGCCCGGACGCAGCGATGAGTTGTCGGCGGGCGTATCGAGGCTGCGCGCCGACGTCGAACGCCTGCTCGGCCAACGTGGCGACATGCCCGGCCTCGAAGGTGCGACCCGCGCCCTCATGGAACGCATTGGACTGAATGAAGCCGCGGCCCGGCAGGTCATCGAATACCTGGCGCATGCCCGCGCGGCGCTGGGCCGGCTACCCACCCAGGATGCGCTGGTGATGGAGCGATTCTTCGATGAGTCGGGCGGCATGCAGCTGGTGATCCATTCGCCGTTCGGCAGCCGGCTCAATCGCGCCTGGGGGCTGGCCCTACGCAAGCGTTTCTGCCGCAGCTTTAATTTCGAACTCCAGGCGGCCGCCACGGAAGACGCCATCGTGCTGTCATTGTCGACGGGTCACAGCTTTCCCTTGGATGAAGTCTGGCGCTACCTGCGATCGTCCACGGCAGAACGACTGCTGATCCAGGCCTTGCTCGACGCCCCAATGTTCACTGTGAGGTGGCGCTGGAACGCTACGATTGCCCTCGCCTTGCCGCGCTACGTGGGCGGCCGCAAAGTGGCGCCGCCATTGCAGCGCATGAAAAGCGACGACCTCCTGGCGGCGGTGTTTCCCGACCAGGCTGCGTGCCTGGAGAACATTGTGGGGGAACGGGAGATTCCCGACCACCCGCTGGTTGCCCAGACCATCGACGACTGCCTGCACGACGCCATGGATGCGGATAGCTGGCTGGCGCTGTTGCGCCGGATCGAGCGCGGTGAAATCGAGCTCGTGGCGTGCGACCTGCCGAGCCCTTCTCCGCTCGCCATGGAGATTCTTAGCGCGCGCCCCTATGCCTTCCTGGACGATGCTCCGCTCGAAGAACGCAGGACGCAGGCGGTGATGGCGCGCCGCTGGGCGGCCCCGGCGTCGACCGACGAGCTTGGGGCGCTCGATGCCGGCGCCATCGAAGCCGTCGCAGCAGAGGCCTGGCCGCAAGTACGCAGCGCCGATGAAATGCATGAGGCCCTGATGAGCCTCACATGCCTGACGGAGGCGGAAGCGGCATCCAACCCCGGCTGGCCGGACTGGCTCGAAGAGCTTGCGCAAACCGGGCGTGCGACCCGGCTCCTGCTGCGGCGCGGCGGCCTCTGGACGCCGGCGGAACGCCTGACCTGCATGCAGGCACTGTATCCGTCCGCCGATTGCCATCCTCCGGTCGCGCCGCCTCCGGGCTGCGACGAAGCTTGGGACGCCGAAGAGGCTGCCGTCGAAGTCCTGCGCGCGCGGTTGACGGGGTTCGCTCCCCTTGCGTTGCGGCGCATCGCCGCCGACCTCCTCCTGCCTGAGGCAATGGTCGCCTCGGCGCTCGCCAAGCTCGAGACGGAAGGCTACGTCATGCGGGGCCGCTTCCATCCCCGCGCAAGAGAGGAGGAATGGTGCGAACGGCACCTGCTGGCACGCATCCACCGCTACACGATCAGCCGTTTGCGCCGCGAGATCGAGCCGGTCGAACTGCAGCACTTCATGCGGTTCCTCCTCGAATGGCAGCATGTCGCACCCGACTCCCGGCTGCGTGGCCCCGACGCGCTCCTGCCCATCATCGAGCAATTGGAAGGCTACGAAACTGCAGCGGGAGCCTGGGAGGCAGAGCTGCTACCCACACGGATCGAAGGCTACAGCCCCGACTGGCTGGATGAGCTGGGCCGGGCCGGCAAAGTGACCTGGATGCGGCTGGTGGCTTCAGGACGCGCCGCGGCCACTCCCGTTCGGTCCACGCCCATGGTGCTGCTGCCGCGGCGTCATCTGGCGAAATGGCAGGCGATGGTGCCGCCGGACTGGCAACCCGATTTTTCCGCACGGGCGCGGCGCGTGTACGAGGCGCTGGCGCAACACGGCGCGATGTTTTTCGAAGAACTGCTCGAGCAATCCAGGCTGCTTCCGAACGAACTAGAAGCGGCGCTGGGCGAGTTAGTGGCCGCCGGGGCGGCACACTCCGACAGTTTCGCCGGCCTGCGCGCGCTGCTGGTTCCCCCGTCCCAGCGCACGGCCCGCGAGCGCCGCCGCGCGCGTCAGGGCGCACCGTGGCATCTCATGGACCATGCCGGCCGCTGGGCGCTATGGCGTCGTCCTGCGGCCGATGCCAGCCCGCGGGAGCGCCGCCGCATCGACCCGCTATCGCTGGAACACGTCGCCCTCGCGCTGCTGCGCCGCTACGGCGTGATTTTTTGGCGCGTGCTCGAACGCGAGGCACGCTGGCTGCCGCCCTGGCGCGAACTGTTGCCCGTGCTCCACCGGCTGGAAGCGCGCGGAGACATCCGTGGCGGACGATTCGTCGCAGGCCTGGCCGGCGAACAATTCGCGCTGCCCGAGGCCATCCCCCTGCTGCGCGCCGTGCGGCGGCGGGAGCCCGCCGGCGAGCTGGCATGTGTCTCGGCCGCCGATCCGCTCAACTTGACGGGCACCCTGTTGCCAGGCGAAAAAATCCCGGCGCTGACCAACAACCGCGTACTGTACCGGGACGGCCTGCCTGCGGCCGCCGCCGTAGCCGGAGATATCCGGTACCTGGTCGAGGCGGAGCCCGACGAGCGCGAGCGCCTGCGCAAGGCCCTCGTCTCACGTCCCTGAAGCGGCCTGCGCCCATCGCACGCTGCCCGCCATGTTGACCATGCAAATTCGAAAAGCAGAAATGCGGAAAACAGAGGTATTCGCCTGACGCCCGGGGCTACAATGCTCAGTTGCACGAGCGGCCATTCCGCCCCGGCCCGACAGGCCTTCCGGCCCGGCTCGACGCCATCTTCGTCAAACAGGAATCGTCAGCATGATCATCGATTGTCACGGTCATTACACCACTGCGCCGGCCGCTCATACGGAGTGGCGGGAAAAACAAAAAGCCAACTTCAAGGCCGGTGGCGACATCGACCCGGCCTATCCCAACATCTCCGACGACGAGATCCGGGAAACGATAGAAAAGAACCAGCTGCGGCTGCTGCGCGAGCGCGGCGCAGACATGACGATCTTTTCGCCCCGCGCCTCGGCCATGGAACCACACGTCGGCGATGCGCGCGTCAATGAAATCTGGGCCCGCCGCTCCAACGACCTCATCAAGCGCGTGGTGGACCTCTACCCCGACACCTTCGTCGGCGTCTGCCAGCTCCCGCAGACCCCGGGTACGTCCATCAAGAACGCCATCGCCGAGCTCGAACGCTGTGTCAACGAACTGGGTTTCGTGGGCTGCAACCTCAATCCCGACCCGTCCGGCGGCAGCTTCAGCGCGCCCCCACTGACCGACCGCTCCTGGTACCCATTCTTCGAGAAAATGGTCGAGCTCGACGTGCCGGCGATGATCCACGTCTCAGGCTCGTGCAACTGCGCCATGCACGCCACCGGCGCCTACTACCTGGCGGCGGACACGATCGCCTTCATGCAGTTCATCGAAGGGGACTTGTTCCGGGACTTTCCCACCCTGCGATTCATCATTCCGCACGGAGGCGGCGCGGTGCCCTACCACTGGGGCCGCTACCGCGGCCTGGCCGACATGCTCAAGCGCCCGCCGCTGGCCGAACACGTGATGAAGAACATCTTCTTCGACACCTGCGTCTATCACCAGCCCGGGATCGACCTGCTGTTCCGCGTCATCGACATCGATAACATCCTGTTCGGCTCGGAGATGGTCGGCGCCGTGCGCGGAATCGACCCGGAAACCGGTCACTATTTCGACGACACCAAGCGCTACATCGATGCGCTGGACCTCTCCGAAGAAGACCGCCGCAAAGTGTTCGAGCTGAACGCGCGGCGCGTCTATCCGCGACTGGACGCGCAACTGAAGGCGCGCGGCCTGTAACGCAGGGGCGGCGTATTCCATGGCTGGCGGACATCCCGCCTCCATGGAAGGCCAAGCGCTACCCGCCGGTCGCCATCCCCGCCCGCCGGCTCCAATACTCCCAGGCACGCTGCATTTGCGGCGAATCCGGGTCCACCCGGCTGCGTATCTCCACTTCGCCTTGCGTGAGCGGAATCACCTTGCCCATCTGCATAGCCTGCATCAGCACTCGGGCGTTCTCCGGCAAGTAAATCGCCGCCTTCACGGCTTCCACGAGCGAGCGGCCAGTGGTAGTAAAGCCGTGCCCGCGCATTAGCACAGACTTGTTCTGCCCCAGGCAGCACGCCATGTCGCGGCCATGCTCCATGCAGGTGACCAACAGGTTCGTGTCGCCGAACTTTGCATGAATGTCCCATAGCGGCACACGATGCCCCATGTCGCTCGCGGTATGGATGACCGGCACCAGCGGCGCGTCGCATACGGTGAAAGGCAGCACAGATCCGGCATGACTGTGAATGACGGCACGGATGTCCGGCCTGGCCTCATATATCGCGCCATGGATGAAACGTTCCAGATAAGGTTGGTGGCCGTCGTCTTCGACCGGCGTCCCGTCCAGGCGATAAACCTTGATGTCTGCGGGCTCGACGAGCTCGGGGCTGCGCGAACGCGACAGCAAGTACCACTCCGGATTGTCCGGATGGCGGACGCTGACATGACCGTAGGCATCGACCACGCCCTGATGTGCGAGGATGCGATTGGCAGTCACCAGATCGCGGATGAGATCGGTAAGCATGGGAGCTCCCTGAGAATAGATGAAGCTGCGCCAGGCGCCGCGCGCCTGGACAATCTCGTGCAGCCGCTTACTCGATGGCCGTGCCGGACTCTTTGACGACCGCCGCCCAGTGATCCACTTCCTTGCGGATGAAGGCGGCAAATTGTTCCGGCGTCAGGCTCTCGCTTTCCACGCCCGCCCTCGCAAGCCGCTGGGCGACTTCCGGATCCGCTTTCGCACGCTCGATCTGGGCGTGCAGATAATTGATGATGGCGGGCGGCGTCCCGGCGGGCGCGACCAAACCGAACCAGGTCGGGGACTCGAACCCCTCGATGTTCAGCTCGGCCAAGGTGGGCACGGCAGGCAGGCTCGCGAGCCGCTTGCCCGAGGCTACGGCGATGGGGCGCAGCGCCCCGCGTTCGATGTGCGGCATCAGGTCTACCGGCGTAAAGAACTGCAATTGGATGCGGCCCGCACAGCCGGGATCCCTGTCGAGCACGTCCGCCTCGGGCAGCCGGATGTGGTAGCGCTCTATGAGAAAAAGTTCGTACTAGTCAGGCCGGACGGCCACGTCGCGTGGCGGGACGACCGCATTCCTGGAAACGTGAGCGAACTCCTCGCCATCGTCACCGGACATCAAAGGAGAGCCAACCCATGAAACTATTCCGATTCGACGGCGGAAGAATAGGCATCGAACGCGATGGCAGCGCCTTCGACATCACCGATGCGCTCGGCATCGACATCAACGCCTGGCCGCCTGTGCAGACGGTGCAATTGATCGCGGACTTCGACCACCGCATCCCGTCTATCGAAAAGCATGCCAAGACGCGCCCCATCGATCTCGCCCAGGTCAGGTTGGAAGTGCCCATCGCATGGCCCAACAAATTGCTGGCCTACCCCGTGAACTACGTCAAGCACGGGCTGGAAATGAAGTCGAAGAACCGGGCCGACCTCAACGGCTTTTTCCTGAAGGCGAACTCCTCGCTGTCGGGCCCCAACGACCCCATCGTGCTACCCGACCTGCCCGGGCGCGAGATTCACCACGAATGCGAACTGGGCATCGTGATCGGCAAAGGAGGAAAAAACATCTCACGCGCCGACGCATACGACCACGTCTTCGGTTACGCCTGCCTCATCGACATGGTGGTGCGCGGCAACGAAGAGCGTGTCATGCGCAAGTCCTACGACACTTTTTGCCCGTTCGGCCCGTGGATCGTCACGGCGGACGAAGTGCCGGACCCTGCCAACCTGCAAGCCCGCCTATGGGTAAACGACGAGTTGCGCCAGAACGCCAATACGCGCGATCTCATCGTCGACATCCCGGAGATGATTGAAATCGCCTCTCGCGTGGCCACGCTCTACCCGGGCGACATCATCGCCACCGGTACGCCCGAAGGCGTAGGCCCCGTCCAGCGCGGCGACCGCGTGCGCATCGCCATCGATCACGTCGGGGAAATGACCCTCGACGTGCAATGAATGAGGGAGTTCAAACATAAGCGATTCCTTGAAACCGGCGATCGATTTCGACAGCGCGCAAAGCCTCGACCAGCTGCACGCCATGCTGGATACCGTCCGGATGAAAAACGGATGGGCCAAGCCGACCCCATCGCTGTACCCAGAACCCAAGCGACCGTTCATTCCCGCCCACTGGCGCTACGTGGACGCCCGCGCTGCGCTGCATGCCGCGGGCCGGCTCGTGGGTACCGACCGTGCGGAACGCCGTAGCCTGATCATGGCCAACCCCGTTCCGGGGAATGACTACGGGACCACGCGCACCATCGTGGGCGCCTATCAAATGGTCAAGGCGGGCGAATATGCGCGCAGCCACCGCCATACGCCCAACGCCATGCGCGTCATCCTCGAAGGCGCGCCCGACGCCTACACCGTCGTGGACGGGCAGCGCATCCCCATGCTGCCCGGCGACGTACTGCTCACCCCGAACTGGTGCTACCACGGCCACGACAACCAAAGCAGCCAGGACGCATATTGGATCGATTTTCTCGACGTGCCATTGGCCGAATATCTGGGGCCGATTTTTTTCGAAGTCCATCCCGAGGTACTAGAGCGCGCCGGCGATACCGCGCCGCTGTCACCCATGCGCTTTGCCTATAGCGAGTACAGCACCCGCGTGGCCGCCGTACAAGACACCGTCCCCGGCGTCCAATGCCTGGAGCTCGGCCCGCCTCGCCTCATTACTTTCGACCGCGTGATCGTACGCATGAGCGCCGGCGCGCAGTGGACGCTGCCCCGCACTACGGTCAACCAAATATACGTGGTCATCGAGGGCTCGGGCACTACCCGGTCAGGCGACCACACGTTCGAATGGAACCGGGGTGACATGATCGCCATCCCGAGCTGGCACGACCACAGCATGGACGCCGCCAGCAACGCGACGCTCCTGCGCGTTTCAGACAGGCCGCTCATGCGCATGCTCGGCTGGGAACGCACGGCCGCGGCCTGATCTAGCAGGCCGCACGACACCAACTCAAAAGAGGAGACTCCAGGATGAAACCCTTATTCGGCATTTCCATCGCAGCCTGCGCGCTGCTCGGGCCGGTGCTCGCCCAGGCGCAGCCCGCCTATCCGTCGCGCCCGGTCACGATCGTGGTCACCTTGGCGGCTGGCGCCACCAACGACATCGTCGCCCGCACACTTGCACAGAAACTGACGGAACTCACCAAACAACCTTTCGTGGTCGAGAACCGTACGGGGGGCAATGGCACGATAGGCGCGGGCCACGTGGCGCGCGCCGCGCCGGACGGCTATACGCTGCTGCTCGGCAACACCAGTACGCTCGCCATCCACCCCACCCTGTTCCGCAAGCTGGACTACGACCCCGTAAACGGCTTCGCCCCCATTTCCATCCTTGCGGAATCGCCCAGCGTGATGGTCGTCAACCCGTCGGTGCCCGCGCGCACGCTCAAAGAGTTCATCGCTTACGCCAAGGCCCATCCCAAAGGAGTGGCATACGGCTCGCCGGGCAGCGGCTCCCCCTTCCACCTTTCCGGCGAGCTGTTCAACAGCCAGGCGGGCACCACCATGCTCCACGTCCCGTACCGCGGCAATGCTCCCGCCATCACCGATTTGATCGGAGGCCAGATCCAGGTAATGTTCGACAATACGCCGAACGTGCTGCCCCTGATCCGCTCAGGCAAGCTACGTGCCCTTGCTGCCACGTCGCGCGAGCGCATCCCGCAATTGCCTGACGTCCCCACGCTAGCCGAAGAAGGTTTCCCCCGCGCCGAATCGACCTCATTCTTCGCCCTGGTCGCACCGCGTGGCACGCCCCAGCAGGTCATCGAGCTGCTGTCGGAAAAGACGCGGGAGGCCATGCGCGACCCCGGCATACAAAAGCGCCTGGAGGAACTCGGAGCGGTCTCCGTCGGAACCACGCCGCAGGAAACGAAGCGCTACCTCGACGCCGAAGTGAAAAAATGGGGCGAAGTGGTCAAGGCCTCCGGCGCCACGGCCGATTGATCGGCCCCATCGATACCCGCCTCCGCCCGGCGGCAACCATCCCGGCGGAGGCGTTCGATTTCCCGATGCAGTTTGAGGACAAACGATGAAACTGATCAGATTCTCGGCCGAGGGCCGCACTAGCACGGGCGTCGTCGTCGGCGATGCAGTCGTCGACGTCGGGCGCCGCGCGCCGGACCTGGCGGCCATCGACGCCATGCTCGGCGCCCGAGAGGAAGTGGCGCGGCTGGTGCAAGGCGCCACTGCCGACTACCGGCTCGACCAGGTCCGCCTGCTCGCGCCGCTCGAGCGGATCAACCGCATATTCGCGGTAGGCGTGAACTACAAGTCCCATGCCGAAGAAACCGGCCGCGAAGTCTCTCCCCGGCCTTCCGTATTTACGCGCACGCACGAGAGCATCGTGCCGCACGGCGCGCCCGTCATCCGCCCCAAAGCCTCCTCCCGCTTCGACTTCGAAGGAGAATTGGCGGCCGTCATCGGCCGGCGCGCCCACCTCGTTTCCGAACAGGACGCCCTGGAGTATGTGGGAGGCTACAGCTGCTTCATGGATGGCAGCGTGCGCGACTACCAGAAATTCTCGGTCACCGCCGGCAAGAACTTCGATCGCAGCGGCGCCTACGGCCCCTGGATCGTGACGTCCGACGACATCCCGGACCCGACCCGCCTGACGCTGACGTCGCGCCTGAATGGCCTGGAAATGCAGCGCTCGGGCACGGACCTGTTGATCTATTCCGTCCCGCTCATCGTCTCCTACCTGTCGGAAATCACCACGCTCGTCCCCGGCGATGTCATCGCCACGGGCACGCCAGCGGGTGTCGGCCATCGTCGCGACCCGCAAGTGTGGATGAAAAAAGGCGATCGGATCGAGGTTGAAATCACGGACATCGGCATCCTGGCCAACACGGTGGAGGACGAATGATGAGCCATCATACGCAAGGCAACCTGACGGCGGAATGCATGGACGTGATCCACCGTTTCTACCGCGCCCTCGATGCGTGCGATTACGAAGCGCTCGTGGCACAAATGACGCCGGACGGCGTGTGGGAACGGCAAGGCAAGGTCCTCCGGGGCCGTGCCGCCGTGCGGGAGGCCCTCTCCAAACGGAGCGCCGGCGTAGTCACCGCCCATCTCGTGCAAGACCTCGTGGTCGACCGCAAGGACGCGTACTCGGCCGAAGCATCGATGTACGTGGCGGTGCTGCGCCACGAAAGTGACGAAGCCCCCGCCCTGCCCGTGCC
>NZ_JADGHH010000032.1 GCF_019689535.1 Pigmentiphaga sp.
CCCGAAAACTGCGTGCTGGTTTTCCGGTTTGCAGGCTTCGCCTCCTGGCGTGCGCAAGCACAGGGGGGCTTCATCCATAGGGGAATAGCTCAATTGGCAGAGCGTCGGTCTCCAAAACCGAAGGTTGTGGGTTCGATTCCCTCTTCCCCTGCCACTTCTCCCGGAGCTCGCGGGTTCTAGTCCGGGCTTCCGTTCGAAGCCTGGTAGTAGCGCCAAGCCGGCCTGGGTGTTTGTTAGCACCGCTGGCGTCGTGATTTGGCGCTTGCCCGGACGAAAAGATGTCGAATCCAAACGTCGAAACCGTAACAAGCACTGCCGACCGCATCAAGCTGGGCCTGGCTATCGCGGCGTTCGTCGCGGGGCTGGCGGGTTTCTACGCCTTGTCGAACAGCCCCATGATTGCCCGCGTGGGCGTGATCATCGCTGGCGTAGTCGTGGCGTTGGTGATCGCATGGTTCAGTGAGCCTGGCCGCCGCCTGATCGCATTCGGCCAGGACTCCGTGCAGGAAACGCGCAAGGTAGTCTGGCCTTCCCGCAAGGAAACCGTTCAGACCACGATGGTGGTGTTCGCCTTCGTGCTGGTCATGGCGCTGTTCTTGTGGGTTACCGACAAAACCATCGAGTGGGTCTTGTATGACCTCGTGCTCGGGTGGAAATAACAGGGCGGAAGAAAGGCTATGAGCAAGCGTTGGTACGTTGTCCATGTCTATTCCGGCATGGAGAAAAGCGTTCAGAAGGCGCTTACGGAGCGGATAAACCGCGCCGGTCTGCAGGATTCCTTCGGCCGCATCCTGGTGCCCACCGAAGAGGTCATCGAGGTCAAGGGCGGGCAGAAGTCGATCACCGAGCGTCGTTTCTTCCCGGGCTACGTCTTGGTCGAGATGGAATTGACCGACGAGACTTGGCACTTGGTGAAGAACACCAACAAGGTGACGGGCTTCGTCGGCGGTTCGGGCAACCGCCCCACCCCCATCCCCCAGCGCGAAGTCGACGAGATCCTGTCCCAGATGGAAGAGGGCGTGGAGAAGCCGCGTCCCAAGATCCTCTTCGAAGTGGGCGAGATGGTCCGCATCAAGGAAGGTCCGTTCACCGACTTCAACGGCAACGTCGAGGACGTGAACTACGAAAAGAGCAAGCTGCGCGTGTCGGTCACCATTTTTGGCCGGTCGACCCCGGTGGAGCTCGATTTCAGTCAGGTCGAGAAGTCCTGACGAGGCATACGGCCGGATGGCGCGCTGCGGTCGGCGCCATCCGGCTTGCGGCGTTTTCGCCGCGAGTTGGTTCGACCGTCAACCTCGGGGAGCAAACCGAAAAAGTTTGCGCTTGAACCCGAAAGGAGCAAAGCATGGCGAAGAAAATCGTCGGCTTTATCAAGCTGCAAGTGCCGGCTGGTAAGGCCAATCCCTCTCCCCCCATCGGTCCGGCGCTGGGTCAGCGCGGCCTGAACATCATGGAATTCTGCAAGGCGTTCAACGCCAAGACGCAGGGCATGGAGCCCGGCCTGCCGATTCCCGTGGTGATCACCGCCTATGCCGACAAGAGCTTCACCTTCGTGATGAAGTCGCCCCCGGCGACGATTCTGCTGAAGAAGGCGGCTGGCATCCAGAAAGGTTCGTCCAAGCCCCATACCGACAAGGTGGGCACCCTGACTCGCGCCCAGGTCGAGGAAATCGTCAAGACCAAGCAAGCTGATCTGACGGCCGCCGACATGGACGCTGCAGTTCGCACGATCGCGGGCAGCGCCCGCAGCATGGGCATCACGGTGGAGGGTCTGTAATCATGGCACGCTTGTCGAAACGTGTAGCCGCTCTGCGCGCCAAGATCGATCGCAGCAAGCTGTATCCCGTGACTGAAGCGCTGGCGCTGGTCAAGGAAACCGCCACCGCCAAGTTCGATGAATCCATCGACCTGGCCGTGCAGCTGGGCATCGATGCGAAGAAATCCGACCAGCTGGTCCGCGGCTCGGTCGTGTTGCCCGCCGGTACCGGCAAGAGCGTGCGCGTGGCCGTGTTCGCCCAAGGCGAGAAGGCTGAGGCTGCCAAGGCCGCCGGCGCCGACATCGTCGGCATGGAAGACCTGGCCGAGCGCATCAAGGGCGGCCAGATCGACTTCGACGTGGTCATCGCCTCGCCCGACACCATGCGTGTCGTCGGCGCGCTGGGCCAGATCCTCGGCCCCCGCGGCCTGATGCCGAACCCCAAGGTCGGCACCGTGACGCCCGACGTCGTGACCGCTGTGAAGAACGCCAAGGCCGGCCAGGTCCAATACCGCACCGACAAGGCCGGGATCGTCCACGCCACGATCGGCCGTGCTTCGTTCGAGGTCGAGCAGCTGCAGGCCAACCTGCTGGCGCTGATCGACGCGTTGAACAAGGCCCGCCCGGCATCGGCCAAGGGCATTTACCTGCGTAAGCTGGCGGTTTCCTCCACCATGGGTGGCGGCATCCGCGTCGACCAGGCCTCTTTGACGGCCGGCCAGCAGTAATCGCAGGACAACAGACTTTGGGCTGCACCGAGCGCAAGGCTCTGCCGAGCGCAAGGTGTTGCTGTCAAAGACCGCTGGAGTGAAACCGAATGCCCTGGTACCAGGGAACGAGGTGGATCTTAAAACCGATGCCCGCGGACAGGCACGATGCCTGTCCGCCAAGGCGCGGATCCAGCGCAGACGGCGCTCCCAGGAAGAATTCTTTATCCAAAGAAGTCGACCAGGTTCGCCGCATTCGGTTGGCGCAAGGGTGGTACCCGAGCGCCTTATGATGGAGTGTTCAAACCGTGAGTCTCAATCGTCAAGAGAAAACGGTGGTCGTCGAGGAAGTTGCGGCGCAGGTTGCCAAAGCCCAATCGATCGTTATCGCCGAGTATCGTGGTCTGGACGTCGCTTCCGTCACCGTACTGCGCAAGCAAGCGCGTGAATCGGGCGTTTACCTGCGTGTTCTGAAGAACACGCTGGCTCGCCGCGCTGTGACCGGCACGCCTTTCGAGGCTCTGTCGGCGCAGCTGACCGGTCCGCTGATCTATGCGATCAGCTCCGATCCGGTCGCGGCCGCCAAGGTGCTGTCCGACTTCGCCAAAACCAACGACAAGCTCGTTCTGAAGGGCGGCGCCATGCCGAACAGCCTGATGAACGTCGAAGGCGTCAAGGCTCTTGCCTCGCTGCCCTCGCGCGAAGAGTTGCTGGCGAAGTTGCTGGGCACCATGCAGGCACCCGTTGCACAGTTTGTGCGTACGCTCAACGAAGTTCCGACGAAGTTCGTGCGCGGCCTTGCCGCCGTGCGGGACAAGCAGGCGGCCTAATCGCCTGTGCGCGGCGAAGGCAGGTCCGGCGCCCGCGTCGGGCCGAGGCCCCGAGGGCCGGGCCGGAACCGCGAGGGATGGATGGGTCGAGAAATCGACCAAGTTTCCTTTCCCCGGAATTCGTGACACGAAGCGACACCCAATACTTGGTATCACATTCATTGGAGTTTTAGAAAAATGGCACTTAGCAAAGCTGAAATCATCGACGCCATCGCCGGCCTGACCGTGCTGGAACTGTCGGAACTGATCAAGGACCTGGAAGAGAAGTTCGGCGTGTCCGCCGCTGCTGCCGCCGTGGCCGTGGCTGCTCCCGCTGCTGGCGGTGGCGCTGCCGCTGCTGCTGAAGAGCAGACCGAGTTCAACGTGATCCTGGCCGACGTCGGCGCCAACAAGGTCAACGTCATCAAGGCCGTTCGCGAGCTGACCGGCCTGGGCCTGAAGGAAGCCAAGGACCTGGTCGACGGCGCTCCGAAGCCTGTCAAGGAAGGCGTGTCCAAGGCCGATGCCGAAGCTGCCAAGAAGAAGCTCGAAGAAGCCGGTGCCAAGGTCGAAGTCAAGTAATTCGACCCCTGCCGGTACCCGGTGGCCGCTCCAAAACGGCCTCCGGGTTTTTGCGTTTTTGGAAAACGGCTTTTAAGGGACGTTTTTCGATGCAGTACCGCCGCCTTGTGTGCCCGATGCGCGAGGCGGCGCCTACGGATTTCCGGTGCGCAGGTGGGGATGATGCCGCCTGCGGACCCGAAACCCGTGCCGGGGGATCCCGGCAGAGGGGCACCGGCCTTTGCCGGCGGGTGGCCTCGCTGAGATTTCGAAGTCGTATTTTAGGACCATTACCCGTGGTTCACGCAACCTGAGTCGGAGTGCTCATGCCCTACTCGTTCACCGAAAAGAAGCGCATCCGCAAGAGCTTCGCCAAGCGCGAGGACGTGCAAACCGTTCCCTTCCTGTTGGCGACCCAGCTCGAGTCCTATCGTACTTTCCTGCAAGCGGACACGCCTCCCCTGCAGCGCAAAAACGAGGGCCTGCAAGCCGCATTTACCTCGATTTTCCCCATCGTCAGCCATAACCAGATGGCGCGGCTGGAGTTCGTCAGCTATACGCTCGGCGATCCTCCCTTCGACGTGCGCGAGTGCCAGCAACGTGGCCTGACTTTCGCGTCGCCCCTGCGCGCCAAGGTGCGCCTGGTGTTGCTCGACCGCGAAGCAAGCAAGCCGACCGTGAAGGAGATGAAGGAGCAGGAAGTCTACATGGGAGAAATCCCGCTGATGACTCCCACCGGCTCGTTCGTCATCAACGGCACCGAGCGCGTCATCGTCTCGCAGCTGCATCGGTCGCCGGGCGTTTTCTTCGAGCACGACCGTGGCAAGACGCACAGCTCGGGCAAGCTTTTGTTCTCTGCCCGCGTGATTCCCTACCGCGGTTCGTGGCTGGACTTCGAGTTCGATCCCAAAGACATCCTGTTCTTCCGCGTCGACCGCCGCCGCAAGATGCCGGTCACGATCCTGCTCAAGGCCATCGGCATGACGCCGGAAGACATCTTGGCGCACTTCTTCTCGTTCGACACCTTCGAACTGCAGAGCGAAGGCGCCCTGATGGAGTTCGTGCCCGACCGCTGGAAGGGCGAAGTCGCGCGTTTCGACATCAACGATAAGTCTGGCAACGTCATCGTCCAGAAAGACAAGCGGATCAACGCCAAGCACATCCGCGACCTGGTCGCGGCCGATACCAAGCGGATCTCCGTTCCCGAGGACTTCCTGCTCGGCCGCGCGCTGGCCCGCAACGTGGTTGATCCCGAGACGGGCGAAATCGTCGCGTTCGCCAACGACGAGCTGACCGAAGCGCTGCTGACCAAGCTGCGCGAGCACAACGTGCGCGAGATCCAGACGCTCTACACCAACGATCTGGACCAGGGTCCGTACATCTCGCAGACCCTGCGCATGGACGAGACGACCGACCAGACCGCCGCCCGCGTGGCCATCTATCGCATGATGCGCCCGGGCGAGCCCCCCACCGAGGAGGCCGTCGAGACGCTGTTCCATCGCCTGTTCTTCAGCGAAGAAACCTACGACCTCTCGCGCGTGGGCCGCATGAAGGTCAACAGCCGACTGGGACGTGGTACCGATGCCAGCGGCAGCATGACGCTCACCAACGAGGACATCCTCGACACCATCAAGGTCCTGGTCGAGCTGCGCAACGGCCGTGGCGAGATCGACGACATCGACCACCTGGGCAACCGCCGCGTGCGCTGCGTGGGCGAGTTGGCCGAGAACCAGTTCCGCGCTGGCCTCGTGCGCGTCGAGCGTGCGGTCAAGGAACGCCTGGGCCAAGCCGAGGCGGAAAACCTGATGCCGCACGACCTGATCAACTCCAAGCCGATCTCGGCCGCCATCAAGGAGTTTTTCGGTTCGAGCCAGCTGTCGCAGTTCATGGACCAGACCAACCCGTTGTCCGAGATCACGCACAAGCGCCGCGTCTCGGCCCTCGGCCCTGGTGGCCTGACGCGCGAGCGCGCCGGCTTCGAGGTGCGCGACGTGCACCCGACGCACTACGGCCGCGTGTGCCCGATCGAGACGCCGGAAGGTCCGAACATCGGCCTGATCAACTCCATGGCCCTGTACGCCCGCCTGAACGAGTACGGCTTCCTCGAGACGCCGTACCGCAAGGTCGTGGACGGCAAGGTGAGTGACCAGATCGAGTATTTGTCGGCCATCGAAGAGAGCCGCTACGTGATCGCGCAGGCGAACGCCACGCTCGACAAGGAAGGCCGCTTCGTGGACGACCTCGTGGCCTGCCGCCAGGCTGGCGAAACCATGTTGACGGCCCCCGAGAACGTCCACTACATGGACGTTGCGCCCTCGCAGATCGTGTCGGTGGCTGCCTCGCTCATTCCGTTCCTCGAGCACGACGACGCGAACCGCGCGCTGATGGGTTCGAACATGCAGCGCCAGGCCGTGCCTTGCCTGCGTCCCGAGAAGCCGGTGGTCGGCACGGGCATCGAGCGCACCGTTGCCGTGGACTCGGGCACGACCGTGCAGGCGCTGCGTGGCGGCGTGGTCGATTACGTCGACGCCGAGCGCATCGTGATCCGCGTCAATGACGACGAGAACGTGGCCGGCGAGGTTGGCGTCGACATCTACAACCTGATCAAGTACACCCGTTCCAACCAGAACACGAACATCAACCAGCGCCCCATCGTGCGCCGTGGCGACGTCATCGCCAAGGGCGACGTGCTGGCCGACGGTGCCTCCAGCGACCTCGGCGAGCTCGCCCTCGGCCAGAACATGCTGGTCGCGTTCATGCCCTGGAACGGCTACAACTTCGAGGACTCGATCCTGATGTCGGAGCGGGTGGTGGCCAATGACCGCTACACCTCCATCCACATCGAAGAGCTGACGGTGGTGGCCCGCGACACCAAGCTCGGACCCGAGGAAATCACGCGCGACATTTCGAACCTGGCGGAAAGCCAGCTGAACCGCTTGGACGAATCCGGCATCGTGTACATCGGCGCCGAAGTCCAGGCTGGCGACGTGCTGGTCGGTAAAGTCACGCCCAAGGGCGAGACCCAGCTCACGCCGGAAGAGAAACTGCTGCGCGCGATCTTCGGCGAGAAGGCGTCCGACGTGAAGGACACCTCGCTGCGCGTACCGTCGGGCATGGTCGGCACCGTCATCGACGTGCAGGTGTTCACGCGCGAAGGCATCGTGCGCGACAAGCGCGCCCAGTCGATCATCGACGAGGAGCTCAAGCGCTATCGCCAAGACCTGAACGACCAGCTGCGCATCGTCGAGAACGACACCTTCGATCGTATCGAGAAGATGCTGATCGGCAAGGTCGTCAACGGCGGCCCGCGCAAGCTGGCCAAGGGTGCGGCCATCTCCAAGTCGTACTTGGCCGAGCTCGACCGTTGGCAATGGTTCGACATCCGCCTGGCCGACGAGGCCGCGGCGACCGCGCTCGAGCAGGCCAAGGAGTCGATCGAGCAGAAGCGGCACCAGTTCGACCTTGCCTTCGAAGAGAAGCGCAAGAAGCTGACGCAGGGCGACGAGCTGCCTCCGGGTGTCCTGAAGATGGTCAAGGTCTACCTGGCCGTCAAGCGCCGCCTGCAGCCTGGCGACAAGATGGCAGGCCGCCACGGCAACAAGGGCGTGGTGTCCAAGATCACGCCGGTGGAAGACATGCCCTACATGGCCGACGGCACGCCGGTCGACATCGTGCTGAACCCGCTGGGCGTGCCCTCGCGGATGAACGTCGGGCAGGTGCTGGAGGTGCATTTGGGCTGGGCCGCCAAGGGCCTGGGCCAGCGCATCAACGAAATGCTGGCCGACGCCCGCAAGGTCGAAGTGGCCAAGATCCGCGACTTCCTCGGGAAGATCTACAACCAAACGGGCACGCCTGCCCGCCTGGATGAGCTGACCGACGATGAAATCATCGAGCTGGCACAAAACCTGCGCGAAGGTGTCCCGTTCGCGACGCCGGTGTTCGATGGTGCCTCGGAGGAGGACATCCGGACCATGCTCGACCTGGCCTACCCGGACGAGTTGGCGGAGAAGCTGAAGCTGACTCCCTCCAAGACCCAGGCCTACCTGTTCGACGGCCGTACCGGGGAAATGTTCGAGCGTCCCGTGACCGTGGGTTACATGCACATGCTCAAGCTGCACCATCTGGTCGACGACAAGATGCACGCCCGTTCGACCGGCCCTTACTCGCTCGTCACGCAGCAACCGCTGGGCGGCAAGGCGCAGTTCGGTGGCCAGCGCTTCGGGGAAATGGAAGTGTGGGCACTCGAGGCGTATGGCGCATCGTATGTGCTGCAAGAAATGCTGACCGTGAAGTCCGACGACGTGAACGGCCGTACCAAGGTCTACGAGAACATCGTCAAGGGCGATCACGTGATCGACGCCGGCATGCCCGAGTCGTTCAACGTGCTGGTCAAGGAAATCCGGTCGCTCGGGATCGACATGGATCTCGAGCGTAACTGATAGGAGTCGCCATGAAAGCGCTGCTGGATCTGTTCAAGCAAGTCACGCAAGAAGAACAGTTCGACGCCATTCGCATTGGCATTGCATCCCCGGAGAAGATCCGGTCGTGGTCGTTCGGGGAGGTCAAGAAGCCCGAGACGATCAACTATCGTACGTTCAAGCCCGAACGCGACGGGCTGTTCTGCGCCAAGATCTTCGGCCCCATCAAGGACTACGAGTGCTTGTGCGGCAAATACAAGCGCCTCAAGCACCGCGGCGTGATCTGCGAGAAGTGCGGCGTCGAGGTCACCCTGGCCAAGGTGCGCCGCGAGCGCATGGGCCACATCGAGCTGGCCAGCCCGGTCGCCCACATCTGGTTCTTGAAGTCGCTGCCGTCGCGCCTGGGCATGGTGCTCGACATGACGCTGCGCGACATTGAGCGCGTGCTCTACTTCGAAGCCTATTGCGTCATCGATCCGGGCATGACGCCGCTCAAGCGCGGCCAGATCATGTCGGAAGATGACTTCCTGGCCAAGACGGAAGAGTACGGCGATGATTTCCGCGCCGTGATGGGTGCCGAGGCCGTGCGCGAACTGCTGCGCACGATCGACATCAATCGCGAAATCGAAACGCTGCGCGCCGATCTGCAGGCCACGAGCTCCGATGCCAAGATCAAGAAGATCTCCAAGCGCCTGAAGGTGCTGGAGGGCTTCCAGAAGTCCGGCATCAAGCCCGAGTGGATGATTCTCGAAGTGCTGCCCGTGCTGCCGCCCGAGCTGCGTCCGCTCGTGCCGCTGGACGGCGGCCGCTTCGCAACCTCGGACCTGAACGACCTCTACCGTCGCGTCATCAACCGCAACAACCGCCTGAAGCGCCTGCTCGAGCTGAAGGCTCCCGAAATCATCGTGCGCAACGAGAAGCGCATGCTGCAGGAAGCCGTCGACTCGCTGCTCGACAACGGCCGCCGCGGCAAGGCCATGACCGGCGCCAACAAGCGTCCGCTCAAGTCTCTGGCCGACATGATCAAGGGCAAGAGCGGCCGCTTCCGCCAGAACCTGCTGGGTAAGCGCGTCGACTACTCCGGCCGGTCGGTGATCGTGGTGGGCCCGCAGCTCAAGCTGCATCAGTGCGGCTTGCCCAAGCTGATGGCGCTCGAGCTGTTCAAGCCTTTCATCTTCAACCGCTTGGAGATGATGGGGCTGGCGACTACCATCAAGGCGGCCAAGAAGCTGGTGGAAACGCAAGAGCCGGTGGTGTGGGACATCCTCGAAGAGGTGATCCGCGAACACCCGGTCCTGCTCAACCGTGCCCCGACGCTGCACCGCCTGGGCATCCAGGCGTTCGAGCCGGTGCTGATCGAAGGCAAGGCGATCCAGCTGCATCCGCTGGTGTGCGCGGCGTTCAACGCCGACTTCGACGGCGACCAGATGGCCGTCCACGTTCCGCTGTCGCTCGAAGCGCAGCTGGAAGCCCGTACGCTCATGCTGGCTTCTAACAACGTGCTGTTCCCGGCCAACGGCGAACCGTCCATCGTGCCGTCGCAGGACATCGTGCTGGGGCTGTACTACGCCACGCGCGAGCGCATCAACGGCAAGGGCGAGGGCCTGCATTTCATGGACGTGGCCGAAGTGGTGCGCGCCTATGAGAACAAGGTGGTGGAACTGCAATCGCGCATCACCGTGCGCCTGACCGAGTACGAGCGCGACGAGAACGGTGAATTCCGCGTCGTGCAGCGTCGTTACGAAACGACGGCCGGCCGCGCCATTCTGTCGGAGATCCTGCCCAAGGGGCTGCCCTTCTCGGTGTTGAACAAGCCGCTGAAGAAGAAAGAGATCTCGCGCCTGATCAACCAGTCGTTCCGTCGCTGCGGACTGCGCGCGACGGTCATCTTCGCCGACCAGCTGATGCAGGCCGGCTTCCGCCTGGCCACGCGCGGCGGCATCTCGATCTGCATGGACGACATGCTGATCCCCGCGGCCAAGGAGGCCATCCTGGCCGAGGCCAGCAAAGAGGTCAAGGAGATCGACAAGCAGTACTCGTCGGGTCTGGTGACCGCCCAGGAACGCTACAACAACGTCGTGGACATCTGGGGCAAGGCCGGCGACCGCGTCGGCAAGGCGATGATGGAACAGCTCTCGACCGAGCCCGTCGTCGACCGCCACGGCAAGGAAACCCGGCAGGAGTCGTTCAACTCGATCTACATGATGGCGGACTCCGGCGCCCGCGGTTCTGCGGCCCAGATTCGTCAGCTCGCCGGCATGCGGGGCCTGATGGCCAAGCCGGACGGCTCCATCATCGAGACGCCCATTACCGCGAACTTCCGCGAAGGGTTGAACGTACTGCAGTACTTCATTTCCACCCACGGTGCCCGCAAGGGCCTGGCCGACACGGCGCTCAAGACCGCGAACTCGGGTTACCTGACCCGTCGCCTAGTCGACGTGACGCAAGACCTGGTCATCACCGAGGAAGACTGCGGCACGACCGCCGGCTTCGCGATGAAGGCGCTGGTCGAGGGCGGCGAGGTCATCGAGCCGCTGCGCGACCGTATCCTGGGCCGTACCGCGGCCGCTGACATCGTCGATCCGGATACGCAGGAAACCGTGTTCGAAGCCGGTACGCTGCTGGACGAAGATGCGGTGGAAGTCATCGAGCGCCTGGGCATCGACGAAGTCAAGGTCCGCTCGGCGCTGACCTGCGAAACCCGCTATGGCCTGTGCGCGGCGTGCTACGGCCGCGATCTCGGCCGCGGTACCCTGGTCAACGTGGGCGAGGCGGTCGGCGTGATCGCTGCCCAGTCGATCGGCGAACCGGGTACGCAGCTGACCATGCGGACGTTCCACATCGGTGGCGCGGCCTCGCGCGCGGCGCTTGCCTCGGGCGTGGAAACCAAGTCCAACGGTACTGTTCGCTTCACGAGCGCGATGCGCTACGTGACCAATGCGAAGGGTGAGCAGGTCGCGATCTCGCGGTCGGGCGAAATCCTGATCGTGGACGACAACGGCCGGGAGCGCGAGCGCCACAAGGTGCCGTACGGCGCGATCCTGCTGCATGGCGACGGCACGGTGGTCAAGGCCGGCACGCAGCTGGCGACCTGGGACCCGCTGACCCGCCCGATCATCACCGAGTACGCAGGTACGGTGAAGTTCGAGAACGTGGAAGAAGGCGTCACGGTGGCTCGCCAGCTGGACGAAGTCACTGGCCTGTCCACGCTGGTCGCCATCACGCCCAAGACGCGCAGCAGCAAGCAGACCGTGCGTCCGCAGGTCAAGCTGCTCGACGCCAACGGCGAGGAAGTCAAGATTGCCGGCACCGATCACTCGGTGAGCATCTCCTTCCCGGTGGGCGCGCTGATCACGGTGCGCGACGGCCAGCAGGTCGGCGTGGGCGAGGTGCTGGCGCGTATCCCGCAGGAATCGCAAAAGACCCGCGACATTACCGGCGGTCTGCCCCGAGTGGCCGAGCTTTTCGAAGCCCGCTCTCCCAAGGACGCCGGCATGTTGGCCGAGGTCACCGGTACGGTTTCGTTCGGTAAGGACACCAAGGGCAAACAACGCCTGGTCATCACTGACCTGGACGGCGTCAGCCATGAGTTCCTGATTCCGAAGGAAAAGCAGGTGCTGGTGCACGACGGCCAAGTGGTGAACAAGGGCGAAATGATCGTGGACGGCCCGGCCGATCCCCACGATATCCTGCGCCTGCAAGGCATCGAGAAGCTGGCGACCTATATCGTCGACGAAGTACAGGACGTCTATCGCCTGCAAGGCGTGAAGATCAACGACAAGCACATTGAAGTGATCGTGCGCCAGATGCTGCGTCGCGTGAACGTCGTCGATCCGGGCGACACCTCGTTCATCCCGGGCGAGCAGGTCGAGCGAGCCGAGCTGCTCAACGAGAACGATCGCGTGATCGCCAACGGCGGTCGTCCGGCTACGTACGAAAACGTGCTGCTGGGCATCACCAAGGCTTCGCTGTCGACCGACTCGTTCATCTCGGCCGCTTCGTTCCAGGAAACCACGCGCGTCCTGACCGAAGCTGCGATCATGGGCAAGCGGGACGAGCTGCGCGGCCTCAAGGAAAACGTCATCGTGGGACGCCTGATCCCCGCCGGCACCGGCATGGCCTACCATGCCGCCCGCAAGGAGAAGGAAGCCCAAGAGGCTGCGGAACGCGAAGTGGTCTTCGCCGACGTGAACAACACGTTCGACGAAAGCACCATCTTCAAGTCCCCCGCCGAGGTGACCTCGACGCCTGCTGCGGACGAACCCGAAGGCGGCAGCCAAGAGTAAGCAGCGAGACCGCGGCGCCTTCGGGCTGCCGCGCCAAGACAAAAAGCCTGGGCCGGCGCATGCCGGTCCAGGCTTTTCTTTTGGCGTCAGTGAGGTTCGCCGGGAGGCGGGACGCTCAGTTTTTCCACGCGCCTTCGTGCGGGGCCGTCGCTTCGTCCAGCAGCGCAGGCCCGATGCATTCGATGTGCGTCGGCGAGGCCGCAAACACGTCCCGGCACGAGAGCTCGGCGTCCCGCTGGTCCAGGCGCTCCCCCCGGAAGCCGCGCAGCCGGACGGCGTCGATGCCGAATACGACGCGGTGGATATTGGCCCAGAAGATCGCGCCTGCGCACATCACGCAAGGTTCGCCGGATGCATAAATCGTCGCGCCGGCGAGCTCGTCGCGCGAGTATTTGGGACTGGCGAGGCGGATGGCTTCGGTTTCCGCGTGCGCGGTGCAGTCCCCGCTTTCGCCATTTCGGTTCCAGGCTTCGGCCAACACCTTCCCGTCGGCGCCGACGATCACCGAGCCGAAGGGACGATTGCCGCGCGTCTTGGCGACGTTGGCGAGCTCGATGGCGCGGCGCAGGTACAGGCCGTCGCGCTCATTGAGCGGCTGCTCGGCGGGCAGTTCGATCTGCGTCATGCCGGCACCTTGCGTTGATCGGCGGCAGGCAGCAGCCGGTCGTCGAAGATCTGCTCGAGTGACGGCTTGGCGGGCAGGTCGAAGACCTCGACCACTTCGTCGATTTGGCGCTGCAGGACGCCGGTGCGCACGCCGCCGAGTCCGTTGGCGCGGCTTTCGTCGGTCAGGAGGTAGCGCCGCGTGATGTCCCAACGTTGACGCTCCACGTCAAGGTCGATGATCGGTTCGCGTGCCTTGATGGCGGCCAGGGCGGGGGCTGGGTCGATCAGCGTTTCGACCAGCGCGCGGTTGCTGGCTGCGAGGAAAGCCCGGATGACTTCCGGTTTTTCGGCGATGAGCTTGCGGCTTGCCAGGACGGCATTGCCGTAGAGGCTGAGGCCGGTCTTGGCATACTCCAGCACCGAGAGCCGCTCCAGGGGCATGCGCGCAAACAGTGATACCGCCGAGTCGTGGAAGTAGGTGGCAGCATCGACGTCGCCCCGGACCATGACGTTGTCGCGGGCGCTGAAGTCCGTGGTGGCCCACTGGAACAGGTCCGGGGAAATGCCGAGTTGGCGTGCGACCATCGGCCAGCAGCGGCGGGTCGACTCGACGGCTGCGGCGGCGACGCGTTTGCCTTTCAGGCTGGCGAAGTCGGTCGTGATGCCACGGTCCTTGCGGCCGATGATGACGAAAGGCGCGCGATTGTAATACTGGTAGATGGCTTGCACGGGGGCGCCGACGTTCTGGGCGTGGAACTCGACTAGCGAACTGATGTCGCCCAGGCCCAAATCGTAAGCGCCGCTTGCCACGCGGGTGATCGACGCAACCGACCCTGATCCCACGTCGATGCTCACGTCCAATCCCGCTTCCTTGTAATAGCCCTTGGCGAGCGCCAGGAAGAAGGGCGACGTCTGGCTGGTGACTCGGAAGTCGAGCGTGAACTTGACCGGAGTCAGGCGCGGCTGGGCGAGGAGCGGACGGGAGTATGCGGCAGAGAGGGCGGAACCAGAAAGCGTGGCGAGGAACTGGCGGCGGTTCATAGTGGAGATCCCGTGTCGTGACATGAAGGACCCCGGACGGCCTGCAGCAGGTTGTCCGGCGCGACTCGAGCAATTTCCGGGCGACGGCAGGCGATGGGACGGCCGTCGCTGAACGCTTCTACTCTGCAGGGAAACAAGCAAAGGGTGTGCCATCGACCTCCCTGCCGGGATGCCGGGATGCCGGGACGCCGGCCGACTACCGTCCCGCCTGCGAGGGGCCGCCTGGGATGATTCGGGCCAGCGTCTTCTTGTCGTGGCATGGTGCAGCGCGGCTGCTTCCGGTGCGTGGCGCACAAGCTTGGTGAACGGTGGCGCGACCGACGTCGCGGGCTGCCAGGAGAAGGCACTTGGTTCGATTCTTGCATCGGTCGGCTTCGAGAGTAGAAGCGTTCAGCGCAATCGTCCGGCAGCTGCCGGTGCGGTTGGCGGGTCATTGCTCTTGAAGAGGTCGCGCGGCGGGGGTTTTGCCCGCAGCGAGGCCGCCACATCCTTCAAGTCCGACACGACCGCCCCGCGCTGATTGCCGGCAAGTGGTCGGTGTCCCTGTTCGACGAGGACTCTTATGCAAACCACGAATGCCACGCCCGCTTCGAAAACGCCTTCCACCTACGCTTTGGGGGAACTCGAAAAAGAGTCCCGCATGGGAGGCATGGGGCTCGAGGCCCCGCGGGAGATCCGCATCATCGACATCTCGGATTTCGATCGGCGCAAGGCGGAGATCGCCGATGAAATCTGGCAGGCTGCCACGGAGATCGGATTCTTCCAGGTCAAGAACCACGGCATCCCCTTGTCCGACATCGAGGCCGCCTTCGTGCGCGCCGAGCATTTCTTCGCCTTGCCGCGCGAAGTGAAAGCGCAATGGCCGTTGAGCCGCAACGCAGGATGGGAGCACAAGGCCCAGATCAGGCCCTCTACGCAGACGCCGGACCAGAAAGAGTCCTACCAAGTGACGCGGCCGCGCATGGACGGCCTGTGGCCGACCGAGGCCGAACTGCCCGGCTTCAAGGAGGCCACCCTGCGCTTCGAGCGCCAGTGCTGGGAAGTCGGGATGCGCCTGCTGTCTTGCTTTGCGCTAAAGCTCGGCTTCGATCCGGACTTCTTTACGCGCGCGCATGACCCGTCCAGCCCGACGTACCAGAGCACGCTGCGCATGCTGCATTATTTCGCCGTCGACCCCGCGCTGCAGAGTGAACTGGGGCTGTGGCGGGCCGGTGCGCACACTGATTACGATTGCCTGACGCTGCTATTCCAGCGAGCCGGGCAGGGCGGCCTGCAGGTGTTGCCGGGCAAGGAAATGGAGAGCCGGGCATGGACGCCCGTGGAGCCCGTCGAAGGCGTGATCACGTGCAATATCGGGGATATGCTGACGCGGTGGAGCGACGACCTGCTCCCCTCGAACTTTCACCGGGTGCGCAATCCGCGTCCTGACGAGTACCAGGGGCCGCGCTATAGCCTGGCATTTTTCTGCCAGGCAAACGAAGAGGTTGTCGTCCAAGGGCCGGCGGGCAAATATCCGCCGATTACCGCCGCGGAGTACCTCAAGCAGCGGATATCGGCGAACTTTTCGAACCGGTATTGAGGGAAAAGGGGCGCTCAGCGCCCCTTTTCGTTTAATCCAGCGTGATGTTCAGTTTCTTGAGCACTTGCCCGAAGCGATGGGTTTCTTCGGTCAAGGCGTTCACGTACTGAGGCCGGCTCAGCGCGTAAGGTTCATAGAACATGCCCTCGTAACGCTGCAGTACATCGGGATCGCGCAGTACCTCAGCGACGTCTGTCGAAACCTTGTCGGCGATGGCAGCGGGAATGCCCTTGGGCGCGAGCAGTCCGACGGACGCGACGAGCTCGAAGTCGGGTGGGCCGCCGGACTCGCGGAGGGTCGGAACGTCGGGAAATCCGGCCAATCGCGAGGGCGCTGAAACCGACATGAAGCGGACCTTGCCTGCCCGCTGGAGCGGCCCGGCGCTGCCGCCGCTGCCGAATGCCCATGCCAGTTCCTTGTTGGCGACCGCCGCGTAGAGCTGCCCCATGTCCTTGTAGGGCACGTGCATCATTTTCACACCTGCGCCATCTTCCAGCATGGCGCCCCCGATGTGTCCCGGGCTGCCTACGAACCAAGAGCCGTAAGTGATCGCACCGGGCTGGGCGCGGGCCGCCGCAAGCAGGTCTCCCGTCGTCTTGTAGGGGCTGTCGCCCGGCACCACCATGAAGAAGTAGTTGCGCAGCATTGGCGTGAGCGGCTCAAAGTCGCGCATCAAGTCGTAGGGGAGATGCTTGAACAGAGAGGGATGGGCGCTGGTTTGCGAGTTGTCCATCTGGATCAGGGTGTAGCCATCCGCAGGACTGCGCTTGACCGCATCCACGGCGATGAAGCCGTTACCGCCAGGCTTGTTTTCTACCATGACAGGCTGCCCCCATTTTTGGGCCAGCTTGTCCGCCACGAGTCGCAGCGCGACGTCCGGTCCTGCGCCTACCGGGAAGGTAGTGACGATTCTGACCGGCCTGGTCGGATAGGTTTGAGCGTGGCCGATCGAGGCGATCGCCATCAATGTTGCCCCGAGCAGTGCGACAAGAATCTGTTTTCTCATGGTCGTGCGTCCCATAGTCCAGTCGATCGAGCCGGCGTGCGGCATCGTGGGCAACTGTGCCACCGACAGGCCAAACTGTGGCCCGGGCATAAGTGCTTTCGGGGTGAGTAAAAGCATTTTGTTGCTTCCGGCCAAGCGGGGGAGCTCACCATAAGCTTTTTCGCCCCACGCAGAAGCCATCGACGCTAGTTCTTCCCAGGTCGCGGAGCCGAGAATAGGAACCGACTTTCTTGAGGGATAGCCAAATGAAGATTTTCCCGAGCTTGCAGTGGCCGATGCCCCAGGTCGACCTGCAGGAAATCATGGATTACCTGAGCAGCACGGATGAGCGCAGGACGTATCCGCTGTGGCAGGACGACGACTGCCTCTGCTTCGTTGCGCGCGGCCGCGAGTATCGCAGTGAGTTCCACCTGAATCCCAGCCACGAAATGCAGTATTCGCTGAAGGGCGACTTGCACCTGCATTACCGTACGCCCGAAGGCGTGGAGAAAGTAGCGGTGGTACCGGAGGGCCACTGCCTTTACCAGCCGCCCATGGTGCCGCATTCGCCGCGTTTCGCACCGGACGCATTTCAACTCGTCATCGAGCGTAAGCGCCGACCGGGAGAAGTCGATCGGTTTCATTGGTTCTGCCCCTCCTGCGATCACCTGCTCCATGAGGAAACCTTCGTCGTTAGCGATTACGGCGCGGACCCGGTGTCCCGGGCGTACGAGAATTTTTGGGGGTCGCTGGCGTTTCGCACCTGTAAGAAGTGCGGGACGGTGATGCCAGAACGTTGACCCGGCGGAGCACTCATGGACCACATTCCTCGCACGTGGCAGGAGAAAGTGCAGCCCGCCCAGACGGCGCTGCTCATCGTCGACATGCAGAACGATTTTTGCGCGCGCGGCGGTTACCTGCAGCGGAAACGTGCGGAGAGCGGCAAACACCCGATCCAGGTCGAGGAGAACGAACGGATCGCGGATCGCATTGACGTCCTGGCGCAGGCCGCGCGCCGGGCTGGCGCGACGGTGGCGTGGCTGCGGTCGCTATACGACTTCAAGTACCTGGCCGAGGCCCACATCGCAATGCGAGAAGACGAGGGTTGCTGCCTGGAGGGAACGTGGGGGGCGGATTTTTTTCGCATTCGCCCCCAGGAAGGGGACCTCGTGGTCGACAAGCATACGTTCAGCGGCTTTCACCAGACCTCCCTGCATGGCCAGCTGCAGGCCCGCGGTATCCGGACGCTCATCATGACCGGCGTAGCAACCAATGTCTGCGTGGATTCCACCCTGCGCCACGGCTTCATTCTTGGCTACCACATCGTCTTGGCCGAAGACTGCGTAGGCAGCGGTAACCGTGCCGGGCACGAAGGCACGCTGTCCAGCGTCCGCGTCAACTTCGGGGCCGTGGTGTCGTCCGCCGAGTTGGTGCAGGAGTGGGAACGTTCGGCTATGTGAGGCGCCCGTCCAGAATCCGATTGTCTCGCGGGGCGAGGCATTCATCGCGGCAGATGACTGATCGCCTGTAATAATTACCTAGTACCGCGTGAGCCGGTGGTTGCCCCAGTCTGGACTGCCGGATAGCTGGATTCTGAGGTATTGAGCTGAGTGAGCCGTCGTCCATGCTGCACGTCAAACATCTCAAACCGTTCATGGCGGTCGTACGCCACGGCAACCTGTCCCGGGCCAGCGAGGAGCTGCGGCGTGCCCAATCGGCGGTTTCACGGTCCATCCAAGAACTGGAGTCTTGGTTCGGCGTGTCGCTGTTCGAGAGAGGCCCGCGCCAGTGGCTGCTCACGAAATACGGCCAGGTGCTGGCCCGGCGTACCGAGGAGGCCTTTGCCGAGTTGCAACGTGCTTGCGTGGTCTTGACCGAGCGGCATCCGGCATGTGCGGCGCGCCTCAGGGCAGCCCCGTTTTTCTCGCTGTCTGTGCATGAAAGGCGTTTGGAGCTCCTCTTTGCTTTTGCCGAGCGCAAGCACATTAGCACGGCGGCTGCCACGGTCGGCATTTCCCAGCCGGCGGCAAGCATGGCGCTCTACGACATCGAGTCCAGCGTAGGTATCCCGTTGTTCGATCGTGCTCATACGGGCGTTGCGTTGAACGAGTGCGGCGAACTGCTGATGGAGCACGTCAAGCGGGCGCTGGCGCTTTTGCGCCTGGCGGACGGTGAAATTTCCGCCTTGGAAGGCGTGGTCGATGGACTCGTGGTGGTAGGCGCGCTCCCATTCTCGCGGCCCTATGTGCTTCCCGCGGCGATCGGGGAGGTCTTGCGCCAGCATCCCCATCTACAGGTGCGTACCCTGGAAGCCCCCATGGAGGTGATGATCACCGGCCTCAGGCTAGGAGACGTGGATTTCCTGACGGGCGCGCTGCCGCTCGATCCGGTGGAAAACGGCCTCGTCGTCGAGGAGTTGGTGAGCGAGCCCATGGCTGTCATCGCCCGGTCCGACCACCCACTGGCGGCGGCGCCATCCCTGGACTTGTCGGACCTGCTCGATACGCCCTGGATTTTGTCGCGCCCCGGGACGCCGAGCCGGGAGGCGCTGAACTCGTGCCTGGCGCAGCAAGGTGTGGCAGAGCCGCGCGTGGCGGTGGAGTCTTCGGATATTTCCGTCATCCGCGGCCTACTGCTCGAGACCGACATGATCACGGCGGCCTCCCGCCAGCTGTTCTCGTACGAGCTGAAAGCAGGGAGCCTGATCACGCTGCCCGTAAGCTTGCCAGGCACAGAACGGCCGATAGGCATTCTGCGTCGATCCCCCGAGCATTCGTCACCGGGCGCAAAGCTGTTGATGGACGCCGTGCGCCGGATTTGCCAGAACGAAGCCCTTGCCGACGCGTAGCGCGCCTGTGCTGCCGCGCTGGGGGGCTGCGAGCCTGGCGGGGCGATCCCTCGCGTGCACTGGAAGCGGCGTCTCCAATGGGCGACGCCGTAGGTAGGCAATGCGATCAATCCAGCCGGATGTCCGCCCTCTTGACGACGTTCGTGAAGAATGCGAAGTCCGCGTCGGTCTGTTGACGGAACTCCCGGGGCCCGGAGTAGGCGGGTTGCAGCCCTTGTTCTTCGAGCCGCTTGCGCAACCCCGCGTCGGCGAGGGCGTCTTTCATGGCCTGCGCCAAGGTTTCGATGACGTTGGAAGGCGTATTCTTGGGGGCGAAGAAGCCGAATAGGTTGCGCGCGTCAAAACCCGACACGCCGCTTTCTGCAATGGTGGGTGGAACGTCTGCAATGAGTGATCGCCATGCACCTTCCTCACCACAATCGTTATCCCTATAGCTCGATAAATTCCCGCAGCGACTACAGTTGGCCCGAAGGCAAGCGTCTGGCGTTTTATATCGGGCTGAACATAGAACGTTTCGCTTTTGGTACGGGTTTGACCCACAACCTGACGGTTCCCATCCCCGCGCCGGACCAGCGGGCGTTTTGCTGGACGGAGTACGGCAACCGAGTCGGCGTATTCCGGCTGTTCGATTTATTCGACGACTTGGGGCTGCCCGCCTCGCATTTGATCAACACATCGTTGTTCGATTACGCGCCGGAGATCGTCGCCGGCATCAATGCGCGCGGCGACGAAATCATCGGCCATGGGCGGACCAATGCAGAGCGGCACGGCCACATGTGGGAAGAGGATGAGGCTCGGTTTCTCGCGCAGGTGAGGGACGAAATCGCGGAAAAGGCCGGGCAGAGGGTGAGGGGGTGGATGGCCCCGTGGATGTCGATCAGCCACGTCACGCTGGATCTATTGGAGGAAGCCGGCTTCAAGTTCGTGATGGATTGGCCGGCGGATGACCAGCCGCTGTGGATGAAGACCCGCAACGGCCGCATCATGTCCGTGCCTTATCCCCTCGAGCTCAATGATTCGCCGCAGATGCTGGTGCGGCATGCCACGCCGACGGAATTCGAGCAAATGGTGATCGATCAGTTCGAAGAGATGCTGGAGCAAAGCAGCAAGCAGCCGCTAGTGTTTGGCTTGGCGCTGCATGCCATGGTCGTTGGCCAGCCTTACCGTCTGCGCGCCTTGCGGCGGGCGTTGCAGTACATCGTGAATCATCCGCGACGTCACGAGGTGTGGTTCACGAGGCCGGGCGCGATTTATGACCATTGCCTGGCCCTGCCGGAAGGTACTCTTCCCGGATACCGCACCTGAGGGCTGGCCGAGGGCTGCGCGGCACGCTCCTCGGCTGGCATCAATCGATGACGTCTTGAAGCCAACGCGCCCAGCCCAGCAACTGGGCATCGTGCCCCCGGCGCCCGACCAGTTGAATGCCTAGCGGCAGGCCGTCCGGTCCGGTGCCGGCGGGCACCGTGATGCACGGTACGTGCAGCGAGGTCCAGATGCGGTTGAAAACCGAGCTGCCGGTGTCGGAGAGGCCACGCGGCGCTTGTCCGGGGGCCGAGGGGGTCAAGAGGAAGTCGAGCTCGCCGAGGCATGCATCGAACATATGCCGGCATTGCGCTTGCCCTGCGTAGGCTGCGTTGAGTTCGGCTTCGCTCGCCGCGAGTCCCTGTTCCAGCAGCTGCCTGAGATCGTCGCTGATGTCTTCGCGCCGGGCGAGCCACTCCCATCCCAGAGACATCGCGCTCTCCCTAAACTGCACGGTGATGTGGTGGGTCCTGTGCAGGGCTTCGAACTCGGCCGGCAATTCGAAGGGAAGCGGCCGTGCGCCGTGTTGCGCGAGCAGCTCCTGCAATTGCGCGAAGAGCTCTACCGTTTCGGGCAGGGCCTCGTTCCATGCCGGCGATCGGCAGATGCCTATGCGCGGCAGTCGTTCCACTTTTTTCTCCGGGTCACCCAGGTCCCGTTGGGCCAGAGCGCCGGCAAAGAGTGCGCAGTCCGCTACGCTGCGTGCCATGACGCCAATGGTGTCGAGGCTTTCCGACATGAGCTTCATCCCGGCGCGCGGAATGAGCCCGAAGGTTGGCTTGTAGCCGACGATGCCACAATACGCCGCGGGGCGAATGGTGCTGCCGGCCGTTTGGGTGCCGATGGCGAGGGGAAAGTAGAAGTCGGCTACCGCGGCGGCTGAGCCGCTGCTTGATCCGCCCGGCGTGTGCGCCGGATTGTGGGGGTTGGTGGTCGGTCCCGGTTTGCGAACCGCGAACTCTGTCGTGACAGTCTTGGCCAATGGGATGCCACCTTCACTGCGCGCCCAGGCGACAGCCGCAGCATCTGCCCGCGGCTGGTGATTTTTCCAGATCGGAGACGCGTATTGCGATGGCAGCTCCGCAGTGTCAAGTACGTCCTTCACCCCGAAGGGGATGCCTCCCAGGCGCCCCAAGCCGGCCTGGGATGCTGCCCGGCGGGCCGATGTGGGGTGGAAGTCTACCAATGCCCGGGTTTGTCCTTCGCGGCTTTCGATTCGTTCCAGGCAGGATTCGATCAAGGTTCTGGCATCGAGCCTTCCGCTCTCGATGAGCCGGCGTGCTTCCGTTGCAGTCAGGCGATAGGCGTCCATGTCGTTTCCCTGCTCCTAACCGGGTGGTCGTTGGGGATGATCGCGGCGTGCCGCATTTCATCACGGATCGCAAAGGGTAAGGCGGAACCTGTCAATCTGCCTAGACTTTGCCGATGCAAGGGGGAGTCAGATTTCGTGAAGGGGCCGCTTTGCCGTGCAAGCCTCTCGGAGGCCGGTGCCCGCCAACGTACTCGTTGCGGTTGGCCCCAGGCCGATCGCTTCCTCTATCGGCCTGGCCGGGAATGCTTGCGGGCAGCGGCGACGCGCTGAGCGTTCGCGTGCGACGCATCAGGCGATGCGTGCCATCGCATGGTTCTTTCCGCGGCGCTGCGGGGGGCCCGCGCCATGATCATGGCAATGGTTTGGCGAGACAGTTCGCGGCGCCATGCTGCCTCGGCCTGGCGCATCGCCGCAGCGATGGCGCACGGCCGGCGGCATTCGGCAGCGCTCGCCGCCGCTTCTCCTCGTTGTCGGATTTCTGTGCACCGGAATGGGGCTTCTGGGCCTTCGATGGCGTCGACTACGTCGAGCAGTGTGATTTCAGCGGGAGGGCGCGCCAGCCGAAATCCCCCTTTAGGTCCCGCCGTGGAGACGAGGATGCCGGCGCGTGCCAGGGCCTGCAGGGACTTGTTCAGATAAGCCGCCGGCAACCCGAATCGCGCCGCCAACCTGGCGGTGGATACGGTCTGGTCCTCTCCGATCCAACCCAGCGCTACGCAGCAATGCAGCCCCCATTCCACGCCTTCGCTCATTCTCATGTCGGCACTCTGCAAGGATCAGGATATTCAATATCCAAATTTTATTTGACGCTCGATGTGCGTCATCCCATAATTTTAATCTAGATAAAAAATATCTAGATTGAGCGTGTGTGGAAATGTGCGTGAAAGGGGATGGCGGCCGAGTGAGGAGCGGGCCGCGCGTTCCAGGAGGGATGTCATGAAACGTATCGTCGTGCTGGGAGGCGGCTTCGCGGGCTTATGGAGTGCGATAGGCGCCGCCAGGAGGCTGGACGAGGAAGGCATCGGGCCGGATCGAGTGCGGGTCACGTTGGTGGAGCGGAATGATTTCCACGCCATACGTGTCCGCAACTACGAGGACGATTTGGATGCGACGACCGTGCCGCTGTCCACGGTGTTGGATCCCGTGGGCGTCGAGCGCATTCGCGGGGAGGCGACGGCCATCGATGCGGATCGTCGCATCGTTCAGGTGCGCAGGGAAGGCGAGGAAGTCGAGCTGCGTTACGACCGCCTGGTTTATGCGCTGGGCAGCCGATTGTGGCGTCCACCCATTCCCGGATTGGGAGAGCATGGGTTCGACATCGACACTTACGAGGGCGCCAAGCGCTTGCAGGCGCATTTGCGCGGGTTGGCAGCCACACCCGTCATCGGATCCGTCATGGGCGAAGAAGCGCGAGCGGTCATTGCGGAAGCCCTGGACGCGTTGGGGGTAAAAGTGCGGACGGGCGTTCGTGTCGCCGCGGTCGATTCCGAGGGCGTCGCGCTTGAGGACGGGAGCCGGATCGATGCGTCCACGGTAGTTTGGTGTGCGGGGATGCGGGCGCATGCATTGGGTGCTTCGCTGCCTGGGGCCAAGGACGAACTCGGTCGGATCGAGGTCGATGCCTTCATGCGTGTTCGAGGCGTGCCGGATTTGTTCGCTGCCGGGG
>NZ_JADGHH010000033.1 GCF_019689535.1 Pigmentiphaga sp.
GTACCGGTGTCGTCCGGTTCGGTCGCCACGCCGGTCTGCAGCGGCTTCCAATAGTCTGCGTTCCAGGCGCGCGCCAGCACGGCCGATACCAGCGTCTTGCCGATGCCGGTGTCGGTGCCGGTCACGAACACGCCGCGCGGCGTGGCGCCCTTGTTCCAGGTTCCATAAGCCACATGGTAGGTCACGCTTGCCCCCTGCCTGTCGAAAGTACCCAGTATTCGTTTGAGCGCGGCGGGCGGCAAAGGCCGGTGGCCCGGTGCCGGCGCATCGGCGCCGATCGCCTTGAGGCCGCGCAGGAACTCGATGCCGTTTCGATGCCGCTGCACCCGCAATTCGGACGCCATCGAGCGGCGCAAACCTGGCAGCGACACGCCTATGCGCCCGGGCTGGGGATAGGTCCGCACCGCGGCGTCCAGGCCGTGCTGCGCGTGGGCCGCACGCCATTCGACGAAAGTATCGGCCGCCAGGGTCGCGACGGCCATCCATCCTCCCTCGTCCAGCAGCCTTCCCATGCGCGCCAGTCCGGCATCGAGATCGCCGAACCATTGCACCGCCATGCTCGAACAGACGAGATCGAACCTCCCCAAGCCCATGTCGGGGAATTCTCCGTCCATGACCCGAAAGCGGCTCTCCCCCGGCAAGACGAGCTCGCGGCGCGCCGTTTCCAGCATTTGCGGCGAAATGTCGGTCAAGGTCCATTGCGCCGGCCCGAGTCGTCGCGCCAACGCCGCGCTGAGGAATCCGGTGCCGCAGCCGATCTCCAGGATGCGGGGCCGTGGTGGCAGCGACAGGCGTGCGATGCGGGTGGCCAGTTCTTCGGCCACCTCGCGTTGCAGGGCCGCATGACTAGCGTAACGGCCGGCCGCGGCATCGAAGCGCCTGGCAATGGCCCCTTGGGACTCCCGCTCCCGGGTCATGCCGATGCCACCCCCGCGCTGGAGCCGGCCAATGCGTTGGCGAACGCCCGTATCCGCGCGGCGCACCATGCGGCGTGCGTGAGCGGCAGCAAATGGCCGCCGCCGGCGCACCAGCCGACGTCCTCGCCGAACGATGCCCGCGTCATCGTCGGCGCGACCACGGGATCGGCCTCGCCGGCCAGCACGCAGGCCGGCACCTGCCGGGCCGTCCAAGCGCCCCGCGCGTCCTCGTCGCGCAGGCGTCGCAGGTCCTCTGCGAGCGCCGCGCCATCGAGGCCGCTCGCCGGCGCTTGCGCGGGTGCGCCGCAACGCTTGCGAAAATCGTCCACCACGGCAGCCGGATCGGCGGCTAGGCGCATCAGCATGCGGTCGATCACGCGCACGGGGACCCCTTCGGGAAAATCCGCGGCCGCCGAAAAGCGCGCGAAACCGTTGATCAGCACCCACCCCCGGCATCCCGGGCCCGTTTCCGCAAGGCAGCGCATGGAGCCGAGCGAGTGGCCCACGGCCACATAGCTCTCCGGCAGGCACGGCATCGACGGGTGGCCGAAGTATCCCGCATCCACCACATGGATCGGCCAGTCGGCGAGCAGCTCGCGCACGGAATCCCACACCGACGCGTCGAAGCCCCAGCCGTGCAGCAGCACCAGCGGCAGGGGTCGTCCCATGGCGACACGGCCGTCGGACGCCGTCATGCCCTCGCCTCCGCCACGGCATCGATCAGCCGGACGACATCCTCCTCGCCATGCGCCGCGCTCAGCGCGATGCGCAGGCGGCTGGTGCCGGCCGGCACGGTGGGCGGACGGATCGCCACCGCGAGCAGGTCATGCGACCGCAAGCGGTCGCTCAGGGCGAGCGCCTCGCCGGCGTCGCCGACGATGGCGGGCACGATCTGGGTGGACGAAGCGCCGGTGCCGATGCCCAGCGTCGCCAATGCCCTGCGCAGTACGTTCCCCAGTCGCGCCAGCCGTTGCCGTTCGGCGTCCATGCCGGGGACGAGATCGAGCGCGGCGTCGATCGCGGCGAGCACCGGCGGCGGCAGCGCGGTGGTGTAGATGAATCCCGAGCAGGCATTGAGCAGGTAATCGCACAGTTGCCGCGACCCTGCCACATAGGCCCCGAAGCTGCCCATGGCCTTGCTGAACGTGCCCATGGCCAGGTCCACCCGCCCGCGGCCCAGGCTCGCCAGCCCGGCGCCCCCGGGGCCGAGCACGCCCGTGGCATGGGCCTCGTCCAGGTACACGAAGGCGCCGTGGCGCTCGGCCAGTTCGCACAATGCGGCCACGTCGGTGCGGTCGCCGTCCATGCTGAACACGCTCTCGGTGACGACGAGGCGCAGGCCCGGCTTGCCGACGCGTTCGGCCAGCAGCGAATCGAGGTGATCCAGGTCGTTGTGGCGATAGCGGATCTGGCGCACGCCGGCCGCCTGGCAGCCGTGGTGCAGGCTGGCATGGTTCAGGCGGTCGCAGAACACCATGGGCTCGCCCTGTCCGGAGGCCGCGCGCAGCAGCGCGGGCAACACGGCGGCGTTGGCCTGCCAGCCCGACGCGAACAGCAGCGCCGCCTCCGTGCCCTTGAAGCGCGCCAGCTTGGCTTCGATCGATTCGTGCAACGCGAGATTGCCCGACACCAGGCGCGATGCACGCGCCCCCGCACCGTAGCGCGCCGTCCAGTCGGCCACGCGTTCGGCCAGCGCCGGATGGCGGGCCAGGCCAAGGTAATCGTTGCTGGAGAAATCGATCACTTCCCTGCCCTCGAACAACAGGCGTCCATCGCGCGCGCAGTCGGCGGTACGCAGACGCCGCCGCATCTGGCGCTGTTCCGCGCGGTCGAGTTCTTGGGCAAGCAGTGAATCGAGTATCGACATGAGCGTGGCGGTGCGCACCAGGCGCCCGCACCGTAGAATGGGGGCCATTATAGTGGAACGCCAGGTCCGCACCCCCCGCGTGCCGGCGCAGGACGATCATGACTTTCTCCTCCCCCGCCTGGGCCGCCGACGGCGCCCGCCATGTATGGCTGCCCTATGCCCAGATGAAAACCGCCGCGCCGCCGCTGCCCGTCGTGCGCACGCATGGCAGCCGCATCGAACTGGCCGACGGCCGCAGCCTGGTGGACGGCGTGGCCTCGTGGTGGACCGCCTGCCACGGCTACAACCATCCGGCCATCGCGCAGGCCGTGCGTGCGCAGCTCGATGCGATGCCGCACGTGATGTTCGGCGGCCTTACCCACGAACCCGCGGCGCGGCTGGCGCAGCGCCTGTGCGCCCTGCTGGGCCCCGGCTTCGATCGTGTGTTCTATACGGACTCGGGCTCGGTGGCGGTCGAGGTGGCGATGAAGATGGCCGTGCAGTTCTGGCTCAACCGCGGCGACCGCCAGCGCTCGCGCTTCCTGGCCTTCCGCGGCGGCTACCATGGGGATACCTTCGGCACCATGGCGGTCTGCGACCCGGTGGACGGCATGCACAGCCTGTTCCGCGGGCTCCTGACCCAGCACGTGATCGCGCCGCTGCCGCGCGACGACGCCTCGGAAGCCGAGCTGGAATCCCTATTGCGCCAGCACGCCCACGAGTTGGCCGGCATCCTGGTCGAGCCGCTGGTCCAGGGCGCCGGCGGCATGCTGATGCACCCGCCCGCGGTGCTGGCCCGGTTGCGCAGGCTGGCGGACCGGCACGGCCTGCTGCTGATCTACGACGAGATCTTCACCGGCTTCGGCCGCACCGGCACGATGTTCGCGTTCGAACAGGCCGGCGCGAGGCCCGACATCATCACGCTGTCCAAGGCTCTGACCGGCGGCACGCTGCCGCTTGCCGCCACCGTCGCCAGCCAGCGCGTGTTCGACGGTTTCTGGTCCGACGATCCCGGCCACGCCCTGATGCACGGCCCGACCTTCATGGGCAACGCCCTAGCCTGCGCCGCCGCCAATGCCTCGCTGGACCTGTTCGAACACGAGCCGCGCCTGCAGCAGGTGGCCGCCTTGTCCCGCGCGCTGGAAGCGGGCCTTGCGCCGTGCCGCGATCTACCCTGGGTGCGCGACGTGCGCGTGCTGGGCGCCATCGGCGCGGTCGAGCTCGAAGGCGCCTTCGACCGCGATGCCTTGCGGGCGCGGCTGGTCGAGGCCGGCGTCTGGGTGCGGCCGTTCGGCAACATCGTGTATCTGACCCCGGCCTTCACCATCGGCCAGGATGACCTGGCCTTCCTGCTTGCTGCCGTGACGCGCGTGGTAAGCGGCCTCGGCGCCACGCCTCATGATCGGTAACACACGCCCATGCGGTCCCGGCGCCGCAAAATGACTACTATAGGGAGACGAACCCGCAGTCCTGCCTTCCAAGCCGATACGGATGCCGGATGACCACGCATAGCGATCCCACGAGCCCTACGCTGGGCAGCATGTTGCGCAAGCTGCTTGGCGGCCTCATCGCGCTGGGGGGCTTGCTGGTCCTCGCGCATGGCATGATCGCCGCGCTGTGGGACGGCCAGTCGCACGTGCAGGAAGCGCTGATCGGCGGTTCCATGGCGGCCGGCGCGACCGCCATGGGTACGCTCCCGGTGCTGTTCGCCCAGCGGCTTTCCGACCGCATGCAGGACACCTTGTTCGGCTTCGGCGCCGGCGTCATGCTGGCCGCCAGCGGTTTCTCCCTGGTGGTGCCCGGGCTGGCGGCGGCCAAGGCCCAGGGGGCCGGTCCGTGGGGAGCGGGGCTCACCGTGGGAGCCGCCATCCTGCTGGGCGCGGCGATGCTGCTGGCCATGGAGCGCTACCTGCCGCACGAGCACTTCATCAAGGGCGTGGAAGGCACTCCCAAGCACTCGGCAGTACGCATCCGCCGGACCTGGATGTTCATCTTTGCGATCGCGCTGCACAACTTGCCCGAAGGGCTGGCGATAGGCGTGGCCTTTGCAGGGACAGACGCGCTGCGTGCCGCGGCGCTGACCACGGGCATATCGATCCAGGACATTCCCGAGGGGCTCGTCGTCGCCGTGGCACTGGTCAGCATCGGCTACCGTCGTCTGACGGCGGTCGCGCTAGGCATTGCCAGCGGCCTGGTGGAGCCCCTGGCGGCGGTGATCGGATCGGCCATCGTCGGCTTTTCCGCCGCATTGCTGCCCTGGGGACTGGGGTTCGCCGCGGGGGCCATGTTGTTCGTCATCAGCCATGAGATCATCCCCGAATCTCATCGCAAAGGTCACGAGGTCTTCGCCACCTGCGGCCTGATGGTGGGCTTCGTCATCATGATGCTGCTGGATACCGCACTGGGCTGAGCCGGGCGCAGACGCCGCCGTCCACACCCGGCCGACGCTTCAGTCGTCGTCCTCGAGCCCAAGGTCCTGGATCTTGCGCGTGATGGTATTGCGACCTATGCCGAGCTTGACCGCCGCCTCGATCCGGCGCCCCCGCGTCGCCCGCAGCGCGGTCGTGATCAGCGTGCTCTCGAATTGGCGAGTCAGGGTTTGCATGATGTCCGGCTCGCCGCGCTGCAAGCGCTGCTCGACATCACTTTGCAGCCCGGCCAGCCATTGGCTGGTGCGGTCACCGACGGCCACCGCGCCGCGCGCGCTCGCATCGGAGGGGGACGACGTCGTCGCGGTGCGCTCGCCCACGCTGGCCGCAACGTCTGCCGCCGCGACTTCGCTCGCGGCCGCCGCGTGACTGTCCTGCTGGATCTTCTCCAACAGTTCCGAAGGCAAATCCTGCACGTCGACCGTTTGGGCCGGCGCCATGACGGTAAGCCAATGGCAGATATTCTCCAGCTGGCGCACGTTGCCCGGGAAGGGAAAGCGCGACAGTGCCGCCAACGCCGCCGGGGTCAGGCGCTTGGGCTCGACGCCCAGGTCCCGCGCGCTGCGCGCAAGGAAATGACGCGCGAGAAGCGGGATGTCTTCGGCGCGCTCGCGCAAGGGAGGCAGCCTGAGGCGAATGACATTGAGCCGGTGGAACAAATCCTCGCGAAACAGCCCTTGCTTGACGCGCTCCTCCAGCGGCTGGTGAGTGGCTGCGATGACCCGCACGTTGGCATGTACGGGGCTATGGCCGCCCACGCGATAAAAACTGCCGTCCGACAATACGCGCAGCAGGCGGGTCTGCAACTCGGCGGGCATGTCTCCGATCTCATCGAGGAATAGCGTGCCGCCGTCGGCCTGCTCGAACCGCCCTCGCCGCATGCTTTGCGCACCCGTAAAGGCGCCGCGTTCATGCCCGAACAGTTCCGACTCCAGCAGGTCACGCGGAATGGCGGCGGTATTGATGGCAACGAAAGGGCCGGAAGCCCGGGCACTGTGGCGATGCAGTGCCCGCGCCACCAACTCTTTGCCGCTGCCCGACTCCCCGGTGATCATGACGGTCACCTGAGACTGCGACAGCCGCCCGATCGCACGGAAAACCTCTTGCATGGCGGGCGCCTGGCCGAGGATCTCGGGCGTTCCTACCAGCGTTTCCTCGGCGGAGGCTTCCTCGCGCAGGCTTTCCTCGACGGCGCGCCGGATCAATTCCGTGGCGGTGTCGACGTCGAACGGCTTGGGCAGATATTCGAACGCCCCCCCTTGGAAGGCGGACACGGCGCTTTCGAGATCCGAATAGGCGGTCATCACGATGACCGGCAAGGCGGGAAAGCGACGTTTGACCGCCTGCAGCAGTTCGATGCCGCCCGCCCCCGGCATCCGGATGTCGGTGACCAGGACTTGAGGCACGTCCTCGCCCAGCGCATCCAGGGCCTCGCGCGCCGTTCCGAAACTGCGGGTAGGCAAATTCTCGCGCGCCAAGGCTTTCTCGAGCACCCAGCGGATCGAACGGTCGTCATCTACGATCCAGATTGGTTTCATCGCTGCTTTCCTAGGAACGCTGGCAAAAGATACTCCATTCACTTCATCAATTCGGCCAATCAAGGCAGGGGCAGCAGCAACCGGAAATCGGTGAAGCCAGGTCGGCTCTCGCATTCGATCACTCCCTCGTGCTGCTGCACGAATGTCTGCGCCAAGGTCAATCCCAATCCGCTGCCGCCTTCACGTCCTGACACCAGTGGGTGGAAGATCCGGTCCAGCAATTCAGGGGGAATGCCCGGGCCGTTGTCTATCACATGCAATTCCAATGCCAGCTTGAAACGCTGCTTGGCCAAAGTCACCTGGCGCGCCACGCGAGTGCGCAACGTGATCTCGGCATCGCCGGCCGCGATGCGCTCGGACAAGGCCTCTGCGGCATTGCGCACGATGTTCAGCACGGCCTGGATCAGTTGCGCCTTGTCGCCCCGGAACTCCGGGATGGCGGCGTCGTAATCGCGCACGATCTTGAGCCCAGTCGGGTACTCTGCCAGCACCAGGGAGCGAACGCGCTCGCACACCTCGTGGATGTTGACGTCGCCCACGATGCGCGGCGCCCTGTGGGGCGCCAGCAGTCGATCCACCAGGGTTTGCAGCCGGTCGGCCTCCTGGATGATGACCTGGGTGTACTCGATGAGCGCCGGTTCCGACAGCTCGGCCTCCAACAGTTGCGCCGCCCCGCGCAGCCCGCCCAACGGGTTCTTGATCTCGTGCGCCAGGTTGCGCAACAGCTCGCGATTGGCCTGTGCCTGTTCCAGCAAGCGCTCTTCCCGGTCCACCTTCAGCTGCTGCTCGATCTCGCGCAGTTCGATCAGGGCTGGCCAGGGCTGCCCATACAGCGTCACGACGGTGGCCGACACCTGGGTCGGTTCCCTTCCCAGGCGATCGATCTCCAAGATCTGGCGCTTGGCGGCGAACTGCTGCGCCTTCGCCTCTTCCAGGGACTGGTGCAACTGCTCGCCATCCCGGAACAGGTCGCAGACCCGCACCGCGTACAGCTGCCGCACGGAAACTTCGAACAAGTCCTCGGCGGGCGCGTTGGCGTAACGGATCAGGCCATCGTCATCGATGACGAGAATGGCGCTAGACAACAGCTCGAACGCCGCGAAGGCATCGGTGCTACGGGACAGCGGATCGAGTGGCTTATGGTCCATACCAATGAAAACGGGGCGATCGCGCGCCCCGTTTCTCCTTGCTGACGACAGATCCAGCCTGGATCAGAGACCGTAGTACAGGTCGAACTCGAGCGGATGGGTCGTCGCACGGAAGCGCGTGACTTCTTCCATCTTCAGCTCGATGTAGGCGTCGATCATGGAGTTGCTGAACACGCCACCGCGGGTCAGGAACTCGCGATCCTTGTCGAGCGCTTCCAGGGCCTGGTCGAGGGACGAGCAGACGGTCGGGATCTTCGCGTCCTCTTCAGGCGGCAGGTCGTACAGGTTCTTGTCCGCGGGATCGCCGGGATGGATCTTGTTCATGACGCCGTCCAGGCCAGCCATCAGCAGGGCCGAGAACGCCAGGTACGGGTTGGCCAGGGGATCCGGGAAGCGCGTTTCGATGCGGCGCGCCTTCGGATTGGCAACGTACGGGATCCGGATCGAAGCCGAGCGGTTGCGGGCGGAGTAGGCCAGCTTCACCGGTGCCTCGAAGTGCGGAACCAGGCGCTTGTACGAGTTAGTGCCCGGGTTGGTGATGGCGTTCAGCGCGCGGGCGTGCTTGATGATGCCCCCGATGTAGTACAGCGCGAACTCGGACAGGCCGCCGTAGCCGTTGCCGGCGAACAGGTTCTGGCCGTCCTTCCAGACAGACTGGTGAACGTGCATGCCGGAACCGTTGTCGCCGACCACGGGCTTGGGCATGAACGTGGCGGTCTTGCCGTAGGCGGCCGCAACGTTCCACACGGTGTACTTCAGGATCTGGTTCCAGTCGGCGCGCTGCACCAGCGTCGCGAACTTGGTGCCGATTTCCATTTGGCCGGCGCCCGCCACTTCATGGTGGTGCACTTCGACCGGCACGCCTTGCTGCTCGAGCAACAGGCACATTTCGGAACGCAGGTCCTGGAAGGAGTCGGTCGGGGGAACCGGGAAGTAGCCGCCCTTGACTGCCGGACGGTGCGCCAGGTTGCCGCCTTCGTACTCGATGCCCGTGGACCACGAGGCTTCTTCGGACTTGATCTTGACGAAGCAGCCCGACATATCGACGTTCCAGGTCACGCCGTCGAACACGAAGAACTCGGGCTCAGGGCCGAAGTAGGCGGTGTCCCCCAGGCCGGACGACTTCAGGTAGGCCTCGGCACGCTTGGCCAGGGAGCGGGGATCGCGGTCATAGCCCTTCATGTCGGAAGGCTCGATCACGTCGCACGTCAGAATCAGGGTCGATTCTTCGCGGAACGGATCCAGGCGGGCCGTGCCGGCATCCGGCATCAACAGCATGTCCGAAGCCTCGATGCCTTTCCAGCCGGCGATCGAAGAGCCATCGAAGGCGTGGCCCGATTCGAACTTGTCTTCGTCCACGACGCTGGCGGGCACGGTTACGTGCTGCTCCTTGCCGCGGGTATCCGTGAAACGGTAATCAACGAATTTGACTTCGTTGTCCGCAATCATCTTGAGGACGTCTTTAGGCGTTGCCATTAGGGCTCCTGATAAGTCTCGTAATCGCCCCCGGCTCCTCCGGGGGTGCAGCGTTCTCGACATGCATACCGCCCGGCCGGAGCTGGGCTAATAGGTTGCGCCTGAGTAAAAGCAGTTTCCGTGCCAGTGCGGGCGCCACCGGCGTGATGCGCAAGTTTACAAGGGGCCCTGGCATTCTCCGCCGGGGGCACGCTTAGGCCAGTACCCCGGACGCACGCTTACGGTGCATCATACGACGAATAAATCACCAACTTGGGGCATTTCGTCAATAAATGTCTATTTCGCACCACTTGGGTGCAAGCGTGCCGTTTAATAGCGCAGCACGCCCAAGTCTGGTCAATCGCGAGCGAGCGCGCCGCATGCGCCCCCATTGCGGGGCCCGGACTCAACCGAGAAAAAGGCTTTGCAGATCGTTGAGGAAGCGGCGTCCCAGCGGCGTGGCGCGAAGACGGGTCGGATCCTCGTCCAGCAGTCCCTGTTCGACGGCACGTGCGAGCGGCTTGGCGATTGCGGCTAGGTTCAGCCCCGTGCGTTCGGAGAAACTGGCGGTGGGAACCCCGTCGGTCAGCCTCAGCGCATTGAGCATGAACTCGAACGGCAGGTCATCCGGACTCACCTCCCGGGACTCCGCGAGGTGGGAACTCCCCTGTGCCGGCTCGAGCAGCGCGTCCATCCACGACTGCGGATTGCGCACCCTCGCCTCGCGGAGGATCCGGTCATGGAAAGACAACTTTCCGTGAGCGCCCGGTCCGATGCCCAGATAGTCCCCGAACTCCCAGTAATTCAGGTTGTGCCTGCAGCGCCCTCCCGGCTTGGCATAGGCAGACACCTCGTAATGGTCGTAGCCGGCGGCGGCCAGCCGCTCCTCGATGCGATCCTGCATCTCGAATGCCGTGTCGTCGTCGGGAAGCGCCGGCGGGTATTTGGCGAACACCGTGTTCGGCTCAAGCGTCAGGTGGTAGATGGACAAATGCTCGGTGCCGAAGGCTAGCGCCGTCTCCACGTCCTGCATGCACGCTTCGACGGTTTGGCCAGGCAAGGCAAACATCAGGTCGAGATTCACCCGTTCCACGTGACGCTGGGCGACAGCAATGGCCTGCCGGGCTGCCAGCCCGTCGTGGATACGCCCGAGCGCCCGAAGACTGCCGTCGTCGAAGCTCTGTATGCCCAGCGAAATGCGGTTCACGCCGCTCGCGGCGTAGTCGGCGAACCGCGCCGCTTCGACGGTGCCGGGGTTGGCCTCCATCGTGATCTCGGCATCGGGCAGCAGTTGCAAGCGCGAACGCAACAGCGACAGCATGGCATCTACCGTCTTGGCCGACAACAGGCTTGGCGTGCCGCCGCCGATGAAAACCGAAACCACCTTGCGCCCCCATACCTGGGGCAGGCTCTGGTCAAGATCTGCCGTCAGCGCCGCCAGATAACGCTCTTCAGGCAGGTCTTGGGGCGCTGCATGCGAGTTGAAATCGCAATAAGGGCATTTGCGCACGCACCATGGTACGTGAACGTAGACCGACAAAGGCGGCAAACTCGTCAGTAGGCTGGGCCCCGGCGAAACCGGCACGGGCGCCTTCGTCGGCGTAGCGCCCTGCCCGGCCGGCCGGATGGGAATGGACCTGGTCATCACAGCGCGTCGAGCTTGCCCATCAAGGCCTGCAGCGCCTGGGCGCGATGGCTCAAGCGATTTTTTTCCTCAGGCGTGAGCTCGGCCGCGGTTCGGCCGAGGGCGGGCAGGAAAAAATACGGGTCGTACCCGAACCCGCCATTGCCGCGGGGCGCCTCGATGATCTCGCCCCACCACAGGCCTTCGCCGATGAGCGGTTGCGGGTCGTCCGCCGAGCGCGTCAGCACCAGCGCGGCATAGTAATAGGCCCGGCGGTCCGTCGCGCCGCGCAGCCTTTCGACCACCAGCGCATTGTTCGCGGCATCGGATTTCTCCCCGCCGTTACGCTCGGCGTAGCGCGCCGAATACACGCCGGGTTCGCCGCCCAGCGCCATCACGCAGACGCCTGAGTCATCGGCCAGCGCGGGCAGCCCCGTCAGCCGGCTGGCATGCCGCGCCTTGGCCAGGGCATTCTCGATGAACGTGACGTGGGGCTCTTCGGCCTCGGGCACCCCCAGGACGCCCTGCGGCACGAGTTCGAAGCCGCGCGGCGCCAACAGCGCCGAAAACTCACGCAGTTTCCCCGCGTTGTTGGAAGCCAGGACCAATTTTTTCATGGGTTTGCGCTCCGCATCCAGCCTATGCTTCAGCGCCCGGGATACGGTTGCGCCAGCGCCTCACGCTGCAAGCGCACCAATTCGGCGATGCCCGTCTCGGCCAGCTGGAGCAGCGCGTCCATCTCTTTGCGTGAAAACGGCGCGCCCTCGGCCGTGCCCTGGACCTCGACGTAGGCACCGCTACCCGTCATCACCACGTTCATGTCGGTCTCGCACTGAGAATCCTCGGCATAGTCCAGGTCCAGCACCGGCTGCCCCGCATAAATGCCGACGGACACGGCTGCAACGTGATCGCGGATGGGAGACGCCTCGAGTTCGCCGCGCGCCATCAACAGCGCCACAGCATCGCTGGCCGCGACGAACGCGCCGGTGATGCTGGCGGTACGCGTGCCGCCGTCGGCCTGGATGACGTCGCAATCCAGGTGCAACGTGCGCTCGCCGAGCTTGCCCAGGTCGAACACGGCACGCAGGCTGCGCCCGATCAGGCGCTGGATTTCTTGGGTACGCCCGCTTTGCTTGCCCTTGGCCGCTTCACGGCTGCCCCGGGTGTGGGTGGCGCGCGGCAACATGCCGTACTCAGCCGTGACCCACCCCTGCCCCGTTCCCTTGAGAAAGGCCGGCACCTTATCTTCGACGCTGGCCGTACAAATCACCTGCGTGTTGCCGAACGCAACCAGCACCGACCCTTCGGCGTAACGCGTATATCCGCGCTGCAGGGTGACCGGGCGAAGCGAGGCCGGGTCGCGGCCGGACGGCCGGGCGAACGAAGGGGGAACAACACTCATGAAACACTCCAGATCGATGGGCGAGTCGGCCGGAGCCGGACTCGATGCGACAGCGCCAGGGGCGCTGCCGGCGGATCCAGACATTGTACGAGCAACCCCCAAGACCCCTCGCCCGTTTTATCATGCGAGTTCGTGCCGACCCACGCCCGGCCGCGTCGCCGTGCATGTCGGCTCCGCCCACGCTCTCACAGGCCTTCCCCATGATCCGTAGCATGACCGCCTTCGGCGCCGCTCGCGCCGATACCGACCACGGTTCCATCTCCATCGAACTGCGCAGCGTCAACAGTCGCTTCCTCGACCTGCATTTCCGCATGCCGGACGAGCTGCGCACGCTCGAAACCTCGCTGCGCGAACTCCTAACCAACGCCGTGGCCCGCGGCAAGATCGAAGTACGCGCAACCATCCAGCGGCGAGTCGTGGCCGACCCGGACTCCATCAACGTCGCCGCGCTGGAACAGGCGGCTTCGCTGTTCCGCAAGGTGCAGGCAGTTTTTCCGGAGGCACAGCCGCCCCGCCTGGCCGAGTTGCTCGCCTGGCCGGGCGTCCAGGCCGCCGAAGAATCGGAGGACACCTGGCGCGAGGCCGCCCTGCGCGCTGCCTCGGAAGCGCTGGCGCAAATGCAGGCGGCGCGGGACCGCGAAGGGGAGCGGCTTGCGGCCATGATCGCCGACCGCGCCGAGTCCGTGGCAGCCATCGTCGCCGAGGTCGAACAGCGGATGCCCCAATTGGTGCAGGAATACCGCGAACGGCTGGCGCGCAAGCTGCGCGACACGATCGAAGCGGCCTTCCCGGGCGGGTTCCAGCACATTCGCGGCGAAGAATTGTCGGAGCGCCTGGCGCATGAAGCCACCCTGTTCGGCCTGCGCATCGACGTGGCCGAAGAGCTGTCCCGCCTACACTCCCACCTGGCCGAGCTCAAGCAGCTGCTGGGCAAAGGCGGCACGGGCAAGAAGGCCGACAAAGGCAGTGCCGGCAAGCGGCTGGACTTCCTATTCCAGGAAATGAACCGCGAGGCCAACACCTTGGGATCGAAAGCAGGCGGGCTGGAAGTCACCCGCGCGGCCATGGACCTGAAGCTCCTGATCGAGCAGATGCGGGAGCAGGCGCAGAATATCGAGTAAGGCGTGAACACAATGCAGCGCCCGCGGGATCTTTTCCGGGCCTGGGCTAACGGTCGACGTGCCCCAGGTCGCGGCCGGGATCCAGCCGGTCGCGCACGCGCTGCTTCAATGTCTTGGCATCCGGAAATCCGCCATCCGCCTTGCGGTCCCAGATGAGGTCTCCATCGTAGCGGATCTGGAAAACCCCGCCCGTAGCGGGCTCCAACGCGACCCGGCCAAGGTCGGTGCCAAACGTAGACAACAGCTCCTGCGCCATCCACGCGGCGCGCAACAGCCATTGGCACTGGGTGCAATAGGTAATCGCGATGGTAGGTCGGGAGCCGGCAGGCATGGACGAATTCTCCGTTAGGCAACGGGCAGCAGCGCCTCGAGCCTCGCCTTCAGCAAGCTCGGGAACTGGGCTTTCCACCGGGCGTTCGCCGGTGAAGGATGAGGCAGCGGGTGCAGGTGGACCGTGCGTTGCGCGCCGTCCACCTGCAATGATGTGGCCAGGCTGCGCTCGTATTTGTCCTCCCGCTGCCAGAACGCCCGCCCAGGCCTAGAATAGGCGAGAGTCGATCCCGCCCAGCGGCGGCGTAAGCCGCTGCATCAATGCGATCCAAGTCTGAGGCGAGACCGCGAAAGGCGGCGAGCTGTTCCGAATCCAAAGGCATGGCCGACACACGGGCAGTCACGAACGCCGGCATTGTAGAGCGACCACGTTTCGTGGAGAGGGGCATGACCCGTTCAACGACATCCCGCGTGCGCGTAGGCATAGGAGGCTGGGTATTCGAGCCGTGGCGCGGCTCCTTCTATCCGCCCGGGCTCGCCCAGAGCCGGGAGCTGCAGTATGCGAGCCGCCGCCTCACCTCCATAGAAATCAACGGCACGTATTACGGCACGCAGAAGCCGGCCAGCTTTGCCCGCTGGCGCGACGAAACGCCGGAAGATTTCGTGTTCGCCCTGAAGGGCCCACGGTTTGCCACGAATCGCCGCGTGCTTGCCGAAGCGGGGCCCTCGATCGAAAAATTCCTGGCCAGCGGCATTGTCGAACTCAAAGGAAAACTGGGCCCCATCAACTGGCAACTCCCTCCCACCAAGACATTCGACCCCGACGACTTCGACGCCTTTCTCGCGCTCCTGCCGAGCGAATATGAGGGGCACGCCCTGCGCCACGCGGTAGAGGTCCGGCACGAGAGCTTCGCCACCCCGGAATTCATCGACTTGCTGAGGCGCTATGGCGTGGCGGCCGTGATCGCCGACAAGGCCGGCACGCCGCAGTTGCATGACGTGACCGCCCCGTTCGTATACGTCCGGCTGCAATCCGCGCAAGAAAGCCTTGAGTTAGGCTACGCGCCAGCGGAACTCGATGCCTGGGCGGCTCGCGCCCGCGCCTGGGCCGCGGGCAAAGAACCGGATGGTGCCCGCAGGCTAGCTGCCCCCCTGCCCCGGCCACCCAAGCAACGCGACGTGTTCATCTATATGATCAACGGGTTCAAGCCCAAGGCGCCGGCGGCCGCCATGGCATTGATGGAACGGCTTTCCTGAAATCCGGCGCCGCGGTCCGTCTTCTCCGAATCGCGTTGCGCAGCCCGTTCATGGGCGCCCCTCGCCTCGGGATTTGTCGAGCCGCCGCAGGTGTACTTGCATTTCCTTGGCAGCCTGCACATGGCCTTTGGCGGTGGCCGCCTCGATGCCGCGGCGCCAGGCATCCCGGGCCTCGTCGTCGCGGCCCAGCGCGTGACGTGCCTTGCCCAATTGCTTCCATGCGGCGGCATAGCTTGCGTCCAACGCCACCGCGCGCTCCAGGTGTTCCGCGGCCGCCGCGGCGTCGCCCTCTTCCAGGTACAGGTTGCCCAAGGTAAACCGCAGCAGCGCACTATCGCGGCCCGCGGCGATCAGCTTCAGAAAATTGTCCTTGTCCATGACTGGCCTCGACGGCGGCCCCTCACTGCGGCCAGGCGGCCCGGGCGCGCCAAATAAGGCGATCCCTGCCGGGACCGCTCTCCCAACGTTACTGCACCCGCCCGTACCACCAAAGCGAAAGCAGTCCCGAGCATACCGCCAGCAATGCGCCCAGGGCCGTGAACAGCGCCGTGATTTCCACCACGTCTCGCTTGTCGAACGCCAGCCGCGCGCTCAGCGAACGATAGATCTGCTTGAGTTCGCTGGCGTCCTCGGCCCGGAAGTACTGGGCGCCGGTCATGTCTGCCACGTTCTTGAGCACCTCTTCGTCCAGCCGCACGCGTGCAGACCAACCGTCCGCGGTCAGGGTCGTCCCTTCCGGCGTGCCGATGCCCACGGTGAAGATGCGCACGCCGTAGCCGGCCGCGACTTCGGCCGCCTTGATGGCGTCCGGACCGGTATTGTTTTGGCCGTCGGAAAGCAGCACGACCGCCCCGGCGGCATAGGAACCCGGTACGGCGGACTCAGCCTGGCCCGCTGCGGCCAGGTCCGGCGAAGCCGGCGGCTTGCGGATGCTCCCGCCCTCGAGGAAACGCTCGACGTCGATGCCGGCATTGGGCAGCAAGGTCGCCAGGGCGATGATCAGGCCGCTGCCCAAGGCCGTACCCCGCTGCGGTTCTAACCGTTCGATGGCCGCGATCACGTCTTCCCGTTTGCGGGTCGGAGACTGCACCACGGCCGCCGCTCCGGCGATGGCCACGACGGCAATGTTGACGTTGGCGGGTTGGCGCTCGACGAACTCCTTGGCCGCCTGCTGGGCAGCGTAAATTCGCGAGGGCTTGATGTCATCCGCGCGCATGCTGCCGGACATGTCCATGGCCAGCACCACGGTTTCGATCCGCGAAGGCAGCATCATCAGGGCCTGGGGGCGGGCCATCGCGACGATCATCGCGGCCAGGCCGAGCAGGAGCAGGCACGGAGGAAGCCACCGGCGCACCACCGAAGGACGCCTGCCGAGGCCGATCATGTCCAGGGCCGGATACCGCGCCGCGACGCTGCGGCGTCGTCTGTCCAACCGCCAATAAGCCAGCCCCAGCAACGGCACAAGCACCAGCAGCCAGAGCATGGTGGGCCAAAGGAAGCTCAAGGCAGGAAGATTCACCATGACATGCGCCCCGGTCTAGATGTCCCGCGCCCAAATGCCGCTCAAGCCGCCCACGAGCTGGCTGCGTCGACGCCGCAACCGGGTAAAGTGCAACAAGGCTTCGTCCAGCCGATCGTCGGTGGCCAGCTCCAGGCAGTCCACGCCCGCTTCGGCCAGTGCCTTGCGCAGCGCGGCTTCGCGCTTGTCTGCTTCCGCCGCGAAACGCTTACGGAAGCCTGGATCGTGCGTATCGACGAACAACTGTTCGCCGGTTTCGGCATCCTGCAAGACGACCAGCCCCAAGTCCGGCATGCTTTGCTCGAGCGGGTCGTAGAGCCGGACCGCAACGACTTCGTGGCGCTGGGCCAAGACGCCCAACGGCCGCTCCCATCCCGGGGCGCTGATGAAGTCCGAAACGACGAACACCACGGATCGACGCCCGATGGCCGCCTGCGCCCGCTCGAGGAGCTCGCCCAGCTTGGTTTCGCCGGAGCGGCCGTCCGCGCGCGTCTCGCCCACCTTCTGCAAGACATGCAGCACGTGGCGGCGTCCGGACCGGGCTGGGATCGCGCTGCTCGCGTTGCCCGCGTACAGCACCGCGCCCACGCGATTGCCGTAGCGCGTCAGCAACCGGGCGAGCACGCCGACGAAGCCCGTCAGCACCGCCCGCTTGCGCACGGCACCGGAACCGAAATCCACCGACCCCGACAAATCGAGCACGAACCAGGCCGATACTTCGCGGTCTTCCTGGAACTCCCGCACGTGGGGCGTCTGCAACCGGGCCGTCACGTTCCAATCGATGTGACGAACGTCGTCGCCCGGCTGGTATTCGCGCAAATCGGCCAGGTCAAGCCCGAAGCCGCGGAAAAGCGTCCGGTAATCGCCCTGGAGGGCGCCATCGAGGCGCCGGATGACCGTCCATTCGAGCCGGCGCAGCAGCTCCTCCGCATCGATCCTGAGCGGATCCGGAGACGCTGCCGCGTCGTTGGCCGGCCGGCCGGCCGGCTTGCTAAACCGCCGCAACCCGAACATGGGTCTCCAATGGCCGTTCCGGGGCCGGCAAGGTTTGCAAAATGCGCGTGATGACCTGGTCGGCGCCGAGGCCATCCGAGAGCGCCTCGTACGACAACACCAGCCGATGCCGCAAGACATCCGGCACGAGGTCGATGACATCCTCCGGCAGCGCGTAGTGCCGGCCCCGCAGGAACGCCAAGGCCCGCGCGCCCTCGATCAAGGCGATCGTGGCCCGGGGGCTCGCGCCGAAGGTCAGGTAGCGAGAGAGGTCCGCCAGCCCGTAAGCCTCCGGCCGGCGCGTGGCGGCGACGACCTTGACCGCAAATTGCACCAGGCCGGGATCGACGTACACCTTGCGGCACTCCTTCTGGAGCTGCACCAGCTGTTCGGTCACCGCGACCGGCTGCACGTCGACCGGGGGCCCGGTCACCCGGTCGACGATCACGAATTCCTCCTCCTCGCTGGGATACCCCACGATCACTTTCATCATGAAGCGATCGACCTGCGCTTCCGGCAAGGGATAGGTCCCTTCGGTTTCGATCGGGTTCTGCGTGGCCATCACCAAGAACGGCGACGGCACTTTGTGCGTCTCGCCGGCGATGGTGACCTGGCGCTCCTGCATGACCTCGAGCAAGGCACTCTGCACCTTGGCCGGTGCCCGATTGATTTCATCGGCCAGCAGCAAATTGGCGAAGACCGGGCCCAGCACCGTGGAAAAATCCCCAGTGCGCTGGTTATACATGCGCGTGCCGACCAAATCGGCAGGCAGCAGGTCCGGCGTGAACTGGATGCGCTTGAAGGTGCCGCGTATGGTCTTGGCCAGGGTATTGACCGTCAGCGTCTTGGCCAGGCCCGGCACACCTTCCACGAGCAAGTGTCCCTGGGCGAGGATGGCAACCAGGACCCGCTCGAGGAAATGGTCCTGCCCCACCACGACTCGCTTGACTTCGTAAAGCACGCGCTCCATCAGGTTTGCACTGTCTATGGCGCTCATGGTGTTGTCGCTCATGGGTTCGGTCCTGTCTCGGTGATCAGAAGGGTGGCATGCCAACGGCGCTGCCGGCGCTTTCAATGGTGGTAGCAAAACCGATGCCGACAAAGGTGCCCGCATTCGTCGGATTGAGGATGGCAGTGACGATCCCCACGACCTCACCGCGCATGTTCACGAGCGGACCGCCGGAGTTCCCGGGATTGGCCGCGGCATCGAACTGGATCAACCGCGTAAGCACGTGTTTGCCCTCCGCAGAGACGAACTCTCGGTTCAAGCCCGACACCACGCCGGCGGAGACTGACGGACCGATGCCGAACGGAAATCCGACCGCAACCACCTCGTCGCCCGGCGCCAAGTCCAGGCTGGACCCGAGGGTTGCCGCCGGCAGGTCGTCGGGAATCGACTTGGCCTTGATGACGGCGAGATCTTTCTCGGGCTGGATGGCCACGACCTCGGCATCGGACTGATAACCGTCGAAAAAGGTAACTTTCAGGCGCTTGGCCCCGGCCACGACGTGGAAATTGGTGAGGATCACGCCCGTGTCGACGACGACCACGCCGGAGCCGACACTCCCTTCCTGCTTGGGTGCGTTTCCGCCGTCGTCCTTGCCTGCCGGCTTTTCCCGCTCCTTCTCCTTGGATTTCCCGCCGGGCTTGGGCTTCGTTCCGCCCCGGGGCCCCTGGGCAACCTTGGGCGCCTCTTCCTCCGCCTTGCCTTCGTCGTCGGCAAAGCCCTGGATGCGCACCACCGACTGCCTCACGGCTTCGGCGGCCCTGGCCGTACGCGATGGGAGGTCTTTGTGTTCGAGGGTGTGCAGGACGGCCGCGTCGATGTGTTCCTGCGTCAGCGGCGTGGGTTGCGGTTGCAACAAAACGAAAACGAGGCCGCCCGCCAGGACGAGCAAGGCCAGGCCATATAAGGCATCTCGCCTGCGTCCGAGCCAGCGCCAAAGGCGCCGGGTGCGGCTCGGCCGGGGGGGGGCAGCCGCGGCATCCGTTTCAGCCGCTGCCGGCCGCGGCCGGGGGGTCCTGCTATATAAGGCAACCCGTTTCATCACTACCTTCCCGCTTGGCATGTCTCACGGAATGCGGCTGCGCAGCAAGCCCTGTGCCGCCCTGCCCGCCCCCGTGGAGAACTGGTCCCTTCCTGGCAGACAGCCGCAGGCGCGCTCGGTTCACCCAACGAGCCCGGCGAAAATAAGGTAACACTTAAACGGCCTCCATGCGCGAGTACCTTTACCGTCGCGAGGGTTCATGGGCATACTAAAGACGCCGGTGCAAAGACGCCCGTGCCGTTGTACTTTCCGCGCGCCAAGGAGCACTCATGCGGTTTCTCTGGCCAGATCTTCTTTGGCTGCAGCTCCTCATCCCCCTGCTCGTAGCCCTCTACCTGTACGTGCTGGCGCGCCGCAAGAAGACGGCCATACGCTACGCCAGCTTGAGCCTTCCCAAAGCCGCGATCGGAGCCGGCCAGCGACTGCGGCGCCACATCCCGCCGCTGCTATTCCTGCTGGCGACCTCGGCGGCACTGCTCGCCTGCGCCCGCCCCACCGCGACCATCACCCTGCCCTCGGATACGTTGACCGTCGTGCTGGCGGTCGATGTATCGCGCAGCATGCAGGCGGCCGACATCGCCCCCAACCGGCTCGCGGCTGCCCAGATGGCGGCCAAGCGCTTCATTGCGGAGCTACCATCCAACGTACGGCTCGGCATCGTTTCTTTCGCCGGCACGGCCGCCGTCGTGCAAACACCGACCGACAACCGGCAAGACATGATCGAGGCCATCGACCGCTTCCAGCTGCAGCGTGCAACCGCCACCGGCAGCGGCCTGATCCTCGCGCTCTCCATGCTGTTTCCCAACGATGGCATAGACCTGGAATCGGTCATCTTCCAAACGCCGTCCGTGCGCGCCGGCCGGCGTCCCTTGCCGTTGGACCAGGCGCTGGCGGCGGAAGAGGCGAAAAAGAAACAAAAGGAAAAAATGGCGCAGCCCGTCCTCCCTGGTTCGTATACCGCCGGCACCATCATCCTCCTGAGCGACGGGCGGCGCACGACGGGCCCGGACCCGCTAGACGCCGCCCGCATGGCGGCCGAGCGCGGGGTGCGCGTCTATACCGTGGGATTTGGGACGCAGCGCGGCGCCCCCATTGGCGACGAGGGCTGGTCATTCTTCGCGCGGCTCGATGAACCGACGCTGCGCGCCATTGCCCAAATGACGGGCGGGGAATATTTCCTCGCCAGCTCCGAGGCCGACCTAAGTTCCGTGTACCGGAACCTGAACGCCAAGTTCACCATGGAGCGCAAGGAAACCGAGCTCAGCGCGCTGCTCAGCGCAGCGGCGGTATTGCTGCTGACCCTTGCGTGCGTATTGTCGATGCTGTGGTTCCAGCGCAGCCGCGCCTAGCCGCGCACACGGCCTGGACGCGCCGGGCTTGCGTCCAGGCTGCGCCGACTTTCGCCTCACCCCAGGTGCTTGCGGAGGAACGCCTCCATGGCTGCATAGAACTCGAACTGGTTTTCCTCATTGTGGAAACCATGCCCTTCGTTCTCCTTGACCATGTATTCGACGTCAACCCCGCGCGCGCGCAACGCGGCGACGATCTGGTCGCTCTCGTCCTTGTTCACCCGAGGATCCTTCGCGCCTTGCGCCACGAATAGGGGTGTCTTGATCCTGTCCACGAAAAACACCGGCGAGCTCTCGCGCAGCAGCTGCTCGTCGCGCCCGGGATGGCCGACCATCTCGTGCATGGAATCGAGGAACGGCTTCCAGTAAGGCGGGATAGTGTTCATGAACGTAAAGAGATTGGACACGCCGACGTAATCGACGGCGGCCGCGTACAGGTCGGGAGTAAAGGCGATGCCCGCCAGGACGGCATAGCCGCCATAGCTCGCGCCGTAAATGGCGATGCGAGCCGGATCGGCGATGCCCTCGCGCTTTAGCCACTCGACTGCGTCGGTGATGTCGTCCTGCATGGCCCTGCCCCACTGCTTGAACGACGCCTCCCAAAACTTGCGCCCGTACCCCGTCGAACCCCGGAAGTTCATCTGCAATACGGCGTAGCCCCGGTTCGCCAGGAATTGGACTTCGGGGTTGTAGCCCCAAACGTCACGCACCCACGGCCCGCCGTGCGGATGGACGATCACGGGCAGGTTGCGGGGCGTCACCCCTACCGGGAGCGTGAGATAGCCGTCGATCTTGAGCCCGTCCCGCGCCGTATACCGGATAGGCTTCATCGGGGCCATGTCGCGCTCGAGCAGCCAAGGCTGGATATCTCCGAGCTTGGTGAGCTTGCGCGACACGGCGTCGTACAGATAACGGGCGCCCTGGGTGCGGTCGTTGTATGCAGCGACGACGAAGCGGGTTTCATCCCGGGTCGCGCTCTGCAGGGCGACTTCGTAGCCCGGCAGGCGGGAAGCCAGGTCGGCATAGATCTCGGCCATCACCGGATCGACCACCCGCCGCTGCGGCTTCCAGGTGACATAGTCGATTTCGGTCAGCACCTTGCGGCGATGCGAATAGGCCAGGCCCGGCACATCGACCTCGGGATGTTCGAAGATCAATGTGCCCTCGCGGGCCGTGTGCGGATCGAACTCGAACAATGCTGCCTTGTCACGCCCCCGATTGGAGCTGACGTAAATCCGCCGGTTGTCAAAGGTGAAAAACAGCGGTGCGACGGTTTCCTTGAAGTCCGTGGTCAGGATGGGCCGGAAGTCCTCGGCCTCGCTATCGCGGTACAGCAATGTGTTGTTGACGCCATCGGTCGCGATGGCGAGCCGCAACCTGCCGTCGTGATCCGTGGCCCAGCCCGTGATGTTGCCGGGGTTCTGCGCAATGAGCTGCGCCTCGCCCGTGGCGACATTCACCCGGAACACGTCGAATACCTGCTTGTCGCGCTGGTTGTGCGAAACCAGCACATGGGCGTCGTCGTCGACCAGCTCGTCCACGACGTCGGCGCGCACGCCTTCGTACGGGGTAAGGTCCGTCGGCGCCGAGCTGCCGTCTATGGGCACCGAGAGCAGGTGGAAGTTCTCGTCACCGCCGAAGTCTTTGGCATACAGGATGTGGGCCGGCCCTTTCCAGAAATACCCGCGCACGTCGCGTTCGGTTTCCTCTGTCAAGGCGCGTGCCGGCCCGACGGGCGCTCCGTCCTCGCCCAGCGCCTGCACGTGGACATTCTGCCGGCCCTGGAAAGGCGCCAGAAAGGCGAGGTGCCTGCCGTCGGGAGAAATGCGGTAGGCGGAGCGCTCCGGCTTGCGAAAGAAATCCCGGACGTCGTAGCGCTTGACGAGCGGGATGGCCGGGGTAGAGGTCGATGTCATGGCGCGGTCCGCAGGAAGTGGGTGGTAGGATTCCGAACATATCACGGGCAAGGACGCTTTCGGCGGCGGCCTCCTCGCAGCATTCTGTTTCAGTCCTCCGGAACATCGCGCCGGAATATGGGCTCCAATGCATGAATGGATGACGGGCGGGGCCGAGCGCGGTTCCCGTTGTCGCCAGGCCCAACCAGAATGGCGACGATCGTCGTCCGCTCAGGAGAAACCATGCCAGATCCGCGCCCCGCTTCGCATACCCTCGCTCGTCCCCGCCTCCTTCCCTTGTGGCTCGGTTGGCTGTTCGTCCTCGCCCTGGCCATATTCGCCGGCGGCCAGGTCCGGGCCCAGGCGCCCGCCCAGGACGACCGGCCGGACGTCCTGATCAAGAAGGCCGCGGACAACGTGCTCGAGCGGATCCGCAAGGACCAAGAACTGAAAAGCGGTTCGCCGGAAAAGATCAACCAGGCCATCGACGAGCTGATCCTGCCCTATGTGAATTTCGAGAAAACCACCCGGCTCGCGGTTGGCCGCTATTGGCGCAACGCTTCGCCCGAACAACGCACGGCCCTGGTCAAGGAGTTCCGGAACATGCTGGTGCGTACTTACGGCGGCGCGATTGCGACCATTACGCCCCAGGCGCGCGTCGAAATGCGCCCATTCCGGGCGGAACCGGGCGCCACGGACGTCGTCGTGCGCACTGCCGTCACGGATGGCCAGCGCGACCCGATCCCTGTCGACTACCGGCTGGAGAAGACTGACCAGGGATGGAAAATCTACGACCTGAACGTATTGGGAGTCTGGTTCATCCAGAACTACCGCAATCAATTTTCTACGATCGGCTCCCAGGGTGGCGTGGACGCCATCATCG
>NZ_JADGHH010000221.1 GCF_019689535.1 Pigmentiphaga sp.
ACGCCCGCCCTGCCAGGCCTCCACCCAGTACGCGGTGGACGGGTCGCGCGCGCTGGTCGACGCCTTGCCGGCGAACTCTTCCCCTATGCCCCGCGCCAGGGCCTTGCCGTACTCCACGCCCCATTGGTCGAAGGGGTTGATGCCCCAGACCACGCTTTGCACGAACACCTTGTGCTCGTACAGCGCCAGCAAGGCGCCCAGCGAATGCGGGGTCAAGCGCGGCAGCACGATAAGGGTGGACGGCCGGCCGCCCGGATGGGCCTTGTGGCGCGCGAGCCAGGCGGCGCGCTCGGGGTCCTCGCCCTGCGCCGTGAGCGCTTCCTCCAGCACGGAAGCGGGCTTGCCGCGCAATAGCGCTTCGCGCTGCGCCAGGCAGTTCGCCACCAGCAGGCGATGATGCTCGGGATAGGGATGGTCCGGCTCGCGGCAGAGGATGAAATCCACCGGCGCGCCTTCCGGCCCCTGGTGCAGCCACTGGAAAAACGTGTGCTGCCCGTCCGTGCCTGGCATGCCCCAGACGATGGGGCCCGTGGGCAGCGACACGGGCCGGCCGTGCAAATCCACGGACTTGCCGAGCGATTCCATCTCCAGCTGCTGCAGGTACGGCACCAGGTGCGCCAGGCGCGCATCGTAGGGCGCGATATTGAGCGAGGGATAGCCGAACACGTTGCGGTTGGCGATGCCCGCCAGCGCGAGCTGCACCGGCGCATTGCGCTCGAGCGGCGCCTGCGCGAAATGCACGTCCATCGCCGCCGCGCCTTGCAGGAACGCATCGAGCGCCTCGGCGCCCAGCGCCAGCGCAATGGGCAAGCCGATGGCCGACCACACCGAGTAGCGGCCACCCGCCCAGTCCCAGAAGGTGAAGATCTGGTCCGGCGCCACGCCCATCTGCTTGGCGGCCTCCGGGTTGGCCGTAATGGCCACGACCTGGGCCCACGGGTCGGCCACGCCGCCTTCGCGCAGCCAGCGCAAGGCGCACTGCGCGTTGTTCAGCGTCTCGACCGTGTTGAACGACTTGGACGACACCACCACCAACGTGCGCTGCGGATCGAGGCCGAGCAGGCCCGCCTCGATGGCATGGCCGTCGATGTTGGAGACGAAGCGCATCTGCCGCCGCGTGCCGGCATAGCCGATGGCCGAGACCACGAGCTTCGGGCCCCAATCGCTGCCGCCGATGCCGATGTGCACCACGGCGTCGTAGCGCGCCTGGGCATCGATGTGGCGCACGAAATTGCGCACGCGGTCGCGCTCGGCCAGCACGCGCGCGGCCACGCGCCCCGGCGGGTCTTCCGCGCGCAGGGCCGTGTGCCAGGCGGCGCGGTTCTCGGTACAGTTCGCGATCCCGCCTTCCAACAGGCGTTCGCGCCAGGCGCCGAAATCCCGTTCAGCAAGCAAGGCGGCGCCTGCCGCCAGCAACTCCGGCGACTGCGCCTGCATGCTCAGGTCCACCGCCAGGCCCGCGGCCTCGAGCACCCGCAGGGAGCCCGCCTTGCGGTCCGCGCGCAGGGCGGCTTCGACAAACGCTTTCCAGGCCGCCATATCGGCAAGCGGCGTCAAGGCTTGCGACAGATATGCGGGGGCGCCTTTCAACAATGTCGATACCTCCTTCTCAGACTCAGAACGGCAACTTGGCATCAGGAGCGACGCGCAGCAGCTGCGTGCGGAAATCCTCTTGGATGCGCGCCAGCGCCGCGTCGTCGTCCGCCTCGAAACGCAACACCACCACGGGCGTGGTGTTGGAAGGCCGGGCCAACCCGAAGCCATCGGCGTACTCCACCCGCACGCCGTCGATAGTGATCACCTCCCGGGCGCCCGTGAACTGCCCTTGCTGCTGCAGGCGCTTGACCACTTCGAACTGCTCGCCTTCGGCGGTCTCCAGCTTGAGCTCGGGCGTGGACTTGGCTTGCGGCAAGGCCTCGAGCACCGCCGAGGGGTCGTCCGAGCGCGAGAGGATCTCGAGCAGCCGCGCGCCGGTATAGAGCCCGTCGTCGAAGCCGTACCACCGCTCCTTGAAGAAAATATGGCCACTCATCTCGCCCGCCAAGGGGGCGCCGGTTTCCTTGAGCTTGGCCTTGACCAGGGAATGCCCGGTCTTCCACATCAGGGGCTTGCCGCCCGCGGCAGCGACTTCCTGCGCCACGTAGCGGCTGCACTTGACGTCGTAGATGATCTCGGCGCCCGGGTTGCGGGCCAGCACGTCGCGCGCGAACAGGATCAATTGGCGGTCGGGCCAGACGATCTGCCCGGACTTGGTCACCACGCCCAGGCGGTCGCCGTCGCCGTCGAAGGCCAGGCCGATCTCGCAATCGGTCTCGGCCAGGCACCGGACCAAATCCTCAAGGTTGTGCGGGTCGGCCGGGTCCGGATGGTGGTTGGGGAAATTGCCGTCCACGTCGCAATACAGCTCGACCACCTCGCAGCCCAGCGCCTTGAAAAGCTGCACCGCCGTCGGGCCGGCCACGCCGTTGCCAGCATCGACCGCGATCTTCATCTTGCGCGAGAGCTTCACGTCGCCCACGATGCGCTGCAGGTAATCCGGCGTCACGTTCCATTCCTTGCGCGTGCCGGGCGTCGCGGCATCCATGCCCTCGCCCTTGAGCATCGGCTCGCGCAGCGCCGTGATGGCATCGCCATAGAGCGTCGTGCCCGCCATCATCATCTTGAAGCCGTTGTACTGCGGCGGGTTGTGGCTGCCGGTAATGGCCACGCCCGAGCCGGTGCCGCTCACGTGGGCGGCGTAATAGACCAAGGGCGTCGGCACCATGCCGATGTCCAGCACGTCCACGCCCCCGGCCAACAGGCCCGCCTGCAGCGCCTCGGCCAAATCCGGACCGCTCAGGCGCCCGTCCCGGCCGACGACGACTTCCTTCACGCCCGCGCGCCGCGCCGCCAACGCCAACGCGCCGCCCAGGCGACGCGCGAATTCCGGACTCAAGGGTGAGGGGACGACGCCGCGGATGTCATACGCCTTGAAGGCGGAAGCGGCAATGTCGATAGCGGAAGAGGAAAGGTTAGTCCCCACGCAAAACTCCTGGGTTGGCTTTGATATTCATCCGAGCGGACAGCTCCAAAAGGCTGAACCCACTCTATGTCTTCGTCAAATCGTGCAGATGGTAATACACAAAGACATAGCCGGTCGCATGCCCCAAGTATCCCAGGCGCGTGAGCGCAGCACGAGTCGGACAAGTTAACTAGGACTATAGATGAAGTTGACAGCAGAGAAGACGGGATACCCCGCCGGCGTAACGCTGCGTTACGCCACACACGCAAATGACACCACTCAAGCGCCAAACCCTGGCACCGTATACGTGACATTGGACGCACGGTCGTATATACACAATTCGATAGCGATGCTGTCTTGCTTCCTCCTAGCCTCGCACTGGCTCCATCCGCACGAGTGCACATGCTGAACCTGACGATCAGTTTCATCGTTTCTTTTCTTGCCACCCTCTTCATCGTCCGCGTGAGCCATCGCCACAGCGCCGCAGCGGACCGCGATCTCTCCGGCGTCCAAAAATTCCACGTCCGGCCGGTGCCCCGCATAGGCGGCGTGGGCATCCTGCTCGGCTGCTGCCTGGCCGTCGGGATGCTGACGGCGCGCGACCTGCCTCTCGCCAAGCACCTGGCGCTCCTCCTGGCCTGTTCGGCCGTGGTGTTCGGCATTGGCCTCGCGGAAGACTTCACCCAGCGCATCAGCCCCACGGTGCGGCTGCTGTGCGCGCTGGCAGGCGGCGCGCTGGGCGCCGTCGTACTCGATGCCAGCCTGGTCAGGGTGGACGTGCCGCTGGTGGATGCGTGGCTCGCCCTGCCGCTGGCCGGCGGCCTTGCGGCCGTGGTGTGCGTGGCAGCGCTGGTCAATGCCGTCAACATCATCGATGGCTTCAACGGCCTCGCGGCGGCGGCGGCCATGGCCATGTTCGCCTCGCTCGGCTACGTCGCCTTCAAGGTGGGGGACCCGCTCGTGCTTGGCGGCGCGCTCATCATGATCGGGGCCATCCTGGGCTTTTTGGTCTGGAACTATCCCTACGGCTTCATCTTCCTGGGGGATGGTGGCGCCTACTTCCTCGGCTTCATGCTGGCCGAGCTCGGCATCCTGCTCGTGGCGCGCAACCCGCAGGTCTCGGCCTGGTATCCCGCCCTGCTCTTCATTTACCCCATCTTCGAGACGCTCTTCTCCATATATCGAAAGAAATATCTCCGCGGCATGTCGCCCAGCCTGCCGGACGGCATCCACCTGCACATGCTGATCTACAAGCGCGTCATCCGCTGGGCGGTCGGCTCGCGCAACGCGCGGCTACTCCTGCGGCGCAACGCCAGCACCTCCCCCTACCTGTGGGCACTCAGCCTGCTCGCCATCGTGCCGGCTACCGCCTTCTGGCACCAGAAGTTCGTGCTGGTGGGCTTCCTCGCCGTCTTCGTCGCGGTGTACCTCTGGCTGTACACCGCCATTGTGCGCTTTCGCACGCCCCGCTGGCTCGTGCTGCGCAAATACACCGACAATCGAAACCGCTAGGGCGATAGTCAAAGTGATGCAAATACCGCACAAAAAAATACATTCTTAAAACAATGTAACTTATTGTAAAATTAACAACCCCTGGGGAAATGGCGCTATCCATACTGTTCAGAGGGCTATTTCATGCGAATTTTTCCGCAATTCGTTACATAGCTACATCAGGGCGTCATGCTTCCAGCCCTATGCTGGCGCCCTTATGGATTGCAACCGGCTAAAAGGCAGATACCAGCCTCAGCCGAAATGGGGAATCATGGCGGCACGTTGAAGCGGGCGCCCGGCAGCGGAGCGTTCGCTTTCCCATTGGCCGCACGTGAAGCAGTAACAAGAATCGCGGAAAACAATCATGGCTGCAGTACACACCCAATATTTCGGGACCGACGGCATACGGGGCAAAGTAGGCGGGCCGGTCATCAACCCGGCATTCGCGCTTCACTTGGGGCATGCCGCGGGCCAAGTGTGTCAGGCGACACCGTAAATTGACCCCCTAGCGACACGAGGAACTGACCCCCTCGTTCGCAAGGAGGCCATCGTTGGAAACGAAGCACATTGAGGTA
>NZ_JADGHH010000222.1 GCF_019689535.1 Pigmentiphaga sp.
CTCTTTCCGCCCGCACCGAACCCGTAAACACCAGTGGTGGCTCAGATTTCAAATGCGCGCCTACGCGCTTTGTGGCTCAAAATTACTTTGCATTTGACAGCCTGCAACCAAGGCTTCGCGGACGTGCTCGAGCAGCTCGCTTGCCTGGCTGCCGTGTTGGGAGAGCTGGGCGGCGAGCGTTTGCTGCGCTTCGGGGTCTACCAGCACTTGCGGATTGCGCAGTTGCGGCAGCCATTGCAGGGCGTTTTCCGATCGCAGCACGTCCGTCACGCGCCACAGATAGCTGTGCGATACGATGGTGCCCACAATGGCCGTTCCCAGCATCCCTCCCACCATGCGCGTCGATTGCAGGGTGGCGGTGGCAATGCCCAGCAGCGTGCGGTCGGCGGAATGCTGCGCGAATATCGTGAGGTTGGGCATGGTAAAGCCTATGCCTACGCCTGCGAGGAACATGTAAAAGCCGAACAGGACGTGCGGGGTGTCGTGGTGGGTCGTCACGATGCCCAGGCACGCTGCCGTGAGGGTTCCGAAGCCCGCGTACAGCATGCGGTTGGGCTTGTCGATATGGCTGATGATGCGGCCGTTCAGAATGCTGCCCACCGTAATGCAGGCTGCCATGGGCGTAATGAGCAGGCCTGCTTCCTGGGGGGACAGGCCGAAGCCGCCTTGCAGCAGCAACGGCGCGTAGAACATCAGCGCGAAGATGATGAAGCCGACCAGCATCGCCAGCACGAAGAGCACGGCCAGCGCCGGATTGCGGATCATGTCGATGGGCAGCAATGGCTGAGGGCAACGCCCTTCCCACACGTAGAGGCCGGCGAATGCGGCGATGCTGCCGGCACCGAGCAGCAGGACGGTGACGGGCGAGCCCCCTTTGGGCAGCAATTCCACGACCATCTGCAGGCACCCGAGCGCAAGCGCGATCAACAGCGCGCCCTGCCAATCGAGTTGGATCTTCTCTGCCGAGTAGTGGCGGATGCGTGGCAGAAAGCGAGCCACGAAGAAAATGCCGAGCACCCCTACCGGCAGGTTGACGAAGAACACTGAGCGCCATCCGTACTGCTCGGTCATGATCCCGCCCAGCGACGGGCCGACGGCGTTGGCGATCCCGAATGCCGAACTGACGATGACCTGCCAGCGAAGCCGTACTCGGGGCTCGGGGAAGAGATCGGGGATGCAGGCGAATGCGCATCCGATCAGCATGCCGCCGCCTATGCCTTGTAATCCGCGGGCCAGCACCAGCCACAGCATGCTCGAAGCCGCACCGCAGAGCAGCGATGCCACGGTGAAAACGAAGATGGCCGCGATGACGAACGGCTTGCGGCCGTAATAGTCCCCCAGCCTGCCGAAGATGGGGATCGTGATGACAGAGGGCAGTAGATAGGCCGTGGCGACCCAGGCATAGAGATCGAAGCCATCCAGTTCGGCCACGATGGTGGGTAGCGCCGTTCCCACTACGGTTTGGTCAATGGCGACCATCGTCATGACGAAGCACATGCCAAGGACCGCCATCAGCGATTGCCGGAACGGCAGGACCTGGCCTTCGGAATGCTGTGGGAGCGTCGACATGAGGAGGGGGAATCATTGACCGGTCAATGATTGTAGCGCCCCCTGACGCATTGGGGAACCGCTTTAGCCTTCCGGGCCGGCTAGGTGGTTTTTGTTTAACATGGGCTCGCGGACGTTCGCTTTTCGTCGGCCCACGATTCGGGAATCGCCATGCAGCTATCTGATTCTGACTTGCAAGACTTGGCCCGTGCCAAACGTTTGCTCGAACACCCGGGGCTCGCGGCCCGCATTGCGGCGCTCGCAGGCAAGCCCATCGAGCGAACGATCGCCGCATTGCCCGGCAAGGTCTCGTCCGTGATCGACGAGATCAGCCGGCGCGCGATCGGCAAGGCGCTAGACATGGCGTTGCTGACGATGGATGCAGGCAAACCAGGCCCGGCGTCCGATTGGTGGCACAAGTTTGCCGTCGGCGCGTCCGGCGCCGCGGGCGGCGCTCTTGGCATGGCGGGATTGGCAGTGGAGTTGCCGATTTCGACCACCATCATGCTGCGGTCCATTGCCGACATCGCACGCAGCCAGGGAGAAGACCTGACGCGTCCGGAAGCGCGGTTGGAATGCCTGCACGTGCTGGCGCTCGGCGGGTCGTCGCAAGACGATGACGCGACCGACGCCGGCTATTTCGCTTCGCGCGCGGCCCTGGCCCAGGCGATTGCCTCGGCAAGCCAGTATCTCGCCCAGCATGGCGCTGCCAAGGGCAGCGCGCCCGTGCTGGTGAAACTCATTTCCGAGATCGCTTCCCGTTTCTCCATTGCCGTTTCAGAGAAGGCGTTGGCCCAGGCCGTTCCGGTGATCGGGGCCTTGGGCGGCGGCGCGATCAATGCGCTGTTCATCGATCATTTCCAGGACATGGGGCGCGGGCATTTCACCGTACGACGGCTGGAGCGCAAATACGGGCGGGAAGCCGTCGAAGATGCCTATCGCGGCTTGGCCCGCCGCTAGCGGGAATGCGTTGCCGACCTGCTCGGCGGCATCGCGAGGACGCGTTCCCGGAGCGCGATGCATAGCGTGATCCATGCCCCGGTGACGGCGAAGGCCGCCAGGACGTCGCTCAGGAAATGCACCTGGAGCATCACGCGGCTATAGCCAATGCTGGCGATCAACGCCGTAGCGGCCACGGCAACCGATCGCCGCCACGGGCCCGGCAACGCATCAGCCACCAAATAGGCAGATAGGCCATAGACGGCCATGGCTCCCGTGGCATGGCCGCTTGGAAAGCTCCATCCCAGCTCTTGCGCGAACCCGTGCAGGTGTTCCGGGCGGACCCGCTGGAAAATCCCTTTGAGCAAGACGTTCAGGCCGGCCGCTCCCAAGGTGCCGGATAGCCATAAGGAGGCGTCGACCCAGCGCCGTCGCCACAACAGGCCGGTCAACACGAAGGCGCCCAGGACCAGGAGAAAATCGCGATCCCCCGCCACCGTCAAGGTGGCGAGCGCGCGCAGCCAGGAGGCAGATGCGTGGTTGGAGAGCGTCTCGGCCAGTGTATTGTCCAGGGCGACGAGTCGCGATTCGGTGACGACGAGGGTCGCGATGATGCCGAATAGCACGATGCCGGTCGCTGCAAGCCCCGCCAGGCGCCGTCCGCGGCGGGCCGGATCGGCAGTGCGCTCGTCGAGCAGGCGGCCGACGGACCAGCCGAGCGCGCAGGCGCCGGCCAGCCATGCGAGAAAGGCAATGCCCGCGTACTTTCCGGCGATCCATTCCAGAGTCGTCATTGGGTGATCAAACCATCAATCCCGCGCGAGTGCCAATCGTGCTTCCGCCGTAGGTTCGAAACGGGCCCGCCGGGCGATGAAATCCCAGCGCTCGACTAGGCAGCTTGCGGGCCGGGCCGCGCCAGGCTGCCAGTGCAGCAGATTCACCGAGTTCGGCAGGCCGCCCCGCCTGCGGACCGATATGGCGGTGCCCGCCTGCACTGCCCAGGCGGTGGGCGCGTCCCGGTCGGTGGGCAGGGCGGCGACATAGGGCAAATGGATGTGTCCGCCCAGGATGAGATCCGCGCCGGCCTGGGTCCACGCCCGGACGGCGTATTCGTGTCCGCGGGCCAAGTTGGCGTTGTCTCGCTCCTCCTTGGCGACGACCGGATGATGCATCAATATGATCCTGATTTGTTCAGGCCGTGCACCCGACAGCCATTCCGACACACGCCTGACCTGCCGTTCCGACACCGTTCCGTGCTTGTGCCGGTAGGCGCGGGTGGAGTCGACCCCTATCGCGAGGACGGTATCGGATGCGTGAACGGGTTCGCGATTGCTGCCGAACGCCCGCCGATACGGGCCGTAGGGGTCGAGCACCCGTACCGCGAGGTTGAACAGGGGAATGTCGTGGTTGCCGGGTACCGCAAGTACCGGTGCGCCCAGGGCGTCCGCGAAGCGGCGCGCGCGGTCGAACTGTGACCCGCGCGCCCGCTGCGTGATGTCGCCGCCAAGCAGAACCACTTCGGGCCGGGCCGTCCGGGCGAGGGCCAGCAGCGCCTCAGCGACGCTTTGCTGTTCGGTGCCGAAATGGGTATCGCTGACATGCAGGATGACGGTCATTTGCGGTCTGCGGGATCGACGTGGCGTGGCACCAGCAGAGGCAGCGGGTGCTTGCTGATCTCAAAGACCAATGGTGCGTCCAGGAGAGAGACTTCGCCGTCCATGGCGACTTTGTAGCGCCCGCCTCGGCTCCGGCGAGGCTGGACGATCAGGCGGTGGAACCCGAAGCTGATGACGTTTTCGGCTTCGCCCAGGCGGCTCAGGGCGCCGAGTAGGATCATCCAATATAAGGCCAGGGTGCCGACGGGCTTGGGGCTCATTGCGACCAATTCGCCCCGTTTCAGCGTATCCACCTCGTCGAAGCCCAATTGTTCCAATTGCAAGGCGTTATTCCCGACCACCAGCGTCGGGGTGCGAAGGCGGTGCGTCGCACCATCCCGTACCAGTTCCAGGTGCAGCTGGCGAGGCTGTTGGAGCAGGGTGATCAAGCCCGAAAACAGCGCCACGGCGCGGCTGCGGCCATAACGCTGCTTGTAGGCCTCCCGGTCTTCCAACAGCTGCGGGTAAAGGCCCAGGCTTGCATTGACCAAGAAGGCGCGGCCATTGAGCAGGCCCACCTGCACGGGCTCGATCCGCGCATCGAGCAGCGCCGTGGCGGCCCGCGCGGTATCTGCTGGAATGCCGTAGGTCCGGCCGAAGTAGTTGAACGTGCCCTGCGGGAGAATGGCGAAAGGCAAGCCGGCGCCGAGCACGGCTTGGGTGACCGCGTTGAGCGTGCCGTCGCCACCCGCCGCAGCCACGATCCCGCCGTGTTCGCGAGCCTTGCCCACCGCCCATTCAGCTGCGCCGGGGAGTTCGCCTGGGTCGCTGACCGTGCGGATCTCGTAGCGGCGTCCCGCCTTGCCCCAAACCTCATCGATGGCGGCGCGCTTGTCGTCCGCGCTGTCGCGCCCAGAGCCGGCATTCAGCACGACGAAAAACGGCGCTGTGCCGGCGAGCCGGGTGGGGGCGGTGG
>NZ_JADGHH010000223.1 GCF_019689535.1 Pigmentiphaga sp.
TCTTGGCCGCGGTCTTCTTCACTGCAGCCTTCTTGGCCGGGGCCTTCTTGGCAGCGGTTTTCTTCACTGCAGCCTTCTTGGCCGGGGCTTTCTTGGCCGCGGTCTTCTTCACTGCAGCTTTCTTGGCCGGGGCCTTCTTGGCAGCGGTTTTCTTCACAGCGGCTTTCTTGGCCGGCGCCTTCTTCGCTGCGACTTTCTTTACAGCGGCTTTCTTGGCCGGAGCCTTCTTCGCTGCTACTTTCTTGACTGCCGCCTTTTTGGCCGGGGCTTTCTTGGCTGCCGCCTTCTTCGCGGCCTTCTTGGCTGTCGCCATGGTCTGCTCCTTTACGAGACGTTCAGGGACCCAGAACACGAACCCGCTCGGACCATCCTCACGGGCTATTCATCGGCGCAAGCCCTGCTGTCGATCAACTGCCTCCACAGCGGAATCAGTTTGCGCTAATGAATGCTGCACACAGCCATTCGACATACCCCGCAACCGGTGCGACCCATGTCGAATGACTTGGCAGGCGGTCGTCCGCCTGCCGGATGACGCCTCGTTCGCCCGGTCGCCGCCGCTTCGCATTCTACAAAGCAGCATGCGCAGGGGCCGGACGGCGCGCTGGGCGGGGGCCTTTGCCCCTCGCGCCCGCGTCTGAACCTGTCCGGGCCCTGCCGGGCGCCCGATGGGCGCCTGATCCTGTTTGCGTGTGTCTAGTCCCAGCTCAGCGCTCCGCCAGTCTGGTACTCGATCACACGGGTTTCAAAGAAGTTGCGTTCTTTCTTCAAGTCGATCATTTCCGCCATCCATGGGAAGGGGTTCTCTTCCTGCGGGAACAGCGGCTCGATGCCGATCTGCTGGCAGCGACGGTTGGCGATGAAGCGCAGGTACGACTTGAACATGGGCGCGTTCAACCCCAGCACGCCGCGCGGCATGGTGTCTTCGGCATATGCGTATTCGAGCTCGACTGCCTTGCGGAAGAGGCCGCGGATTTCCTCGCGGAACTCGGGCGTCCACAGATGAGGGTTCTCGAGTTTGATCGTGTTGATGAGGTCGATGCCGAAGTTGCAGTGCATGGACTCGTCCCGGAGGATGTACATGTACTGCTCGGCAGCGCCCGTCATCTTGTTTTGACGGCCCAGCGCCAGGATCTGCGTGAACCCGACGTAGAAGAACAGGCCTTCCATCAGGCAGGCGAAGACGATCAGCGACTTGAGCAGCTTCTGGTCGGCCTCCGGCGTACCGGTCTTGAAGGTCGGGTCGGCGATGACGTCGATGAACGGGATCAGGAATTCGTCCTTCGCGCGGATGGACGGGATCTCGTTATAGGCGTTGAAGATCTCCGACTCGTCCAGATCCAGGCTCTCGACGATGTATTGGTAGGCGTGCGTGTGGATCGCCTCTTCGAAGGCCTGGCGCAGCAGGAACTGCCGGCACTCCGGCGCCGTGATGTGGCGGTAGGTGCCCAACACGATGTTGTTCGCGGCGAGCGAGTCGGCCGTGACGAAGAACCCGAGGTTGCGCTTGACGATGCGGCGCTCGTCTTCGGTCAGGCCGTTCGGGTTCTTCCACAGCGCGATGTCGCGCGACATGTTGATTTCCTGCGGCATCCAGTGGTTGGCGCAGGTGGCCAGGTACTTCTCCCAGGCCCACTTGTACTTGAACGGGACCAGCTGGTTGACGTCCGTCTTCCCGTTGATGATGCGCTTGTCGGCAATATTCACGCGACGCGAGGTGGCGTCCGCGGGCGCCGCGGCGCCCGCAGCCAGCGCGACCTCGTCGAACGCGGCTGCGTGTTGGCCGAGCGCGGCAGCTCCTGCGAGCTGAGGCGCCGGCTTGGAGGGGGAAACTTCTTCGTCCCAAGACAACATAGATCGACTCCGGTATTCAGCGGGGATTATTGGCAAGCTTCGCACTCTTCGAAGCCGGGGTCACCCGGTTTCATGGTACATACCGCCCCGACGATTTCCGGTTCCGGGAGATTGGTGCCCGCCGCGGACAAGCCCGCATTGGACGGTACCGTGGGCACGGCGTTCAGCTCGCCGCCGCGGCCGGTCGATTTCTCAGCGCTGGTCGCACCCAGGGTGCGCAGGTAGTACGTGGTTTTCAGCCCGCGCTGCCAAGCCAGCTTGTACGTTTCATCGAGTTTCTTGCCCGACGCACCCGCCATGTAGATGTTGAGCGATTGCGACTGGTCGATCCACTTCTGACGGCGTGCTGCGCATTCCACGAGCCAGCGGGGTTCGATCTCGAAGGCCGTCGCGTACAGCTTGCGAAGCTCGGGAGGAACCCGATCGATCTTGGCGAGACTTCCGTCGAAGTACTTCAGGTCTGCGATCATTACCTCGTCCCACAAACCGAGTTTCTTGAGGTCACGCACCAAGTAATCGTTGACGATCGTGAATTCGCCGGACAGATTCGATTTGACGTACAAGTTTTGATAAGTCGGTTCAATGCACGCAGATACGCCAATGATATTGGAAATCGTTGCCGTCGGGGCAATAGCGACGCAATTGGAATTGCGCATGCCGTGCAGTTTGATGCGCTCACGCAACGCATTCCAGTCCAAGGACGAGCTTTCGTCCACATCCACATAACCGCCACGCTCTTCGCGGAGCATCTTGATCGTGTCTTGCGGAAGAATGCCGCGATCCCAGAGCGAGCCTTCGAACGTGGAATAGCGCCCGCGCTCTTCGGCCAATTCGGTCGAGGCGAGGTAAGCGTAGTAGCACACGGCTTCCATCGAGCGATCGGCGAACTCCACCGCCGCTTCGGATGCGTACGGCACCCGCATGATGTGCAGGGCGTCCTGGAAGCCCATGATGCCTAAGCCAACCGGACGATGGCGCAGGTTGGAGTTGCGGGCCTTGTCGACGGCGTAGTAGTTGATGTCGATCACGTTGTCGAGCATGCGCATGGCGACACGGATGGTGCGGCGGAGCTTTTCGTGATCGAGTTCGACCGTGCCGTCGGCGTTGGTCTTCAGGTGTGCAACCAGGTTGACCGAGCCCAGGTTGCAGACCGCGATCTCCGTCTCGCTGGTATTGAGCGTAATTTCGGTGCACAGGTTGGAGCTGTGGACCACGCCCACGTGCTGTTGCGGCGAGCGGATGTTGCACGGGTCCTTGAAGGTGATCCACGGATGGCCGGTCTCGAACAGCATCGACAGCATCTTCCGCCACAGGGTGACGGCCGGGATCTTCTTGTACAGCTTCAGTTCGCCGCGGGCGACCTTTTCCTCATAGGCGAGGTAGGCCTTTTCGAACTCCTTGCCGACTTTGTCGTGCAGGTCGGGGCAGTCCGAGGGCGAGAACAGGGTCCACTCGGCGTTTTCCATGACGCGCTTCATGAACAGGTCGGGAATCCAGTTGGCCGTGTTCATGTCGTGCGTGCGGCGGCGCTCGTCGCCGGTGTTCTTGCGCAGCTCCAGGAATTCCTCGATGTCCAGGTGCCAGGTTTCCAGGTACGTGCACACGGCGCCCTTGCGCTTGCCGCCTTGGTTGACCGCGACGGCCGTATCGTTGACGACCTTCAGGAAGGGCACGACGCCCTGGCTTTCGCCGTTGGTGCCTTTGATGTGGCTGCGCAGCGCCCGCACGGGCGTCCAGTCGTTGCCCAGGCCGCCAGCGTACTTGGCCAGCAGCGCGTTTTCCTTGATGGCGTCGTAGATGCCTTCGAGGCTATCGGAAACGGTGGTCAGGTAGCACGACGACAGCTGCGAGTGCAGGGTGCCCGAGTTGAAGAGGGTCGGCGTCGAGCTCATGAAGTCGAACGACGACAGGATCCGGTAGAACTCGATGGCCCGCCCCTCGCGATCCTTCTCTTGGAGCGCCAGACCCATGGCGACGCGCATGAAGAAGGCCTGCGGCAGTTCGATGCGCTTGCCCTGGATGTGCAGGAAATAGCGGTCGTAGAGCGTCTGCAGCCCGAGGTAGGTGAATTGCAGGTCGCGCTCGTGGTCCAGCGCAGCACCCAGGCGCGCCAGGTCGAACGTGGCCAGGCGCGGATCAAGCAGCCCGCCTTCGATGCCGCGGGCGATGAACTGAGGGAAATATTTGGCATAGCGGGTCGCCATGGCGCTTTGTTCGACCTCCTCGCCCAGCACCTCCTTGCGGATGGTGTGCAGCAAGAGGCGTGCCGTGACCTTGCTATAGGCCGGGTCTTTTTCCAGGTAAGAGCGCGCCGCGAGAATGGCGGACTTGAAGATCTCGTCAGTGGAAACGCCGTCGTACAGGTTCTTGACGGTTTCCTTGAAAATGGCCTCGGCCGAGACGAATTCTTCCAGGCCCGTGCACGCGGCGCGGATGATGTTTTGCAGATGTTGCGGGTCGAGCGGGATGCGCAGGCCGTTCTCGGTCGCATGCAGGACGGGCTGCTCGGCTTCAGCCTGCTGCTTCTGCGCGCGTTCCTGGGCGCGCTTTTCCCGATACAGCACGTACGCGCGCGCGACGTCATGTTCGCCCGAGCGCATCAGCGCTAGTTCGACTTGGTCCTGGATGTCTTCGATGTGCACGGTGCCACCGGTGGGCTGGCGGCGAATCAGCGCCTGCACGACTTGCTGGGTCAGCTTTTCGACGAGCTCGCGCACGCGCGCGGAAGCGGCGCCCTGACCGCCGTGGACGGCGAGGAAGGCCTTGGTCAGGGCAATCGAAATCTTGCTCGGTTGAAAGCCGACTACGGCGCCGTTGCGCCGGATGACCTTGTAGTCGGCATATGCGGTTTGTTCGGCCTCGAACGTTGCGGGCTGGGCAGCGGGCGGCGCAGCGTTCGGTTGGGCCGAGGGTGTCGAGAGTTGCATAAGGCCTCCTGGATGCAAAAGGCGCGGAGGGTGAGCCGCGCCGTACTCGAGAGTTCTGGGGATTTGAAGCGGAAAAAAATTCGGGACCACAAGGGCGTCAGGCCGCGCGACAACGCGCCTCGGGGCCGAACGGCGAAGTGCGAAGCAAGAGCGGACGTCGCACTTCGGGCTGGTTTGGATAAGCCATGTTTTCCCCTCCCATGCGGTGCGGCCACTACATCTAGTGGTGTGCCGGCCTGCAAGCCACTAATTCTAGGGGGGTGC
>NZ_JADGHH010000034.1 GCF_019689535.1 Pigmentiphaga sp.
TCAGGGACATGACGCTGCCCACGACGGGATGCATGTCGCGATATCGCGTGCAGAATATCGCGACCACCAATCCGATCCACAATAAATTCACCGATACCAATAACAACCCAGGAATCGCCCAAAATATATTGAGGTTGACGGATTTACCCAGGAGCACCATGACCATCGGATAAATCAATATGTTGTGCCCGAGGATAATGAACTGACGATAAATTACCCTCAGCACGAAAATCGTCAGCGGTAATTTGACCTGCTTCAGATAATGGGCCGACCCGGAGAAGGCATCGCAAAACTCGTTGATGCTTCCCGACATGAATGCCCAAAATATCAGCCCCAACGCGAGATGGGGAATGAACTCACCCGGGGAACGTGCGAACAGCGCCCCATACAAGGGCCCCATCGCGGCCACCGTGACGGCCGTGCTGATGGTAATCCAAAGGGGGCCTAGGGCCGACCGCCTGTATCGGGTGCGGATATCCTGCCACCCCAAGGCGGTCCAGAAATAACGATCGCGAAAAGCAGCGGTTATGTCGACGATTGCTTCAGATAAATTCACCAGGAACACCGTTTCACTCGACGCCCTGCGGGGACGCCGGTCCGTTGACGAATTCTAGCCCCATGGCAAGGACACATCTGCTCAAAGTAGCCACGGAGGTGTGCAAATGTAAACTCCCCCGCAGGAAAGCAAAAGGGCTTCAAACCAGTGCTTGAAGCCCTAAGGATTATGAAGAGCGGCCCCTCCCCCGAGGGGGGTGCGCCCAAGTCTTGGATCAACGGTCGATTATGGCAGTGGCCATGGGCAGTGTCAAAACCGCGCCGGCGTCACGCGCCTGAAATATTCGGTTGAATTCGCATTCAATTTGTCGCGGGGAAGTTGGCGCTCACAAACTTGCGAAGTTGCAGGGTAGAGCCCCGCTTGCGTCAGCGAGAAATCCCGCCCAATAGCGCGCCGGCACCCGGCACGACCGGCTCCAGCTCCAAGCGATCGAGCATGGCGCGAACTGTACAGACGGCGGTCGATATGACGGGGATGCCGAGGCGATCCTGCACCGGCTGGATCGCAGGCAAGGAAGGCATTTGCACGCACGCCGATAGCACGACGGCATCGACGTTGCGGGTATCCAGGCGCTCGACGTCCCGCACCAATTGCATGGGGTCGCGCAGCCCCACTTCGAGGTTGTCCGGGATCTCAAAGCTCATGGCATCCACGACCTCAATGCCCTCGCTTTCAATGTATTGAACCACGAGCTCCGTCAGAGGCCGCATGTACGGCGCCATCAACGAGATGCGCCGGGCCCCCAGCTCCTGCAACCCCTCGATCAGCGCGCCGGCCGAGGTCATGACCGGCGCACTGCAGCCATTGGCGCGGGCCACCTCCGCCAGCTCGCTTTCGGTCTGGCGGTGGTAGCCCGGGCCCATCGCCATGATGGCGACAAGGCAGGCGGTGCTCATGACGTCGACCCGCGCATCAGCCAGCTCTGCCGCGCAACGCAGGCCTTCGCGGTTCATGGCCTCGAGTTCTTCCTTGACGACCTTGTGCATGCGCATCCGGCTCGAATGGAAGGTGAAGCGCTCAGGCCGGACGGCTTCGCGGGCGCGCAGCATGGCGGGGATTTCCGTCTCCATGGTGGTATTGGAGCTTGGGACGATCTGGCCGATGCGATAGGGACGAGACATCATGGCATTTCCTGTTTGGGGCTAGTCGAGAGAAATGGCTGCCTGCTTAACCACTGAGTCGAAACGCAGCGTATCGCCTTGCATGGCCTGGGCGAGGTCCGAGGCTGACGCCGGCCAAGCCTCGAAGCCGAAGGTATCGAACTGCTTGCGTACGTCGGGTTCGACCACGGCCTGGGCGACGGCCTGGTTGATGCGGTCGACCACGGCTTGGGGCGTGCCCTTGGGCGCGAACATCGCGACCCAGGTCTTGAGCTCGAAGCCTGCCGGCCCGCCCGCCTCGGCCACGGTGGGAATACTGTCGTATTGCGCCAGCCGCGAGGGGGCCGCCAACGCCAGCAGCTTCACTTTCTTGGCCTGGTAAAGCTGCGCGACGGTGGCGGCAGTGCCGAAGGCCCAATCCACTTCCCCCGTCGCGACGGCCGTATAGAGCTGCGGCAGCTCCTTGAAGGGAACGTGCGTCATCTGCGTGCCGGTCTGGCTCTGGAACATCGAGGCACCGATGTGGGCGACGCTGCCCATGCCCCAGGTGCCATAGGTCAGATCCATGCAATCGGCGCGACGCAGCGTGCTGGCCGACTTCAGCGATGTGATCGAACGCGGCATCGAGCTCGGGCACTTCCGCATGGTTGACGCGCACGTAGCAGCGTTCAGCCTGATCGGCATGTGCAATTGGACGGCTTGGTGGTTCAAGCCGAGCGGACGGCTGAGCAAGGAGGAAGTAGCCGAGGCCATCGCGGACCTCGCCGTCCACGCGCTACGGCGGGACGAAACGCGACGCGCCCGCACCCCCGACGTCAAGGAATCGCTGCGCTTGCTGCGCGAAGACCTGGCCTACCTGGAGAAACTGGTGCTGCCGGACGAGTCGCCGGACCAGCGCAAATAAGACGCCGCCAATTCGCGGAACGCGGCCACGCCTGGGTCTCGGCCGGTCTCTTCCTGCAGCAGGCGGCCAACCTCGTCCGCAGCCTCGAGCGCCAGCCGCACGTCTAGGAACAGCAAGCGTGAGCGCCGGGCAAGGACGTCCTCCACCGTGCGGGCGTACTCATGGCGCGCCGCAAACCGCACCATGGCCTCGGTCAATCCACATCCCAGGTCGCGTTCTGCGCCTGGCAGCGCCAGCACGGCCTCCTGTTCGCTGCCATACCCCCGGATGCCCGGGCCGTCACCCAAGCGGCGCCGGCCGGATGCGGCGCCCACCAGAGGCCAGTCGGAGGTCAGGCTGGGCTTGTTCGTTTTCAGCAGTCCCGCATCGATGCATGCGTCCACGGCATCTTCGGCCATGGCGCGATACGTCGTCCACTTGCCCCCGGCCACCGTCACCAGCCCGTCACGCTCGACGCGCACCACATGCTCGCGGCTGATGTTCTTGGTACTGGTGAAACCGTCGGTCCGTACGAGCGGACGCAACCCTGCCCAGGCGCTCGAGACATCTTCCACGCCGGGCGGCTTGGCCAAGTACCGGGCAATCTCGCCGAGCAGGAAATCCACTTCGAGCGGCAAGGGCCGTGGCTCGATTTCGGCCGCCGGGCGCGGGGTATCGGTCGTGCCGATGATGGTCTTGCCCATCCACGGCAAGGCGAACAGCACGCGGCCATCGCGGGTGCGGGGCACCAGCAGCGCCCGGTCGCCCGGCAGGAAACTCCCGGGAACCACGACGTGGGCACCTTGGCTGTACGTGATCATGGGTTCGGAGGGGGCGGACTCCCGGCCGAGCGCGCGCACGGCATCCACCCAGATGCCCGCCGCGTTCACGACGCAGCGCGCGCGCACCGCATAACTCCTGCCCGTCTCGCCGTCCTCGCAGCGCACGCCAACCACCTGGCCGCCCTCCCGCACGATCGCCGTGACGCGGCAATAATTGAGCAGCAGGGCACCTGCCCGCGCGGCGGTGCGGGCCAATGCGATCGCCATGCGCGCATCATCGAACTGGCCGTCCCAGTATTCGACTCCTCCACGAAGCCCGTCGGCGCGCAGCGCCGGCTGGCGCACCAGCGTCTCGCGAGGGTCCAGCCACCGCGTACGGCCGAGGCCGGCCTTGCCAGCGAGCACGTCGTACAACACCAACCCCAGGCCGTAGAAAGGCTTCTCGCCCAGGCGATACGCCGGAACCACGAAGGGCAGCGGCTGGGCCAGGTGGGGTGCATTGCGCAGCAGGACCTGACGCTCGCGCAGTGCTTCCCGCACGAGCGCGAAATTGCCTTGGCCGAGGTAACGGACGCCGCCATGGACGAGCTTGGTGGCGCGCGACGAGGTGCCTTTTGCGAAATCCTGCGCTTCGAGCAACACGACCCGCAGGCCGCGCGTCGCGGCATCCAGCGCGACGCCCAGGCCTGTCGCCCCCCCGCCTATGACCGCCAGGTCGTAATCGACCGGTTCCGCGAGGCGCGCCAACAAGGCGGCCCGGTCGGTACGCGCGGGCTGGGGAACGCTCGCGCTCACCGCCTCGCCCACGCCCGGGATCGGGCCACGGCTTCGCGCCAACGCTCGACCTTGGCACGACGCGCGGTTTCGCTCATGGAGGGCTCGAATCGCCGGTCCACTTCCCACTGCGCCGATATCTCGGCTCCGTCGGCCCAGAACCCGGTGGCCAGCCCGGCAAGATACGCGGCGCCTAGCGCCGTGGTCTCGGTGATCCCGGGCCGCACTACCGGCACGCCGAGGAAGTCCGCCTGCATTTGCATGAGCAAGTCGTTGCTGCATGCGCCGCCGTCGACGCGCAATTCGCGGATGGCGAGGCTGGAATCCCCCATCATGGCGGTGAGCGCATCGGTTGCCTGCAAGGCAATGGACTCCAGCGCGGCCCGGGCAATGTGCGCACGCGTGGTGCCCCGCGTCATCCCGATCAGCATGCCACGCGCGTAAGCGTCCCAATCGGGCGCACCCAAGCCGGCGAACGCCGGGACGAGGAACACGTCGCCAGTATCGGGCACGCTGGCCGCGAGCGCTTCGATCTCCGACGCGCTCGATATCATCTTCAACCCGTCGCGCAGCCACTGGACGGTTGCCCCGGCCATGAAAACCGAAGCCTCGAGGCAATAGGCCGTGCGCGTGGCGGGGTCGGCCGAAGCCGGCCCCTGCCATCCCACCGTGGTCAGCAGTTTGTTGCCGCTCGGGATGGGGGTGGCGCCGGTATTCATCAACATGAAGCAGCCGGTGCCATACGTATTCTTGACCATGCCGGGCGCAAAGCACGCCTGGCCGAAGGTGGCGGCTTGCTGGTCGCCCGCCACGCCGGCGATGGGCACGGACGCGCCGAACAGCTCGGGCTCAGTCTCGCCCAGCACGGCACACGATGGCACGACAGCCGGCAGCACGCTGGCCGGGATGTCGAACAGCTCGAGCAGCTCCTCGTCCCATTGCATGCGATGCACGTCGAACAACATGGTGCGCGACGCGTTGCTGACGTCCGTCGCATGAACCCGCCCGTTGGTCAGCTTCCAGATGAGCCAGGCATCGACCGTGCCGAACGCCAATTCGCCGTTGCGCGCACGCTGGCGCGCGCCGGGTACGTTGTCGAGCAGCCACTGCAGCTTGGTCGCGGAGAAATAAGCGTCGAGCACCAACCCCGTCTTGGCCTGGATCAGCGCCTCCTTGCCCTCGGCCCGGAGTTGGTCGCAGCGCTCCGCCGTACGCCTGTCCTGCCAGACAATCGCGTTGGCCACCGGCCGCCCCGTGGTGCGATCCCACAGGATCGTGGTTTCCCGCTGGTTGGTGATGCCAATGGCGATGGCTGGCGCCCGCGAATAGCCGTTGCCCACCAGGGACGTCGGCGCACGCGCGAGGCAGGCGCGCGCAACCGCCAGCTGCGATTGCCAGATCTCTTCGGGATCGTGTTCGACCCAGCCGGGCCGGGGGAAAAACTGCGGGAACTCCTTCTGGGCCAGGGCGACGATTTGCCCGGCATGGTCGATCAATAGCGCGCGCGAACTGGTCGTGCCTTGATCCAGCGAGAGGATGTAGCGCATGCGTCTGCCCGTAAGAACCTGCGATGTAGCGGCACGGTGACGGGACGCGGACGATGGCCGGCAGCCCCGCTCAAGCGTAGCCAGCGGGAAACCCTCGCTTCCATAGGGATATCCCCCCAAGGACAGCTGCCCGTTTTCTACTCTGCCGCGCTCGAATGCGCAAGATCCAAGTGCCGCCCGCTCCCTCCGCGCCGGCGGGCGGCGGCGGAAAAACGAAGCGCCCTGGCGCCGCTCAGCGTATGACCATGTTGTCCCGGTGCATCAGCTCGGGCTCTTCCATGCTGCCCAGCAGGGCCTCGATCTGGCTCGAGGGGTGGCGCATGATGCGCCGCGTGGCACCGGAGGAGTAATTGATCAGGCCGCGGGCGAGCTCCCTCCCAGACTCGTCCACACAAGCCACGACGTCGCCCCGGTCGAACTCGCCTTCCACGGCGATCACGCCGATGGGCAGCAGGCTCTTGTTGTCCCGCGTCAGGGCCAAGGCCGCCCCGGCATCCACTGTCACGCGTCCGCGCAGCTGCAGGTGGTCGGCGATCCACTGCTTGCGGGCCGACAAAAGCGGCATGGAAGCACGCAATTCAGTGCCGATGCACTCGCCTTCGGCCAAGCGCACCAAGACATCGGGTTCGCGGCCGGAGGCGATGACGGTATGTGCCCCGCTGCCGGCCGCCCGCTTGGCGGCCAGGATCTTCGTGAGCATGCCGCCCTTGCCGAGGCTGCTCCCGGCCCCGCCGGCCATGGCCTCCAGCGCAGGGTCTCCGGCCTGTGCGTGGGACACGAACTGGGCGTCCGGATGCTTGCGCGGGTCTGCCGTATACAGGCCCGCCTGGTCCGTCAGGATGATCAATGCATCTGCTTCGATCAGGTTGGTCACGAGCGCGCCCAGCGTGTCGTTGTCGCCGAATTTGATCTCGTCCGTGACCACCGTATCGTTTTCGTTGATGACGGGCACCACGCCCAGGCGCAGCAGGGTGAACAGCGTCGAACGGGCGTTCAGGTAGCGGCGCCGGTTCGAGAGGTCGTCATGCGTGAGCAGGATCTGCGCCGTCTGCAACCCGTACTGGGCGAAGCTGCTCTCATAGGCGCGGGCCAGGCCCATCTGCCCGACCGCCGCAGCGGCCTGCAGTTCCGGAACCAGGGTGGGACGCTTGTCCCAACCCAGGCGCAACATGCCTTCGGCGATGGCGCCGCTGGAAACCAGCACGACCTCCTTGCCGAGCGCCCGCAGCCGCGCGATCTGCTCGGCCCAGCGCGCGAGGGCGCGCCTGTCCAGGCCGCGCCCCTCGTCGGTGACCAACGAGGAGCCGACTTTGATCACGAGCCGCCGGGCGGCGGCGATCACGGAAGGGGTATTCATCGAGAACCGTGAGCGAATAAGGTGAAAATGGCCGCGGGGATGAAAAAGTCAGTCGTCGTCGCCCTCGGCCGGGGCATCGTCGACTTCCGTCCCTTCGACGGACGAAGCGCGGGCATCATCGCCGCTCGCAGGCCGGGAGGCAAAGCGGGGATCGTCGTCGAACCCCCGCTCGGCATCGCGCTGCGCGTCCAGCCAGTTCTGGACGGCCCACACCAGTTCCTGGGTCCCGTCCCCGGCGAGGGCAGAGATGCAGAAAACCGGGCCGTCCCAGCCCAGCTCCAGGCAGAACGCTTCCTTCAGCCCCTGTGGATCGTCCACCATGTCGATCTTGTTGAGCACCAGCCAGCGCGGCTTTTCGTAAAGGGCCGGATCGTAGCGGCGCAGCTCCTCGACGATCGCCCGCGCTTCATGGATAGGATCGACGGCGGGATCCACGGGCGCCACGTCCACCAGGTGCAGCAGCAGCCGGGTGCGAGACAAGTGGCGCAAGAATTGGTGGCCCAGGCCGGCCCCTTCCGAAGCGCCTTCGATCAGCCCGGGAATGTCGGCAATGACGAAACTGCGCTCAGCATCCGTGCGCACCACGCCCAGGTTGGGATGCAGCGTCGTGAACGGGTAATCGGCTACTTTGGGCCGCGCGTTCGATACCTTGCGGATCAGCGTAGACTTGCCGGCGTTCGGCATGCCGAGCAAGCCCACGTCGGCCAGCACCTTGAGCTCCAGCCGCAGCTTGCGGTGTTCGCCCGGCCGGCCGTGCGTGAACTGGCGCGGCGCGCGATTGGTGCTGGACTTGAAATGCAAGTTGCCCAGCCCACCGGCGCCGCCGGCCGCCAGCACAACCTTTTGGCCATGGGTGGCCAGGTCGAACAGCAGCTCGTTGGTTTCCGCATCGTAGATCATGGTGCCGACGGGCATGCGCAGCGTAATGTCGCGCCCGCTCGCCCCGTACCGGTCCGAACCGCTGCCCTGCTCCCCGTTCTGCGCCCGGTGCACGCGCGCGTAACGGTAATCGATCAGCGTGTTGATGTTGCGATCGGCCACGGCGTACACGCTGCCGCCCCGGCCGCCGTCCCCACCGTCGGGACCGCCGAAAGGAATGAATTTCTCGCGGCGAAAGCTCGCCACGCCATTGCCGCCTTTGCCGGCAATCACTTCGATGGTGGCTTCGTCGACGAATTTCATAGAGAGAGGCCCATCTCTCACCTCGCGCCACGCCGCGCGAACAGCCGATGCGGGCAGAGCGGTGAAGCCGGCGCGCGGGCTCCCGGATCGGGCGGCGCCTGGAGATGGGACTTTAGCGTCCTTGCAAACAGACTTGCGATGATAATAAAAAAACGCCTCCGCGCTCAGGATGGCGCGGCGGCGCTGTTCTCGTCGAGGCGGTTTCGCGCCTCGGAGCTACGACTCAGGTCGGCGAGCGTCCTGTCCAGAGCAGCGCAACCACCGCTCCGACTCCCCCCGCCCTCTCAAGCTCCCCGGCAGGCCGGGATCGCGAGTCGCAGGCAGGGGAAAAGGATTACACCGGCTCGATGGAAACGGTCTGCTTGCGCAGAGCGCCCTTCACGCCGAACTGCACCCGACCGTCGACCAGGGCGAACAGGGTGTGGTCCTTGCCCACGCCGACGTTGACGCCGGGATGGAAACGCGTGCCACGTTGACGCACAATGATCGATCCGGCGGAGATCACTTGACCGCCATAGGCCTTGACACCCAGGCGTTTCGCTTCGGAATCACGGCCGTTCCGGGTGGAACCGCCGCCTTTTTTCTGTGCCATGCTTGCACTCCTGCTTGTTCAGTTACCGATTCTTGACTACTTCCGACGGCCGGCCGGGCCGGCCCGCGATCAGGCGGAAATGGTGCCGATCTGGATTTCGGTGTAGTTTTGACGGTGGCCTTGGCGCTTCTGATAGTGCTTGCGCCGACGCATCTTGAAGATACGGACCTTGTCGTGGCGACCGTGCGCAAGAACCTTGGCCGTGACCACGGCACCGGACAGAAGGGGCGTGCCGACCTTGAGTTGATCGCCTTCGCCCACTGCCAGGACCTGGTCCAGCGTGATTTCTTGCCCAATGTCTGCCGGTATCTGTTCTATCTTGAGTTTCTCGCCGGCGGCAACGCGATACTGCTTTCCGCCGGTTTTTATGACCGCGTACATGGGATGACCTCTTAGGTACAAAGAACTACGGCAGGGAAAGGGAATGCCCCCAGGCCGTAAAAAAAGAATCGCCACAGCCCCAAGGAACCGATCGCGCTTGCAAGACAAGCTGACAAGCGGGATAGGAAAGGAAGGCTGAACTCTAGAAAATAACACTAATTTGCGTGTTGCGTCAAGCCATCGGCCGCAAGAGCTTCTGCCTCGTATAATCTGTGGCTGCCGGGAAAAACGCCTTGCCCGGCGTTGTGCGGCGGCCATCGTGGCCCGGCGCGCACCGCCGGCCCTTCGTATTTCGGCATTGTCGCACCCCCTGGCTGCGACCAGCCAGTTTACCCACGGATTCCCCTTGAGCCTGCCGACCCTGTTCGCCCCCATCGCCGACGACATGAAGTGCGTCGATGCCGTCATCCGGGCACGCCTCGACTCCGACGTCCCGCTCATCCGCACCATCGCCGACTACATCATCGGCGCAGGCGGCAAGCGGATGCGCCCGGCCCTGCTCTTGATGATTGCGCGCGCCCTGGGTTACGAAGGGCAGCAGCACCACTTGCTGGCTGCGGTCGTGGAGTTCATCCATACCGCCACCCTGCTCCACGACGACGTGGTCGACGAATCGTCGTTGCGGCGCGGGCGCGCCACCGCCAACGCGGTGTTCGGCAATGCAGCCAGCGTGCTGGTGGGCGATTTCCTGCATTCCCGCTCGTTCCAGATGATGGTGGAAACGGGCTCGGTGCGCGTGATGCAAATTCTCGCCGATGCGACCAATGTCATCGCAGAAGGCGAAGTGCTCCAGCTGCTGAACGTGCACGACCCGCTGGTGACCGAGGAACGCTACTTGCAGGTGGTGCGCTACAAGACCGCCCGGCTGTTCGAGGCCTCGGCCCAGCTCGGCGCGGTCCTGGCGGGCGCCACGCCGGAGCACGAAGCCGCGGCAGCCGAGTACGGGCGCCGCGCGGGCACGGCCTTCCAATTGATCGACGACGTGCTGGACTACAGCGGCGACACCGAGGCGCTGGGCAAGAACCTGGGGGACGACCTGCGCGAAGGCAAGCCGACGCTGCCGCTCATCCGCCTGCTCGACGTCGGCACGCCGGCCCAGCAGGCGCTGGTGCGCACCGCCATCGAAAAAGGCGAAGGCGATTTCGCGGCCGTGGCCGCCGCCATACGCGAATCGGACGCGCTGGATTACACTCGCGCCCGGGCCGAACGGGAAGCCCAAGCGGCAATCGCCGCGATTTCCGGGTACCCCGTTTCCGCTTTTCGAGAATCTCTGTTAGAATTCTGCGCTTTCGCGATAAACCGAGATCGCTGAAAGTAAAATGCGGCTTTGCGCAGGCGCACGAGCCTGCAAGAAGCCGGAAAGTCAAGTCGGGGCGTAGCTCAGCCTGGTAGAGTACTGCGTTCGGGACGCAGGAGTCGGAGGTTCGAATCCTCTCGCCCCGACCATTCATCTGGTCGGACAAGCCTGTCTCAGGCACGCAAGCGCACAGTTCAAACTGTGCGTTTTTTGTTTCCGGCGCCAGCCCCGAGCGGCAGAATAGGGAAAAAGACTCCCCCACGCCCGCAACCCATGAAACCGTCCCCCGCCTCCGTCCTCCAGCACAGCTTCACCATCGAGACGCCGGGCCGCGGCTTTACCGAAATCACCGAACACGTCCGGCGCCTAGTACGCGCCAGCGCCGTGCAGGCCGGCCTGGCGCACATCTTCACCCGCCACACCAGCTGTTCGCTGCTCATCACCGAAAATGCCGACCCTGACGTGCGGAAAGACCTGGAACGCTACTTCGGGCGCCTGGTACCTGACGGCGATCCCATGTACGCGCACGATGCGGAAGGGCCGGACGACATGCCCGCCCACGTACGGGCCGCCTTGACGGCAGTCAGCGTGACGGTGCCCGTGGCCGGCGCCGACCTGGCCCTGGGCACCTGGCAAGGGATTTACCTGTGGGAACACCGGCTACGGCCGCATAGGCGGCACGTCGTCGTGACCCTGGTGGGATGCTGAGGCGCCGCAAGGCGCCCCGCCTTCAGAGGGAATTGCGCCCGGCCAAGCCGTCGGCGTAGCGCTCCCAGTTGCGCAACCGGTAGACCAAGTCGGCGGGCGTCTGGCCGGCCGGCGCACCGCCGGAGCAGAACACGCCATTGCGAAGCACGTGCTGGACAGTACCCGGAATCAGGTCGCGCCAGTCGTCATGCACGGCGCGCTGCCAGCCGGCGCCGGGGCGGTACAAGGCCACGGCACGCCATTCGCGCCGGCCGCAGCGCACCGATTCATAGGAAATATTCTCGGCACCCAGGTCGCTCACGGCGCGCAAGGTGTAGCGCACGATGAGGCCGGGCGCGATCTCGATCGAGCGCGGATCCACCCCGAAGCGGAAGTGATCGGTGCGGGACAGCGGCTCGATGGGCAATACGTCCTTCTCGGTCGGCACGGGAGGCAGCTTGGACCGCAAGGCTTCCCAGCCGGCGTCCGGTAGATTGCGCTGGGCGTCGATGTCGTCGAGCAGGTAGTTGCCATCGCGTGGCTGGCTGCCGCAGCCGGCCACGGCGGCGGCCACGCACGCGGCCCCGATCCAAGCAAAAGTCCGGTTTACGGATCGCGCCAAGCGCTTTCCGTGGAAATCACTATGCATCATCCTCTTCCACTACGAGTCGGAACCCCGACGATACCCGAATCCACGCCGGCCCGCCCCGGGCCCCGTAGGGAAGATCAACCTTCGTGGGCGTCCCCAGGCAGGACAGGCGCCGGCTGCGGCTCGACCGGGCCGCGCCGGTGGGCCCCCACGTGCTGGCGCAGATAGCGGGTTTCGTGATTGCGGCGGAACAGCACCGTCGCCAGCTCGTTCAAGGCGAGCGTGTACACGTCGCGCTTGAACTCGATCACGGAATCCAGCGGCACCCAGTAAGAGCTCCAGCGCCAAGCGTCGAATTCGGGATGCGGCGACGCGCGCAGGCAGACATCGCTGTCGCGGCCCAGCATCCGGAGCAAGAACCAGATCTGCTTCTGCCCTTTGTAGTGCCCCCTCCACTCGCGTCGCACGAAGTGTTCGGGCACGTTATAGCGCAACCAGTCGCGTGTGCGACCCAATATCCGGACATGCTCGGGCCGGAGGCCCACCTCTTCATGGAGCTCGCGGAACATCGCCTGGACGGGGCTCTCGCCGTACTTGATGCCGCCCTGCGGAAACTGCCAGGAATGTTCGTTGACCCGCTTGCCCCAGAAGACCTCGTTCTTCTGGTTGACGAGGATGATGCCGACGTTGGGACGGTAACCTTCACGATCCAGCATGAGCCACCCCAGCGATTCTCATACAATTGAGTCGATTATAGGCCCAGGGGGCCAAACCCGTATCCATACACGTGAGCAACGCAATGCGCGCATCGCAGTTCCATATCGGCACCCTCAAGGAAGCCCCGTCCGACGCCGAAATCGTCAGTCACCAACTCATGACCCGCGCGGGTATGATCCGCAAACTCGCCGGCGGAATCTATACCTACATGCCCCTAGGCCTGCGCGTGATCCGCAAGATCGAAGGCATCATCCGCGAGGAAATGGACCGGGCGGGCGCCCTGGAGCTGCTGATGCCGGTGGTCCAGCCTGCCGAGCTCTGGATGGAGTCGGGCCGCTGGGAGCAGTACGGCCCCGAGCTACTTCGCATCAAGGACCGCCACGGGCGGGATTTCGTCCTGCAGCCGACCTCGGAAGAGGTCATCACTGACATCGCGCGCAACGAAATCCACAGCTGGCGCCAGCTTCCCAAGAACTTCTATCACATCCAGACCAAGTTCCGGGACGAGCGCCGCCCCCGCTTCGGGGTGATGCGCGGCCGCGAGTTCACGATGAAGGACGCCTACTCCTTCGACCGGGACGAGGCCGGCGCCCAAAAGAGTTACGACGCCATGTACGAGGCCTACGTGCGGATCTTTACCCGCATGGGGCTGACTTTCCGTGCCGTGGCGGCCGACACCGGATCGATTGGCGGCTCGCGCAGCCATGAATTCCAGGTCATCGCCGACACGGGTGAAGACCTCATCGTCTACAACCCTGCCACCCAGTACGCCGCCAACATCGAGCTGGCCGAGGCGCCCTGCCTGATTGCCCAGCGGGCCGCGCCCAGCCAGCCCATGCAGAAAGTGCCGACGCCGGGCAGGACCAAGTGCGAGGCGGTGGCCGAGCTCCTGGGCCTGCCGCTGACCAGCCACGTCAAATCCGTGGTGCTCGCGGTCGAGCCGGAGGAAGCCGGCCAGCCCGTGCAAATCTGGCTGCTGCTCCTGCGCGCCGATCATGAGCTCAACGAGATCAAGGCTGGCAAGATCCCCGGCCTCGACCGCGGCTACCGTTTCGCCACCGACGCTGAAATCGTCGAGCATTTCGGCTGCGTGCCCGGCTTCATCGGGCCGGTCGGCACCGCCAAGCCGGTCAAGATCGTGGCCGACCGGACGGTCGCCAACATGCACGACTTCGTGACCGGGGCGAACGAAGCCGACCACCACTACACCGGCGTCAACTGGGGGCGCGACCTGCCCGAGCCCGAGCTCGTCGCCGACTTGCGCAACGTCGTCGAAGGCGACCCGGCCCCCGACGGCACCGGCACGCTGTCCATCCAGCGGGGCATCGAAGTGGGCCACGTATTCTTCCTCGGCACCAAGTACTCGGCGGCGCTCAAGGCGACGTACCTGGACGAAACCGGCAAGCCGGCGCTGATGCAGATGGGCTGCTACGGCATCGGCGTCACCCGCCTGGTGGGGGCCGCCATCGAACAGCATCACGATGCCCGGGGCATCATCTGGCCGCGTGCGCTGGCGCCGTTCGAGGTGGTCGTATGCCCGGTAGGCTGGGGCAAGAGCGAGGCAGTGCGCGAAACGGCGACGCGGCTCTACAAAGAGCTCAAGCAGGCGGGCGTGGACGTCATCCTGGACGACCGCGACGAGCGCCCGGGCGTGATGTTCGCGGACTGGGAGCTCATCGGCGTGCCGGTGCGGGTCACCGTCGGCGACCGAGGCCTGAAGGACGGCGTGATCGAAATCCAGGGCCGGCGCGAAGACGCTGCATCCAAGGTGCCCGCCGCCGATGGCCTGTCCGCCGTGCTGGCCAAGCTCGGGCAAGCCAACTAATCCTTCCTCCCCGGCAGCGCGAGAGCGCGCCGCCGGGGACGGGGCCGGCTATTCGCTCCGGATGTTGCGCGCCTTGATGACTCGCTCCCACTTGCTGCGCTCGTTGGCGATGAAGGCGGCGAACTGGGCGCGCGTCATGCCCGTGTCGACCAGCCCCGAATCGCGCATGTAACGCTGCACGTGCGGCACTTTCAGCGCCTCGGATACGTCACGGTGGATTTGATCCTTCACGGCATCCGGCGTGCCGGCCGGCGCGAAGAAACCAAACCAGCTGCCTGAGACCACCCCCGGCAGCCCCGCCTGGGGGAAGGTGGTCAGGTCGGGCGCTTCGACCAAGCGCTCCTCGGCCGCCACGGCAATGGCGCGCAACTTCCCCTGCTTGACCAGGGCAAGCGAAGCCGGGAAGTGAAACATCGCGTTCACGTGCCCGGCGAGTAAATCGGCCAAGGCCGGGCCGGCCCCCTTGTACGGCACGTGCAAGATCGGGATCCCGGCTTCCGAAGCCAGCAGCTCCGCCGTCAAATGGGGACTAGACCCGTTGCCGGTCGAAGCGAACTTGAGCTCCCCCGGATGTGCCTTGGCGTACGCGAGCAGCCCAGCTACGTCCTGCACCGGGACGCTGGGGTGGACGTACAAGACATTGGCGGCCGTGCCGCCCATGGCCACCGGCGCAAGCGCGTCAGGCTCATAAGGCAGCGACTTCATCAGGATCTGGTTGGTCACGAATCCCGTGCTGGTAAAGAGCAGGGTATGGCCGTCGGCTTCGGCCCGTGCCACTTGCGCCGTCCCTATCGTCGTGCCGCCCCCGCCCCGGTTCTCGACCACGACGCTCTGCTTCCACTTCTTGCCGAGCTCGGTCGCCAATTGGCGGACCAAGCCGTCGGTCAAGCCGCCGGGCGGGAAAGGCACCACGATCTGCACCGTGCGGGCGGGGAAATTTTCCGCCTGGGCCGGCGCCATCGGGGCCATGCCAACCCATGCCGCCAACGCGGAAACCACCCAACTTGCGCCTGGGCGCCACGACCGAGTCCTGCCAGAACCATTCATTTGCTGCGTCCCCTCTGTATATGATGATTATCGAGCACGCATTATTCGCCAATTAATTGATTCGATCAACTAACTGGTTGATAATATCCACAATTTGTGGCCAACTGGAGGAGCAGCAATGGGCACGTCGACGGGAGATCGCTACGAATGCGTAGTGGCAGGCGCGGACATACTTGGTGAAGTGCCCATGTGGTGCGACCGCACGCGCCTATTGTGGTGGGTGGACGTGCGCCGCGCGGCGCTTCAGTCCTACGACCCGGCGACCGGCCGCCACATGGCGCGGCGGGTCGCCGAAGGCATGCTGATCGGTAGCATGGCGATGCGCCGCGACGGCGGCTTCCTGTTGGCGACCAACTCGGGGTTCTATACCTACGATCCCGATGCCAACGAGCCGCCGCGGCCGCTGTTCAACCCCGAGCCCGACCTGCCCGGCAACCGGCTCAATGACGGACGATGCGACCGGCGCGGCCGCTTCTGGGTCGGCAGCATGGTCGATGCCGAGCGCATTCCTGGTGGGAAGCTGTACTGCCTGGAACCGGACCTGCGCTGCCGGACCATACTGGAAGGCATTGTCGTGCCCAACTCCATCGCCTGGAGCCCGGACGATCGCACCATGTATTTCGCCGACACGCACCGTCAATTGATCTGGGCGTTCGACTACGACCCGGACGACGGCGTCGTGACCCGCCAACGCGTGTTCAAGGACTGGAGCCACCAAAAAGGCCGCCCCGACGGCGCCGCCATCGACGAAGACGGCTGCCTCTGGACCGCCATGGTCGCGAGCGGCCAAGTCATCCGGCATACGCCCGATGGCGAGGTGGACCGCGTGATTCAACTACCCGTGTCCAATCCGACGTGCCCCGCCTTCGGCGGGGACAACTTGGACATCATGTTCGTCACCAGCCATTCGCAGCGCCTGGGAGACCAATTGTCGCGGGAACCGCTCGCGGGCGGCCTGTTCGCCATCCACACCGGTTGCCGCGGGCTGCCCGAACCGCGCTTCGCGGGCTGACCGGAACCGGAATCAGCGCAGCGGGACGGCAGGCTCCGCCGGACGCTCCTGGGCCGCCGCCCAGTCCGCGACCTGCCGCGCAACGGCATCCGCCGCCCGGCCGAAGGCATCCACGACGAAGGGCACGCCCGTCCCGTCCGACCGTTCCGAGACCTCGAAGGCGCGCGAAGCCACGATGCGCCGCGAGGCGGGGGCCACCAAGTGCGCCTGCAGCGCAATGACGGCATAAGGCTCGCCCCCGCGGTATTCGCTGTGGAAGGCCCTCAGGTCGGTATCCAGCTCGAGTTCAGCCTGAACGTTGCTGTCCGAAGTCGTCACGTTTTGGAATCGACCGTTGGCGCGCAGGGCTTCGGTGAGCCTGTCGCGCATCATGACCGGCGGGATGTCGGCCCATCGCGCCCCGGCGTAGCTGCTGATGCGGTTGGCTTCGGCGATGACGGCGATGCGTGGATTTTCCAAGCGATACGTGGTGTTCGGCATCGTCACCCGCAGCGTTCCCCGGCCGTTGGTGGATGCAGGCGGCGGCGTCAATGCCGACGGCAGGCGATAGACGTCGACGGCACGGCGCTCGGGCAACACCGAGCAGGCCGCGATCCACGACAACGCAGCGATGGCGGCCAGTCGGCCGGCACGGCGGACAGGGATCATGGGGTGAACTCCTTGGGCTGTTCGCGGCCCAGCAGGTAATCGGCCGGGTTATCCTCCAGGCGCCGGGTAATGGTGCGCAGCGACGCCAAGGTCGAGCGCAACTCTCGCAGGGCCGCGCCGAGCTCGTTGAGGCTTTGCGCGCCATTGCTGATCGCGCCGCGATTTTCCTGGACCAGCGCATCGATGCTGGCGCCCGCGCGCGCCAGGGACTGCATGGCCTCCTGCGCGCTCGTCATCGTGACGGGCCCCTGCTCGGCGACCAGGCGGTCGGCATGGCCCACCAGCGCGGAAGTGCGCTGCAGCGCTTCATCGGCCTGGCGGCTCACCCGCGACAGGCTCTGCACCAGTGCGGCGAAATCCTCGCGCTGGGCGGCGATCGCACCGGTCGCCTCTTCCAAATTCCGCAGCACGCGCGTGAGCTGCTGCGCGTTCTCGTCCGACAGGATGCGCCGCGAGCTTGCGACCAGCTCATTGATATTGAGCATCAAGTCTTCTCCGCCGGCCAACAATTGGTGCAAAGGCGACGGCGAGGCGATGATTACAGGCACCTCGTTTTCCTTGCCGACCAGGGGCGGGCTCTCCGGCGTCCCGCTGCCAAGCTGGATGACAGCGGTGCCCGTCACGCCGGTCAGGCGCAGCTGGGCGTTCGTGTCTTCCTTGATCGGCACATCGCTGCGGATCCGGATGCGCGCCACGACCTTGCGCGGATCGGCCGGGTCGAGTGCCAGCCGGGCGACGTCCCCGACCCGGATGCCGTTGTACATGACGGCGCTCCCTACCGAGAGCCCGTTCACCGCCTCATTGAAAACGACGTCGAATTCAGAAACCTTGGCGTTGGAATGGGTCTTCGCCAGCCACAGCGCGAACAATAGCCCGGCGGTGACCGCGACGAGGACGAACAATCCGATGACGACGTGATGCGCGCGTGTTTCCATCTCATTCATCCATTCGAACGGCGCGGGTCGAAGCATAGGCCGCCGCGCGGGCGCGGGGCCCCTGGAAGTATTCCTGCACCCACGGATCGGCGACGCGCTCGACGACGTCGAGCTGATCGGCCACCAGCACCTTTTTCTGCGACAGGACGGCGACCCGGTCGCAGATCGTATAAAGCGTATCCAGGTCATGGGTGACCAAGAACACCGTCAGTCCCAGCGCATTGCGCAAGGTCAGGATCAATTGGTCGAACGCACCTGCGCCGATGGGATCCAAGCCCGCCGTCGGCTCGTCCAGGAACAGCAGGTCGGGGTCGAGCGCCAATGCGCGGGCCAGTGCAGCGCGCTTGACCATGCCGCCTGATAGGGAGGCAGGATATTTGTTCCCGGCGTCGGCCGGAAGCCCGGCCAGCGCCAGCTTCATGCGTGCCAGGCGCTCGGCCTCGGCGCGTGGCAGCCGGGCATGCTCGATCAACGGCAGCGCGACGTTCTCCGCCACGGTCAGGGAGGAAAACAGCGCGCCGCGCTGGAACAGTACCCCCATGCGCCGCTCCAGCCTCGAGCGCGGCCCGGCAGGCAAGGCAGTGAGGTCCTGGCCGAAGACGTGGACCGCGCCCGCGGTGGGTCGCCGCAGGCCCACGATAGAGCGCAGCAGCACCGACTTCCCCGAGCCGGAACCGCCGACGACGCCAAGGATTTCCCCCCGGTAGATATCGAGGTCCAGGTCGCGATGGACGACCTGCCGGCCGAACTGGTTGACCAAGCCGCGCACCTGGACCAGGGGCGTCCCGCTTACCATCCCATCTCCATGAAGAACAGGGCCGCCAGCGCGTCGAGCAAAATGACCATGAAAATGCACTGCACCACGCTGGAGGTCGTATGCTCGCCCACTGACTGCGCGCTACCCGCGACCTTGAACCCTTCCAGGCAGCCGATGACGGCGATGATGAAAGCAAAGACGGGCGCCTTCACCATGCCCACGAAGAAATGGCGCAAATCCAGGTGCTCGCGCAGGATGCCGAGAAACATGGCGGGCGGAATGTCCAGGCTGATGGCGCACACCGCCATGCCCCCCGCGATGCCGGTCAGCATGGCAAGAAAGGTGAGCAGCGGCAGCGAGATCAACAGCGCCATCACGCGCGGCAGGACCAGCAGATTGACCGGATCCAGTCCGAGCGCGCGTATGGCATCGACTTCCTCGTTGGCCTTCATGGACCCGATCTGGGCCGTGAACGCGCTGGCAGTCCGCCCGGCCATCAGGATGGCCGTCAGCAGCACGGCGAACTCCCGCAGAAAGGCAAACCCCACGAGGTCGACGGTATAGAGGGTCGCGCCGAAGTCGCGCAATACCGTCGCGCCCAGGAACGCCACGACCGCGCCCACCATGAAGGTCAACAGCGCGATGATGGGAACCGCATCCAGGCCGGTCTGCTCGATTTGCGCGACGGTCGCGGTAATGCGCCAGCGGCGCGGACGGACGGCAGCCGCCGCCAGGGCCTGCAAGGTCAACCCGATGAACCCCAGGAGGCTGACCGCGTGCGCCCAGACGACTTCGGCTGCCCGGCCAATGCGGCCGAGCAGCTCGCGCATCGTGCCTTCGCGGCGCGGGGTCGTCGCTTCGGCCGCATCTGCGGCCGCCGAGGCGACGGCAAGCAGTAATGCACGGCGGGCGGAATCCAGCCCTGCCTCCGCTTCTACGCACCGGGCCAGCTTTTCCGGGCCTACGGCTTGGACCAGCAACGCAGCGCCGGCGGTATCGATCGCGGTGAGTCCCTGCAGCGCCAAGCTAGCGACGTTTTCCGCTTGCACGCGATCGAGTTGCGCACGCAACCAGGCATGGTGCACGAGGGTCCAGTCGCCGCGCACGACCAGCCGCCCGGGTGCGGACGCATCCCACCCCAACTCCCCGGGCCACCCGGCCTGCCCGTGCGGGCCACCGGTGGGAGAGGCGCCAGCGCCCTCCCCGACGCGAGAGTCCGCCTTCGTCATATCGCGGACACCGTGCACACGCAGAGAACCCTCTCTATATATATTGAGTTATTGCCGCCGCGCCTGCCGCTCTTCTTCCTTACTTGAAGCCGGGCAATCCTTTCATGCCCCGCAGGGCCTTCATGCCCCCCATGGCACGCATCATCTTGGCCATGCCGCCCTTTTTCATCTGCTTCATCATGGCCTGCATCTGCTCGAACTGCGACAGCAGGCGGTTGACCTCCTGCACCTGGACACCGGCGCCTGCGGCGATGCGGCGCTTGCGCGAGGCCTTGAGGATTTCGGGCTTGCTGCGCTCCAGCTCGGTCATGGAATTCAGGATGCCCTCCATGCGGCGGATCTGCCGGCTCGCCTGCTTGGCATCGACCTGCGACGCCGCCTGCGCAAATTGCGCCGGCAGCTTCTCGAGCAGGGAGCCCATGTCGCCCAAATTCTTCATTTGCGCGATCTGGGCGCGAAAGTCGTTGAGGTCGAACTTGTCGCCCGACTTGAGCTTGGCGGCGAGCTTCTGTGCCTCGTCGACGTCGATGGCGCGCTGGGCCTCTTCGACCAGAGACAGGATGTCGCCCATGCCGAGGACCCGTTGCGCCATGCGCTCGGGGTGGAAGGGCTCCAGGCCGGCCAGCTTTTCCGACACGCCGACGAACTTGAGCGGCTTGCCCGTCACATGGCGCACCGACAGCGCCGCCCCGCCGCGCGCGTCGCCGTCGAGCTTGGTCAGTACCACGCCGGTGAGCGGCAGGGCGTCGTTGAAGGCCTTGGCGACATTGACCGCGTCCTGCCCCAACATGGCATCGACGACGAACAAGGTCTCGATGGGGTTGAGCAGGGCGTGCAGGGCCCGGATCTCGTTCATCATTGCTTCGTCGATGCCCAGGCGCCCGGCGGTATCGACGATCAGCACGTCATAGAAATGACGGCGGGCATGGTCGATCGCCTGGCGGGCGATCTCCTCGGGAGCCTGGTCGGAGGACGAAGGCAGGAAGTCGACGCCAGCCTGGGCCGCAACGGTCTTCAACTGATCGATGGCCGCCGGACGGTAGACGTCGGCGCTGACCACGAGCACTTTCTTCTTGCCGGTCTTGCGCCCGTTCTGGACATGGCCGCCCTCGGCCAGCCAACGCGCCAGCTTGCCGGTGGTGGTGGTCTTGCCCGAGCCCTGCAAGCCCGCCATGAGGATCACCGCCGGGGGCTGCTGGGCCAGCGAGAGCTCGCTCGCATACGGACCGAGGTCGCCTCCCATCAAGGCGGTCAGCTCTTTGTGAACCACGCCGACCAAGGCCTGGCCGGGCGTCAGGCTGCCCATGACCTCCTCGCCCAACGCCTTTTCCTTGACCTTGGCGATGAATTCGCGCACGACAGGCAGCGAGACGTCCGCCTCGAGCAAGGCCAGGCGCACCTCGCGCAGCATTTCCTGCGTATTCGCCTCGGTCAGCCGGGCCTCTCCCTTCAGGGTTTTGACGACGCGGGACAGCCGGGCGGTAAGGTTATCGAGCATGAATAGGATCGCTTACACTTCCATATGGATATGGGAATTGTATTGCACGCACTGGCCTCGGCCGGTTACGCCTTGTTGACGGCGCTCGCGTGGCGAGCCGTCTCCTTGCACCCCGAAACCCGGACGGGCTTGGTCGAACGCCTGGGGCTGGCGCTGGTGCTGGTCGCGCACGGCTGCGCGGTCCAGCAAGCCATGCTTGGCGATGGTCACTTGCGCCTGGGCTTTGCCCTCGGGATCTCCGCCGCGCTACTGCTGGGACTCATCGTCTACTGGGCCGAAAGCCTCTGGGTCGCCATCGACGGGTTGCGGCTCTGGCTCATGCCGCTGGGCGCAGTCGGCACGCTGGTCGTCGTACTGTTTCCGGAAGGCCGGGTGATCGCCCATGCCGACAGCGGCTGGCTGCGCGTGCACCTCGCCCTCTCCATGGCAGCCTACAGCATGATCACCATCGCCTCCCTGCACGCGCTGCTGATGGCCTCGGCAGACCGCCGGCTGCACGACATCTCGGCCAGCGCGCCGCCCGAGCGGGGCCACGCGGCGCGAGTGTATGCGCGCCTCCTGGACGCCGTGCCCCCCTTGCTGGTGCTCGAGCGCCTGCTGTTCCGCCTGATCTGGATAGGCTTCGTGCTGCTGACGCTGGCCGTGATCACCGGCATCGTCATCTCGCTGTCTCTCTCGGGCGTCGTGCTGCCGCTCGATCACAAGACCATCTTCACGCTGTTGTCATGGATGACATTCGGCACGCTGCTCCTCGGCCGCGAGGTCTGGGGATGGCGCGGGCGCATCGCGCTGCGCTGGACGCTGGTCGGCTTTGCGTTCCTGCTGCTGGCCTATACGGGCACCCGCTTCGTGCTCGAGTTCATCTTGAAGAAGTAACCGGGTAGCGCCCTCGCCAACCGCCGTCAGGACTCTGTTCGCCCATGGGCAAGCTTCTCTTCTGGGTTTTTGTCATTTTGGTCGCGCTGCTGGTGGCACGCATCGCGGCTCGAAGCGCTGTGAAAGGCCAGCGCCGTGCCGCCCGGCGAGCCGATGCCACGCGCTTTCCCGCCGACGGGATGGTCCGCTGTGCTCATTGCGGCATTCACTTACCTAGTTCGGAAGCCGTCCGGCGCAAGGGCTACAACTATTGCACGCTCGCCCACTCGCTCAAGGGGCCGGGCAGATGACGCCTTTCGACACGCCCGCCCGGCTCGATCCGCACGGCTGGCTCGAACACCCGGCGGTCCGCATCGTGCCCTCGCCGAACGTCGACGACAGGCCGGCCGGCACAGAGGTCTCGCTGTTGGTGCTGCACAATATCAGCCTACCCCCGGGCGAGTTCGGCGGCCCCTACATCGAGTCCCTGTTTACCAACACGCTCGATTGCGACGCCCATCCCTGGTTCGGGTGCCTGCGCGGCCTGAAGGTCTCGGCCCATTTCCTCATCGACCGTGGCGGGTCCGTCATCCAGTTCGTGAGCACCGAGCGACGCGCCTGGCATGCCGGCGTGTCGTTCCACGATGGCCGCGAGCGTTGCAACGATTTTTCGATCGGCATCGAGCTGGAAGGTTGCGACACGGTTCCCTTCACCGACGCGCAGTACCGCGCGCTCGCCTGGCTCACGCCTGCCCTTCGCGCCCGGTATCCGCTGACGGCCGTGCGCGGCCACGAGCACATTGCGCCCGGCCGCAAGACCGACCCCGGCCCGGCTTTCGATTGGCAGCGCTATGGCCGGGAGACCGGCTGGGACGCATTGCCCCCCCCGGGCGGGCAATCCTGATCCGGCGCTGGCGACACGACGGGCGCTGCGGCACAGCCGCAATGGGCTTGGCCTGAGCCGGTCCCGGCGTTGCCGGGATTCCCCTGGGTCGATAAGAGAACCACGCTCGCCCGAACGGGCGCCTCGCTCCCGACACCTGTAGAATCTCGCCCTCGCTCAAGAGCGTGCCGACGCCGAGCCGCTGTTTCACGCATCGCAAAGGCCGCAGTTCACGCGCCCTTCGTGCCCCTTCTTGCGTGAAACATGCATGGTTGCTGGCTGTCTAAAAACAGAGGTCCGAATTACCTATACGAGCGGCGGACTCTCTCCGCCTGCAACATTTTGACACTTGCCGTACAATCTGCACCCCCCTAGAATTAGTGGCTCGCAGGCCGCACACCACTAGATGTAGTGGCCGCACCCCATGGGAGGGGAAAACATGGCTTATCCAAACC
>NZ_JADGHH010000224.1 GCF_019689535.1 Pigmentiphaga sp.
CCATTCTTAAAACCCCCCCCCCCCCGCCGGGCGCGCCCCCGCGGGCCCCCCCCCCACCGCCGTGGGCGGCGAAGCCGGTGCATGGCATTACTTCTTGAGGTCGTCGGGAACCTTGCCGCCATTTTCGGCCAGTTTCTGCATCACCTGCTTGTGCAGCCAGATGTTCATGGCGGCCGAATCGTTGGTGTCGCCGCTGTAGTGCAGTTCGGTAGCCAGCTGCTTGCGGGCCGCGAGGCTGCTGTCCAGGCCCAGCAGCTTCATCAGGTCGACGATCGACGTTTTCCAGTTCAGTTTTTCCGGATGCTTGGCGGCCAGTCCATTAAGGATGGCTTCCACATCCACGGCCGGCATCGCAGCCGGAGCGCCGGCCGGAGCCGGGGCGGCGGTGGGCGTCGCCGCGGGCGGGGCCGCTTCGGCAACCGCGGGATGGCTGGACGGAAAAATCTTGTCGAGAATGGCTTTGAAAATACTCATACCTTCCCCCTCTTCGTCACGGTTCCAGGCACATGCCTGGGCCGATTGTAAAGGGGGACCGCCAGCCTGGCAGCCCTCGTGTGTAACGGGATGCGGCGTCTACGTAACCCGCCGCCCCCTGTGGCTACAGCTTGAACCAGCGGTCGTGCTCGATGTCGTCCGCGATGCGGATCTCGGCCTCGTCCAGGCATTCTTCCTCGGAGGCCGCGGCTATCCCGCGCAGCGACAGCGCCGGACCGAGCAGCAGGCGCTTGCCGTCGCTTTGCTCGTAGATCTTGCAATTGACGTCCCACATGCCAGGACCGCGCTGGCGGGGATCGATTTCCACCTCGAGTACTCGGGAAGAGCGATTCGGGGAATATTGGAAAGAGAACATTGCAGGCCCTCCGCTCCGGTAGACGGCCCACTATAGCGCCTGCAGGAGGTTGTGACCTCATGCAGTGCAACATGACGAAGCGCTCGGGAACCGCTTCAGGACGCCCAGGACACCACAGACAAAAGCAAGAGCAAGGCCATCCACAGTACGACGGCGCGCCACAACAGCCCTACCGCGGCATGCAGTGTCGTCGGATCGGGCCACCGTATGGGTTCGTCTGGCGCCTCGGCAGCGGCAAATTCGCTCGCGGCCGCCGCCGGCTGGACCGAAGGCGCCGGCGCGGGAGGCTCGGCGGGCGCAGCGGCCTGCCACTTGGGAGGCAAGGGTGCCAGGCGCACGCCCAGTGCGCCGGCAGCGCTCTCGACAACCACGCCGCGCTGTACGTCCTTCCATTGCGCGGCGCGTTGGCGCCAGCCATACAGCGCGTCCTCGAAATTGCCAACGATGGCGAAACCGATGGCCGTCATCCGCGCCGGTATCCAGTCAAGCAGGCGGAATGCGCCGCGCGCCACGTCCCCGAAAGCATCCGTGCGGTCGGCCCACTCTTCGCGGACGATGCCGGCAAGCCGGTACAAGGCCGCCCCCGAGGCGCCCGGCAACACCGCATACCAGAACAGCACGCCGTAAACGTTGCGATGCGAGGCCACCACCCCCTCTTCGATCGCGGTACGGCAAATCTCCTGGACGGTCATGGTGTCCGCCGAGGCATTGCCCTGAAAGGCCTGCAGCCAGGCCTGCATGTGATTGCGTGCCACCGTGACGTCACCGCGGGCCAATGCAAACTGGATCTCAGTGAAATGATGGCTGAACTGGCGAAAACCCAGCGTGAACCACAGCACTACGATATGGAAAACGAGTGCGAGGACGGGATGAATCGCCCAGGCGAGCGATCCGATCAGCCACACGGCAAGACTGGGAACCAAGGCGACCAGCAGCCAACCGAGGATGGCGTACCCGCGGCTGCCGGCATCCAGCGCATGGCCGGCCCAGCGGCACGCGGCACGCGCGGCTTCGTGGACGGCATTCGAGCGGGGCAGGGGCCTGACCTGTTCGGCGAGAAAGGCGAGGAGAAGTGCAAAAAAGCTCATGACCGCATTCTAGAGTGCATAGCGCCGATGTGCAGCATCGACCGACCAGCCCGCCGGCCTTACGCGCGCAGAAACTGGTAGAGATTGCGCAACATTCCAGCTGTCGCCCCCCAGATGAAGAATTGCTTCCAGGGCATCGAGTAGTAGGTACGGGCGTCGCCGGAAGGCAAGGTGGCGCTGTGCAGGCGATGATTCGTCGGGTCCATGAGGAAGGACAAGGGCACCTCGAACACTTCGGCCACCTCGAACGGATCCGGCCGCGGGGAGAAATCCGGGCGAACCAAGCCGACCAGCGGGATGATGCGAAATCCCGTGCGCGTGAAATAGTCGGGCAATTGGCCGATGATCTCGACCAGCCCCCGAGGCAGCCCCGTTTCTTCTTCGGTTTCGCGCAAAGCGGCGTCGGTTGCCGACGCATCGCTTTCTTCTACCCTCCCCCCCGGAAAGCTCACCTGCCCGGCATGGTCGTGCAAGTGTGCGGTCCGTTGGGTCAGCATGACACATATCCCTTCCGGACGAAGCACCAAGGGAATCAGCACCGACGCCAGCCGCACGGCTCGCCCTGCCATGCCCTTGGACTCGGGATCGTTCGCATCGGGCTCCCAGGCGGGCGGTTCAGCAAAACGCCGGCGCAGCGCGGCAGGCGTGAGCCGCTCGAGCGGCACCGGGTCCAGGCCGCCGGGGTTGGCGATCCAGGGTTGTGCGGCCGGGTCGAATCCGGGACGCTGCGGCGGTCGCGCCCGCCGGCCATCGGGGGACGCGGGCTGGACTTGCACGGACGTATCGTCGGCTCGGGCCGGAGCCGCATGGCGCTGATCGGGAGGATTGGACGCAGGCATCGGTTCTAGGGAAAAAAAAGGCGCCCGTACGAGGCGCCTTTGTATTGCGGTACAGCAGGAATCAAGCCTTGGCAGCCGACGTATTGCGTACGAGCTTTTCCTTGATCCGGGCCGATTTGCCCGAACGGGAACGCAAATAGTACAGCTTGGCACGGCGGACGTCGCCACGGCGCTTGACTTCGATCGAAGCGATGGTCGGGGCGTACAACTGGAACGTACGCTCGACGCCTTCGCCGGACGAAATCTTGCGAACGATGAACGACGAATTCAAGCCACGATTGCGCTTGGCGATGACCACGCCTTCGTAGGCTTGCACGCGCTTGCGGTTGCCTTCGACCACGTTGACGTTCACCACGACCGTATCGCCGGGAGCGAATTCGGGAATGGTCTTATTGGCCGTCAAGCGGGCGATCTCTTCTTGCTCGAGGACTTTGATCAGGTCCATGTTTATCTCCAATGACCATCATGCGTAGCGGTTCTGCTTTTCCTGGCACCGCCACCAGAGGATGGGTGTTCCCGCCGAACTCATGCCCGGCAGGCCTACTGCAAAACTGATCGCCTCAGCGATCAGCGGTCGTCCTCCCTTTGCAGGTCGGACAGAAACTTCTCGTCGTCGCGGCTCAACCAGCCGCGTGCCCGCGCCGCCTCGATCAAGTCGGGGCGTTTCCTGAGCGTCACCGCCAGCGACTGCCTGCGGCGCCACCGCAAAATATTGGCGTGGTGCCCGGACAACAGCACCTCCGGCACCGCCTCGCCCTCGTAAACCTCGGGCCGCGTGTAATGCGGGCAGTCCAGCAGTCCGGACAAGTGCTCGTTGAACGAATCCTGCACAGCGGACTCATCATCGTTCAACACGCCGGGCAGCAGCCTGACCACGGCATCCATGACCGCCATCGCCGCAATTTCGCCGCCGGACAGCACGAAATCACCCAGCGAGAGCTCCTGCGTCACCCAGCGGTCGATGAACCGCTGGTCGATGCCCTCGTAGCGGCCGCATACCAATATGGCCCCCGAACCGCGCGCCATCGACTGCGCGATGGACTGGTCGAAGCGGCGGCCCTGGGGAGAGAGCAGGATCACTTCCGTCTCCGGCAACCCCGCCTTCGCACGCCCTTCCAGCGCCGCGCGGACGGCTTTCTCGAGCGGCTCGACCCGCATCACCATGCCCGGGCCGCCCCCGTAGGGGCGATCGTCGACCGTGCGGTGCACGTCGACGGTGAAATCCCTCGGATTCCACCGGTGCAAGGCCCATCGTCCCTGGGCATGCGCCCGGCCGGTCACGCCCAGCTCGCTGACGGCGTCGAACATCGCGCCGAACAGCGTCACTACGTCGAACCGCAGCGCCCCGCTCATGGCCGGCCCTCAGAAACCTTCCGGCCAGTCGGTGTCGATGCGGCGCGCGTCCAAATCCACGTTGCGCACATAAGCCTCGACGAAGGGCACCAGCGTTTCCCGTTGCCGGCCCTTCGCATCCAGCAGGGGCTGGGACGACTCACCCAGGGCCACCGGCACGACGAGCGCCACGTGCAACACCGCATGGGCACCATTGTCGCTGACATGCGACACCGAACCCAGCAAGCGGTCCTCGCCGTTCTCTCCCTTGCCGATCAACTCGCAGCCGATCAGGTCTACCCAGTAGAACTCGCCTTCGGCAAGGGGAGGAAATTCACTGCGGGGCACCAACACGGTCCACCCCTTCCACGCCTGGGCCTGGTCACGATCAGTGACGCCGGACCACATGGCTGTCACCGACGCACCGTGCCGCTTGGCAGAGAGGACCTCGACGCGCCGGATTTCCCTGCCCTTGCGCAACCACCAGGAGCGGGTGCCCAGCAAGGCATCGGACTGCGCCGAATACGGCTGAATCTTGAGTCCGCCGCGGATTCCGTAGGCTTCCGTAACATGCCCGACCTCGACGAGGTCGGCGGGATGCTCCCCGGAGGCCGTGGACGCAGTGGACACGGCGATCAAGCAGCCGAAGCGACCTTGGCGCTGTATTGCTTGACGAGGCGGGCCACGGCCGGCGACAGTTGGGCGCCGTGCTTGGTCCAGTGCTCGATGCGGTCGAGCGCGATACGCAGACCTTCTTCACCCTCCGAGGCGACCGGGTTATAGAACCCTACGCGCTCGATGAAGCGTCCATCGCGACGGTTGCGCGAATCGGCAGCAACGAGGTTGTAGAAGGGGCGCTTCTTCGAACCGCCGCGAGACATACGAATCACCACCATAGGTAATCCTTGGAACTGTCTCTTATAAAAAAAT
>NZ_JADGHH010000225.1 GCF_019689535.1 Pigmentiphaga sp.
ACGGCTGGCAGGGTTCACCATGCGGCCGCGCGCCAAGTACATGAGCCCAGTGTAGGGGGGGCATATTTCTTTTGATTATGAAAAAATGATGAATATATGGTTTGGTTGCATATGTGAATTTGTTACGGTTGCGTCCTCGTTTCTCGAATTCACAAACCAGACCTAGGACGCCGTTTCATGTTCAAAAAGATCATCGTGCTTGCGGCAGCATCGGCCGCGCTACTCGTTGCCGCGACCGGGACGGCGCAAGCCCAGGACAAGCCTTTGCTGAACGCGTCTTATGACGTGGCGCGCGAGGTGTTCGCCGCGATCAACCCCAAGTTCCAAGCATATTGGAAGGAAAAAACCGGCCACGACGTCAAGATCGACCAGTCGTTCGCCGGCACGTCGCGCCAAGCCCAGGACATCATCCAGGGCAAGAAAGTGGACGTGGTCACGTTCAACCAGGTGACCGACGTGGACATCCTCGCCAAGCGGGGCCTGTTGCGCAAGGATTGGCAAAAAGCCTTCCCCAACAATAGCTCGCCCTACTACAGCACGATCGCCTTCCTGGTGCGCAAGGGCAACCCCAAGAACATCAAGGGTTGGGATGATCTCGTCCGCGACGACGTGAAGCTGGTGTTCCCCAATCCCAAGACCTCGGGCAATGCCCGGTACACCTACCTTGGCGCTTGGCTGTACGCCAATGAGAAATTCGGCGGCGATGAGGAAAAGACCAAGCAGTTCGTAGGCAAGCTGCTGCACAACGTCGTGAACTTTCCCACCGGCGGCCGCGGCGCGACGGTCGCATTCGCCCAGAACGGGCAGGGCGACGTGCTGCTGACCTTCGAGTCGGAGGTGATCAACATCGCCAAGGGCGAGGAGTTCAAGGCGGGCGGTTTCGAAATCGTGGTGCCGCCGGTTTCCGTGCTGGCCGAGTTCCCGGTGGCCGTCGTGGACAAGGTCGTGGACGAAAAAGGGACGCGCCAGCTCGCGACGGAATACCTCAACTATCAGTACACCCGCGAAATCCAGCTGCTGCTGACCACCTTCAACTACCGCGTTCATCATCCTGACGTCGCCAAGGTCGTGGCCGATCGCTATCCCAAGGTGCGGCTGATCGATCCGACCAAGGTGCTCGGTTCGTGGGACGACATCACCAAGGTCCACTTCAGCTCCAACGGCGTGCTCGACCAATTGCTGGCCAAGCGTTGATCGAGGGAGCGCCGGCCGCCGGGCCGGTGCCGTACAATGCCTCCGCAAGAGCGCGGCCTACCGAAGGGAGGCCGCGCTTATTCGCTTCCGCCACACGCTCCAGCCGCCTACGCCGTGAATTCGTCGCTCCGTTTCTTCCGTAGCCCGCCCGTCCTGCCCGGCTTCGTCCCGAGCTTCGGCTTTTCGGTCTTGTACCTGAGCCTGGTCATCCTGATTCCGCTCTCGGCGCTGTTGCTCTACGTGAGCGACATGACCTGGGAGCAGTATTGGCGGGCGATCACGGATCCCCGCGTGGTGCAGAGTTACAAGGTCACGGTATCCGGGGCGTTCTATTCGACCGTCATCGTGGCGGGAATCGGCTTCGTGCTCGCGTGGATCATTTCCCGCTACGAGTTTCCGGGCAGGCGGGTGATCGACGCACTGGTCGATTTGCCATTTGCGCTGCCCACCGCGGTGGCGGGGATCACGCTCTCGGCCTTGTTCGTGCCGGAGGGCTGGCTGGGACGGTGGTTCGCCCCCTTGGGCATCAAGATTTCCTACGCCTATCCGGGGCTGGTGGTCGCAATGATCTTCACCAGCCTTCCATTCATCGTGCGCTCGCTCCAGCCGGTGCTGGAGGATCTCGAACCGGAATACGAAGAGGCGGCCGCCACGCTGGGCGCGACGCGCTGGCAAACGTTTTGGCGCGTGCTGCTGCCCAGCCTGGTGCCAGCCTTGATCTCTGGCGCCTCGCAGGCCTTTATCCGCAGCCTGGGAGAATTCGGGGCGGTCATCATGATTGCCGGCAATATTCCGTTCCAGACGGAAATCACTTCGCTGATGATTTTCGTGCGCTTGCAGGAGTTTGACTATCCGGCGGCAGCCGCCATCGCGTCGGTGGTGTTGGTCGCCTCGTTGCTCCTGCTTTTCTTGCTGCAAGTCGTGCAAGGGCGGCTGCTGCGCCGTCGCTGATTCCCATGAAAAACAAACGGCCCACCCTGATCCACCAATGGCTGCTGATTGCGCTTGGCATCGTGCTTACGGTGTTGATGCTCGTCGTGCCGTTGGCGCTGATTTTCTCCCGGGCGCTGTCGGGCGGCTGGAGCCTGCTGGTGCAGAACCTGAACGAAGATTTCATGCAGCATGCGATCGGCCTGACGGTGCTCACCACCCTGGCGACGGTACCGATCAATCTCGTATTTGGGATTCTGCTGGCCTGGTGCGTCACGCATTACGACTTCGTCGGCAAGCGGGTGCTCGTGACCCTGGTCGATATTCCCTATGCCACGTCTCCCGTGGTCGCGGGCTTGTGCTATCTGGTCGTCTACGGGCTCGAAAGCGCGTTCGGCAGCTGGCTGTACGATCACGGCATCCAGCTGATGTTCGCGTGGCCGGGCATCATCATGGTGACCGTGTTCGTCACTTCTCCCTACGTGGCGCGCATCCTGATCCCCTTGATGCAGGCCCAGGGCGCGGATGAAGAGATCGCGGCGCTTTCCCTGGGCGCTTCGGGCTGGCAGATTTTCCGGCGCGTGACGCTGCCCAACATCAAGTGGGCGCTGCTCTATGGCGTCGTCATCACCAACGCGAGGGCGGTAGGGGAGTTCGGCGCGGTGTCGGTCGTATCAGGCACCATCATGAACCAGACCCTTACCCTGCCGCTGTTGGTAGAGCAGCTGAACAATGATTACAAGAGCGCCGCGGCCTTCACCGCTGCGGCCTTGCTCGCCTGCATGGCCATGCTGACGCTGGTCCTCAAGACGGTCATGGAGTGGCGCCAGAAGCGACGGGACGATACGCCCGCGCACTTCGTCCCCGAAACAATGACCTCTACGTCGACCAAGCCGTGAGGGACGCCGGCTCAGGCGGAGCGGCCCTGCCCCCGGAGCAGCACGAGCACCACGCCCGAGCCGCCGTCATTGGGGCGGGCCTCGACGAAAACGAGCACCTCTTCCTTCTGCACAAGCCATCGCCGTACTTTTTCTTTCAGGACGGGGGTACGGTTCTTTGAGCCCAACCCTTTGCCGTGGATGATGCGTACGCAGCGCATCTGCTGGCGAACGCATGCGCGCAGGAACTCTCCCAGTGCATCCCGAGCTTCGTCTACGCGGTGGCCGTGCAGGTCGAGCTGCGCCTGTACCGTCCACTGGCCGCGCCGGAGCTTGCGCACCACGTCCTGGCCCAGGCCATTGCGCCGGTAGGAGAGCGTGTCGTCCGTGTCGATGAGCCAGTCGGCGCCGTAGTCGTCCGAGATCGATTCCCGTAGCACTTCGGACTCGTCCTCCCAGCGCTTGTAGGGCAGGGGGCGCGGCGGTGGCGGTGTCGGGTCGATCCGGCCGTTGGGCTTGAGCGGCACGACCTCACCCACCAGTGTGCGGAACTCCGCCGCCGCCAGGCGGGCCGCCTGCTCGCGGCGCCGGGCTTCGCGTTCGGCGGCTTCTTCCGCCTCCCGCCGGGCCTTCAGTTCCCGTTGCAGCGTCTTGAGGTCCGACAGGCTTCCCACGACGCGTTTCGCACGAGTCCCTGGGAAGGATGCGGTCGCACCGGGACCGCTGCATCCTTGGCTAGTCTGGATTCGCTTGGTACGAGACACGATCGTCGCCTTCCTCCGAGGGGCGCCGGTGCGCAGGCCGCGCCGGCCCGCCCGCGCGGCGGGGCGCGCGAAACGCTCGTGGGGCTCCCTTTGGGGTTAAACCATCCCGGGGGTCAAACCATTTCACCGTCCAGCCATCGCTGCGCGTCAAGGGCTGCCATGCAACCCGTGCCAGCGCTGGTGATGGCCTGGCGGTAGATTCGGTCCTGCACGTCGCCGGCGGCAAAGACGCCCGGCACCGAGGTCATCGTGGCCAATCCGTTCAAGCCGCTGCGAGTGACGATGTAGTCGTCTTTCATCTCCAGTTGGCCCTTGAAAATGCCGGTGTTGGGCTGGTGGCCGATGGCGATGAATATGCCGCTGACGGCGAGGTCTTCCGTTTCTCCCGTCTGGTTGTTCCGGATGCGCGCCCCCGTGACGCCGGAGTCGTCGCCCAGGACTTCCTGCAATTCATTGAAGAGCTTGAGGATGATCTTGCCTTCCTGCACTTTCTCGTTCAGCTTGTCCACCATGATGGGCTCGGCGCGGAATTTGTCGCGGCGGTGGATGAGCGTGACCGTCTTGCAGATGTTGGCCAGATACAGGGCTTCCTCGACGGCCGTGTTGCCGCCGCCCACCACGGCGACGTCCTGGTTCTTGTAGAAGAAGCCATCGCAGGTGGCGCAGCCCGAGACGCCGCGGCCCTTGTAAGCCTCTTCGGAGGGCAGGCCGAGGTACTTGGCCGACGCTCCCGTGGCGATGATGAGGGCGTCGCAAGTATAAGTGCCGGAGTCGCCTTCCAGCTTGAAGGGACGTTGGCCCAGGTGTGCCGTATGGATGTGGTCGAAGACGATCTCGGTGTTGAAGCGCTCCGCGTGCTGCTGGAAGCGCTGCATCAATTCCGGGCCCTGGACGCCGTTGACGTCGGCGGGCCAGTTATCCACCTCGGTGGTGGTCATGAGCTGCCCGCCTTGTTCCACCCCGGTGATAAGCATGGGCGAGAGATTGGCCCGAGCAGCATAGATGGCGGCTGTATAGCCGGCAGGCCCCGATCCGAGGATGAGGACTTTCGCGTGTTTCTCTTGGCTCATAGTATCGACATGGTCATGGCGCCGAGCGCCGATTCGCAACCGTCATCATAGGGGATCCCGGACTTTCTTGTTGCGGGCGCGAGAGCCGGGAAGGGGCTCTCTCTGGTCCGCCTGGGCTGGCGACAGGGTAGGTCCAGCGCAGGCCGCGGCCGGCACGCCGGCCCCGGCGATCGGGCGCGCATCGGTGCGCCGGGC